>CAYMKA010000028.1:4525-13464 GCA_964390935.1 uncultured bacterium
CATTTCTTTTATTCCCCAGGTCATTAAAGTTTGGAAAACCCATTCCACACACGATATTTCGCTCATCATGTATTCGCTGTTTTGTATTGGTGTTTTCGTGTGGGTTATTTTTGGAATCTTGATTGGGTCAATTTCAGTTGTTTTATTTAATGCCATCACGTTAGTGCTGGCATTAATTATTTTAGGTTTTAAAATTTTAAATCGCTGAGTTTTAAAACTTAATCAAGAAACTCATGTTAATGACATTGCTGTAAGTGCTGATTGTTTGTCTCGAATCAACGCTTAAATAATCAACGGCAAAAGAAGAGAACGAATCAAAATCAACGCCCAGCCCAAGACCAGCCACTTGACTGCCTCGATCAATGCCTGTCGTAGAATAAGAGTAGCTGTTTGAGTAGCCCAGTCTCGCAAATAAAATTTCACCCAATTTTTGTTTCAACATAAAGCCTATTTCGTTCGTGCCAGGCAGAATTTCATATTGATAAACATTCACTGCAGCAATTTCAAAAGGAGCATTGTTAGTGAATCCGGCAGATTGTTGAGCCATTTGTAAATCAAGCTCGGTCATCAAAGCCTTAAATTTTAATTTAATTTCATAAAATGTTTCAGTCTGATTGGCCGCAGGACTTTCGGTCATCATCCGTCCTGATAACGCCATTTCATTACTGGGTGCAAAACCCAAATTAAGCACTAAACGTTGATTTTGAGCAGTCAGTCCTGTGTATTGATCGAGCGCGAGGGAGACAACATTTTTTTGATCCTTATCAAAGGCATAACCAATGGTTGTTAAATTTCGATCGACGCCGCCATTAGCCGAAACCCTTTTTTCAAATTGATTAGACAAAATAAATCCCGAAATATTTAATTCCCCTCGAACCGCATTACCAGGGCGATAAACAACACGTTGGCGAACGCCACTGCCGTATTGATAACTATCACTGATACGATAATCTGCTGGACCTGCAGAACCTTCTAACAATAGAAAACCTTGATCAGAAAGTGGCAGTTTACCCCAGCCCTTTACCGCCAAAACATTGCTCGTAATATTTTTAAATAAACCATTGGTATTTACATTTTGATAATCAGTATCCACGTCTAATAAAAATCCAGAGCGTCCGAAATTTCCTGTTAACGCCAAGTTCAGACGAGGCAAAATATTAGTGGTAGAAGTTCCGGTCGTGCTCAGCGTTTGATTTTGACCCCTAAATTCAAAACCACCGGCAATTTTCCAAGGCCCCTCTCCTTTGCCAGTTGTTTTTTTAGGTTCAAAAACTGTTTTTTCACCGCGCAGCACTGCAGCTTTAAGCGTTTCAATTTCAGCACGCAATTCTTCTAGCGCTCGATCATTAATGACAGTGCCGGCATTGGGCGTGCCAATCGGCGCTGTGCCATTTAATTTTTGATCCATCATTTGCTCGAGCGATATAGCGAGGTTAGATAAAAAAACCATGAGTTCATAACGATTAATCGTTAAGGTTCCGCGAAATGTTCCGTCAGGATAACCGCGAGTCACGCCCAGCCGCACCACATTATAAATAGAACGCGCCGCCCAATGATCATCGGGAACGTCAGAAAACTTTTCGATGGCATTAATTGAAGGAGGAAGATTTAAAAAACCAAAAGCGATAAACGCAGCCAAAACTAAAAAAGCAAATTTCTTTTTCACAGATCCCCCCAAAAATATCTACAAAAACAACTGCTGCTTAATCGCGGTTGCGAATAAAAGCAGGAATATCAAATTCTTCTGAATGCTCAGGCAAATCAATCACCTTTGGAGCAAATTCAAAAATAGTATTATCTTTAGCATTATTTTGCGGTTGTTGAGATTCTCTTGCAGATTCAACAACTGGAATATCATCTTCGCCAAATATTTTCTTCGGAGCAGCTTTCACTTCTTCTCTAAAGGTAGTGATTTCAGATTCATTAATCTCTCGGTTAAATTCTCTGCTGAATTCTTTGGCTGCCGGTTTATTAAATGTCACTGGTTGAGCAACTGTTGTTCTGCGAGGAATTGCATTTTTATTGGTATTTAAATGAAAACCCGTTGCAATCACCGTAATTAACACTTCGTCCTTTAAGTTTTCATCAACCACGGCACCAAAAATAATATTGGCATTAGGATCAACCGCGTTGTAAATCACATCGGCCGCATCATGAACTTCGTGCAGTGACAAGTCAGATCCACCGCAAACACTCAAGATCACGCCTTTAGCACCATTAATGGTTTCTTCTAATAGAGGAGAAGAAATAGCGGCTTCGGCTGCCGCAATTGCACGATGCTCGCCTTTACCAGAACCAATACCCATCATCGCTGAACCGGCATTAGTCATAATCGTGCGAATGTCTGCAAAGTCCAAGTTAATAAGGCCGGGAATAGTGATTAAATCAGCAATGCCTTGAACGCCTTGGCGTAAAACGTCATCAGCAATTTTAAATGCATCTACAATAGAAGTATTTCTTTGAACTACCTGCATTAATTTGTCGTTAGGGATCACAATGAGTGCGTCCACTTTGCTACGTAAAAGTTCAATGCCTTCATCGGCTTGAGTCATGCGCACGGGGCCTTCAAAACGGAATGGCTTTGTGATCACGCCAATCGTTAATGCGCCTTGAGCTTTAGCAATGTCAGCCACAACGCTGGATGCGCCAGTGCCTGTTCCGCCACCCATGCCAGCAGTAATAAAAACCATGTCAGCACCTTCAAGAGCAGTAGAAATTTCTTCACGACTTTCTTCTGCTGCTTCACGACCTACTTTAGGGATACTGCCTGCACCAAGACCGCGTGTTAATTGATTACCAATTTGAATACATTTTTCAGCGAGAGAAACATTGAGCGCCTGTCCGTCCGTGTTAAGAGCAATAAACTCCACTCCACGGAGACCAGAACCGATCATGCGGTTAACAGCATTTGTTCCGCCGCCACCAACACCTACTACTTTAATTTTTGCGAATTGATCCATTAGAACCCCCCGATCGATCGGAAGTATAACAACTAGAAAGTTGTCCAGTAAAGCTTTTTTGTTAAAAAATTTGACTTCGGGTTTAAAAACCTCTATTGGACTTTATTTTTGAATAATAATTTAAAACCAAGATTTTTTTCTAAAAAGTCCTTCATCCAGTCCATATAAAACAGATCCCAGCGCAGTTGCATAAAGTGGATCATCAATTAAATCCCATTTATCTTCGGGTATACCGCGGCGTGCTGGAATATTCAAAAGTTTACTAGCAAACACATCAATGTCTTCTAAAAGCGAAACTCCTCCAGCCACAACCAAACGTCTTGGCAAAGGCATTTCTGTTTTAAAGTTTTCTAATTTTTTCCACACCAAGCTAAAAATTTCATGTACCCGCGCCTGGACAATGCGCCCCAAGTACCCGTGCGTAATAAAATATTTTTCAGAGGTTTGCATCGAATCTACTTCAATTTTTTGATTGGTTAATTTATCCGGCATAATTTGAGCGTACTTAAATAATAATTCACGAGCGGTGCTAGTTGTAATTTTTAAGGCATAAGCAATGTCTGCTTCAATGTGACGACCTGCCACATAGATTTGATCCGACAAGATAAGCCGTCCATTTTTAAATAAGTTAACACTGGTCACTTCGGATCCAATTTCTACAAGCAGAACCCCATGATTCATTTCTTCTTTTGTTAACATAATTTGAGCCGTTGCCACCGGTGCATAAAGAATGCCGCGCATATCTAAAGAAAAACTTTTAAGTGCTTTTTCTAAAAATAAATAGCGTGAACGCTGCATGCTAATGACTAAACAGTTTTGAGAAAGCAGTCCTGTTCGTACCCCCAAAGGATCTGGCATCAGTTCATTTTGTTGATCTTCAAAAAAGCCGGGAACATGATGCAGCACCTGTTCTCCAGCGGGTGCTTTTGTTTGAAAAATAATTTTTTGAAGTGTATGAATATGTTTTTTCTCAACGACAGGATTTTTACTTTTAATTTTAATTTGAAAAGCAGGGCGTCGAATCGAAAGAGCATGCCCCGATTGAGTCACAAGGGTTGGAATTCTATTTTTTGATTTCCCTATCGCTTGATAAGTCGCTTGGTGAATCGACTCCAAACTTTCAGAATGGGCGTCGGGACTGATAGCCCCTTTTTTAATCATCACGGAAGGGGCCGTTCCGATATTTTTAATATAAAAAGAACCTTTGGAATCTACTTCACACAATACCGCAGCAATTTTTCCCGAACCGATATCCAGACCCAAAACTTGCTGATGTTTCAAAGATTCCCCCTTTTAAAACTAACGGTACTTAATGACTGCGCTGCTGGGAGCACGCAGGTCGATATAATTAATTTTATCAAAATTTTCAACAATTGTTGGAAACAAGGCTTCTAAAACTTGCGCTTTTTCATTTAACAGATTTTTTTCTCCCAACTTAATAGGAATTTTGTGATCTAAAACTATTTTAAAATCTAAAGTATCCCCCACATAAATGGCTACTCGCTCTTGCTTTAAAAATCGCAAAATATTTTGTAAAAAGGGACCGATTTGAGCAAACAAAGGTTTAATTTCTCGAATAGAAGTTAAGCCAATAATTTCAGGAATTTGCACTAAACTTTGATATTCGCCGGCATGTTCATCGCTGTTTAATATTTCGCCATCAATATCTAATACCCACTGATGATTTTCTAAATTAATGCGCGCAAAAGGCACGCGTTCGATAATACGGATTTCTAAATGATTAATATTTTTTAAATTAAAAATAACCTGCACAATTCTTTTATTTTTTAAAATCTGTGACTGAATTTCTTTTTGAGGATACAAAAAGACAGATTGGCCTAGAGGCGACTGAAAACTATCTTCAATGCTTTTAGTGGTCACAAATTCATTGCCAACAATTTTAACTTTTTTGATTTTAAAAAAATTTAAATGAGTAAAAAAATGCCAGCCCTGTAAAACAAAAAATAAAATCAAAAAAATAGGGACAAAAAGTTTTAAGCGCTTAACCTGATTCTTCATCTACTTATTTAATCCGGCAGAATTTAATATTTCTTCCACTAATGCTTCGAAAGAAATTCCGGCAGCGCCTGCCATCGCTGGCAAATCAGATAATTCGGTCATGCCCGGGATAGAGTTGATCTCAGTAATAAAAGGATAGATCCCTTTCGCTAAAATCATGTCTACTCGAGAAAGTCCATAACAACCGCACAACTCGTGCGCCCGCAGCGCTAAATTTTGAATTTGAGTGGTCACGGTAGGTTCTATTTGTGCTGGCAAAATAAAATCTGTTTTGCCCTGAGTGTATTTCGCTTCAAAATCATAAAAAGCATTTTTGGGGACCAGTTGTAAAACAGGCAGGGCTCTGGTTTTTTCACCTACTCCTACAATTCCTACCGTCACTTCAATGCCGTCTACAAATTCTTCCACAAACAGATGATCAAAGTTTTTAAAATCTTTTTGAATTTGTTTCTCATACGAATCTTTAGTTTTATGAATCGATATTCCAAAACTGGAGCCTTCAAGAGCGGGTTTGATCACCAGCGGAAATTCTATTTCAATTGTTTGGCCCGGATCTTGAATCATTTGAAACGCAGGAGTGGGCAAACGATAAGACTTTAAAATCATTTTGGTTAAAATTTTATTCATCGTGATTGCGCTGGCCATGACACCGGAACCGGTATAGGGAATTTGCATGCTTTCTAAAAAGCCTTGGACCTGACCATCTTCGCCGCCTCGACCGTGCAGAGCCAAATAGGCAACTTCAATTTGATTTTGAGTCACTTGTTTTAATAAATCATTTTTAGGATCGATGGCAACACACTGGTAGCCCAGTTTTTGCAGTGCACTTAAAACCTGCTTGCCCGATCGAATCGAGATTTCACTTTCGCGAGAAACCCCGCCCATAAAGACGCCTATTTTTTTATTTTTAAATTTATTCGCGTTAGCCATGGTGTATTTCTAACTCCAATTCTAAAGAGACGCCAGAGTGTTTTAATACTCTCGAACGCACTTCGGCAATCAGCTCTTCTAACTGTTGAGTCGTGCCGGTTCCTGTATTCACAAACATATTGCAATGACCTTCCCAAACTTTTAATTCACCTACCTGCAAACCTTTGCATCCTGCTTCTTCAATTAACTTGCCAGCAAAATTCCCTGGCGGATTCTTGAAAACTGATCCGGCATTTTTAAATGAAAGAGGTTGTTTTTGATTGCGCCACTTTACGACCTCTAAAACATTATAAGTTTCAGGTTTTTTAAATCGTGCGCTCAAAACCACCTGATTATTTTTTTTGATACTTGAACTGCGATAACCATAAGAGCACTCTTTGTTACTTAAAATCTTTATTTCTTGAGTCTTCCGATCAAAAACAGTTGTGTTGATTAAATACTGACTCACTTCTTTATTAAGTGCGCCAAAATTAATACGTACCCCTCCGCCCACGGTAGCGGGAACGCCTGCCGCAAAATCAAAAATTTTTGAAAGTCGCGCCCCGCAATCAGCGGCCACTTCTCCAGTGCTTTTAATTTCTTCTATTGTATTAACAAATTGGGTGCCGATAATTTTTTTAGAAAAGGTTCCGTCTGGAAAAACAGAATTACTGCCCCCACCTAAAATCACAGCTTCGGGTTCAGATTTAAGAAGCGCAATTAATTCTTCCCTTGTTTTGGGATAAGCCACTTGTCCTTCGCCACCCAGACCAAATGTGTTGAGTGTTTTAAGCGATTTTGTTTGAAACATCCGTGTCCTGACCCGCTCGATGATCGAGAGACTGGATTTGAGCAAATGATTTTTGAACGAGACGATGGTGTAAATCTTTTGCTACAGCGTAAATATCTCCAGCGCCCATAAACACTGCCATTTCGCCTGGTTTTAAAATTTTTGATAAATAGAGTCCGATTTCATCTTTTTTAGGAAAATAATGCACCGGCTTATCCGTAATACGTCGCGTAATATTTTCTCCAGTTACTCCTTCAATAGGAGCTTCGCTGGCTGCATACACATCCGTCACAATCACCTCATCTGCCAGCTGCAAACTTTCTGCAAAACCCTGTTCAAAAAAATAGGTTCGGGTAAAACGATGCGGCTGAAAAATAGCCCAAAGCTTTGTAGGGTTAAACCCCTGCCTGGCAGCAGTCAGAGTGGCAGAAATTTCTGAAGGATGATGAGCATAATCATCAACAATTAAAACACCACTGGTCTCTCCAATAATCTGAAAGCGTCTTTTTGTTCCTGTAAATCGTTTTAACCCTGAAAGCATAGGAGAAAAAGAAATTCCTAAATGTTTCATGACCGCAATGACTGACATCGCATTCAAAACATTGTGTTCGCCCGGAATAGATAATTCTATTTCCTGCAAAGTTTTTGTTTCTGAATCAACCAAAGAAAATTTAGTATTGAGCCCTTCTGAACGTAAATTTTTGGCTTGGAACTTGCCATGCTCAAAACCAAAAGTCACTACATTTTCAGGCAATATTTTTTTTTCGGTACAGCGTTTTAATAATTCCTTGGTGCCATGATGTTCAGCATTTAAGACCAAAAGTCCTTCCTTAGGAAGATTGGCCACACAGGCTTCAAACACTTTCATAATCGCTTCTAAATTTTCAAAATGGTCTAGGTGATCCGCTTCAATATTGGTAATCACTAAAATATTAGGATTTAAAAGCAAAATCGAACTGTCACTTTCATCTGCTTCGGCCACGAAATATTCTGTGCCACCCAAACCCGCGTTACTGCCTTTTTCATTTAAAACACCGCCCACTAAAAATGTGGGAGAAACTCCGGCTTGTTCCAAGACCATCGAAGTCATGGCGCTGGTGGTGGTTTTACCGTGAGTACCAGCGATGGCAATACGGTGCTTACTTTCATCCATCAAAATACTTAGCATCTGCGCACGGGGATAGATGGTAATGTCATTTTCTTTTGCGCCGGTTAATTCAGGATTATCTTTAGCAATTGCTGATGAAACAACTATGCAATCGGCTTCTCGAATATTTTCAGCTTTATGTCCAATAAAAATTTTCGCACCTTGATCGCGCAAACGAATGGTATTTAAAGAATCTTTTTGATCACTCCCGGAAACTAAATAACCACGATTTAATAAAATTTGGGCAATCGCCGACATGCCAATACCGCCAATGCCCACAAAATGGATATAACGATC
Organism: uncultured bacterium; assembly: GCA_964390935.1. GTDB lineage: Bacteria > Margulisbacteria > CAYMKA01 > CAYMKA01 > CAYMKA01 > CAYMKA01. Next base: position 12,648 of record CAYMKA010000028.1, read on the forward strand.
TTTAGGAAAATGAGACAGGCCAACGCGGTTGCTAATTTGATTCAAAGTGCGTTGATTATAAAATGGATTTCGCAATTATTTCAGCAGAATCTGCGCGGCCTACCTTTTTCATATTCAGGGACATTTGCTTTAGATTTTCAGGGTTGTTTTTAAGTTCCAAAATTTTCTCAATCACTTTGCTGTCGGCCAATTGATTTTGCGCATAAACAAACGCTCCTCCCGCCAGCTTAAAATACTCTGCATTAATGTTTTGGTGGTCGTCAGCTGCGATCGGATAAGGAATTAAAATAGCCGGGATGCCCAGGGCAGCAATTTCAGTCAGAGTCATCGCTCCTGCACGACATAAAATAAGAGACGTTTTTTGATAAACCGGTCTCATATCATGAATGTAGTTTCCCGCATGAATATGTGTGTATTCAAAATCAAACCGGCCTTGGTTACGCAATACCCATTCGTCAATCGCTTTGGCCCCCAGCGAGCCGCCCATCACCAATAAATGAAATGATTTTTGACTTGGCATAGATAAATTTTGTAAATGTTCCCGGAGGGGATTGCCGGTAAAAACAAATTTGGCTTTTTTAGAAAAATATTTTTGATTGTCGGGATACCCTGAAAAAACTGTGTCTGCAAAACGACTTAAAAAACGGTTCACTTTGCCGGGCAAACGGTTTTGTTCTTGAATAAATATTTTTTTTCGAAGAAGAGCTGCCGCAATGATCACAGGCACAGTGACATAACCGCCCGTTGCTAACACCCGATCGGGCTTGTAGCGAATTAGCAAAATCAGCGCCTGAAAAAAACCATATAAAATCACTAG
>CAYMKA010000029.1:0-13342 GCA_964390935.1 uncultured bacterium
CGGTTTTGAACTCATTTTGTTCTGGCAAAAAAGAGAGCATTTCTTCGGCAAAAACGGGCCGAATGGCTAATAAAACCAGTCCAACCAGTCCTAAAAAAAGAAAAAGCTTTAATCGAGAACGCATAGAGTATGGTAATTAAGAATAAGGGGATCAAATGATTCTGAATAATAAGTCCCATCGTCATATTCCATTCCCCAAGCAAAATAATACTCATTGTCTAAAGGCAGACCATCTTTAGGGATCGCAATTTCAATAAAGGGAGTCTCCTTTTCTTTAATCGGATGAGAAACAATCGAAAAAGGCTTCTGATAACCAAGATTATAAATCCAGGTTCCACGAGGTCTATCACCCGTAAAGTCAATCTGAGCAATCGTCACTGCCTGTTTCATTTGAGAAGTCTCAATATTGAGAGGACTAAAATAAAGTTTTAACGTTTTGAGTGGCATTTCTGATTTTAAGGCAAAATACAAATATTTATCGTTGTGGATCATCTGCAATGCAATGTTACTTGAGCTAATTGTCACCTGATACAAAGGGTCGTCAAAATTCCAATCTTTGTCTGATCCTTCAATAATTTGGTTGACGCGTGCGACTTTCCGTTTAGAAGTTTCTAAAGGGCTTCCGTTTGAATGGAAATCATTAAAAGACTCATAGTCTGTAAAAATCACTCCCCAAAATCCTAAATCTTGAAAAGCAATGGCTTTATTAAATTGAAAAGCAAAGTAAGTGCTGGGTTTATATAATATTCTTTTGGCCCACAAGTTATTCTGAGCAATTAAATACCAGCTAGCGTTTAACTTTTTTAAATAACGTCCTAGATCTGCTAAAGAATTTAGAAGCGGATCTAAATCAAAAGATTGTGTGTCGACTCCCACTTCATTTACATAATTCATCAGTTCATAAAGATAAGGAGACGTCGTGTCAGCATTTTCATAAATCCACTGTGGATGAACGGTAATCATGATCGGAATATTCACACGCGATAAGATTTTCTGACTTTTAAGAGTTTTAAGAAGTGAAACATATTTATTCATGATGGCACGTTCATTTTCATTCCAATTTTTTAAAAGATACGGCCGAATATCTAAAAAGGCTCCGTCGAATTTTTTCTCTGACGTCTGTTTGAGTTGATAATCTAAGAGACTGTCCCAGGTGATGGTGGGTTCGCCGTGTTCATTAGCATATTGAGGTTTGGAGAGATACAAATAGACTTCATAACGACGATTGTGGGCAGCCTCAATAAAATCAGCAATGATCTTGTCATTTTCGGCAGTAAAGAAATTACCAGTAACCTGTAGATAAAACCTTTTGATAGAAGCAGGATAAACAAAAGGATCTTGCAGACTAAGACTAAAAATTTGATCAAAGCCCTGGGTTTGAACTTCTTTTAAAGTCACGACAACCCCTTGTTGATATTTAGGAGCTAAGTCGATCGGCTTTTCACCAAAAGCCAGAACATTATTTTTAAAGCACAAAAGGCCCAGGCAGAGCATGATCCAAAATATTTTTGAGGCGGGATTTGATTTTCTTTGCATGCCTTTTTAGATTATACTCAATTTGTTTTGAGCCGAATCTATACACTTAAAGGTTTCTTTTCTTCGATCTATAGTGTTTTATTGCTTAGTTTTTCAAGTGTTTTTGGAATTGGTTATTTTCCCAAAGCCCCTGGAACGGCTGCTAGTGTCGCGGCATTACTCTTTGTCTGGTTTTTTAAATGTTCTTTTGGGCAGATAGTGATGGCAACGCTTCTGCTTACTTTGGCTGGAATTTATTTAACGACTGTCACAGAGAAACTTCTTAAAAAGACAGATCCTTCATTAGTCGTGATCGACGAATGGGTGGGGCAGTGGATTACGTTGTTACCGCTGGTTTATTTAGAGCGCTACGATTTCTTTTTACTCATTTTAGGGTTGGTCTTTTTTAGGTTTTTTGATATCAAAAAGCCACTGGGCATCTATCAGCTACAAGAATTACCGGGTGGTTGGGGCATTATGGCTGATGATGTGCTAGCCGGTTTGTACGGGGCAATCTTGCTCTACCTAATCACGTTTATTTTCTAATGCTTTACTATCTTCTTACCGGCCTTTCGGCGTTAGTTAGTTCACTGCCAGCCGGGCCACTGCAATTCTTTTTTTGGCATCTTTTTGGTGGGCTTTATGAGGTTAGTCCCAAAAGAAAGCGGATCATCCAAAAGAACTTTAGAACTCTTTTTCCTGAAAAATCTGACGCTGAAATCAAACAGATCTCTAAAAACTCTTTTAGGCATTATGGTGTTTTGATTCATGAATTTTTACTTTCTTCTAATTTACGAGGCACCAAAAAAATAAAGTTTAATATTAATGAACGAGAAGAATATCTTCAAAGCGCTTTTGCCAGCACCAAAGAAGGCATTATTTTAGTCTCGGGTCATTTTGGGAACTGGGATTTAGGCGGACATTATTTGCTGCGATTTTCTGGATCTAAGAAAGTTAGTGTGATGGCGGATTCGTTGGGAGGGGGTTATGGTCGCTTTGTGAAAAGCACTCGAGAGAAATTAGGAGTCGGTGTCATTGATTCGACCAAAGAAATAAAAAAAGCTTATCAAGCTTTAAAAAATGGAGAAATCGTCGTGATTGTTTTTGACCGTCCTTTAAAAGGAGAACCTAATGTTGTTTTCAATGGAGTGCCGATGAGGTTTCCAGAAGGAGTTGCTCGCTTGGCTCTTGAAACCGGAGCGGCTTGTATTTTTGGAGCGGCTTATCGTGAGCCTTGCGATTTTATCCATGCTTTCAGTGATGAACTTTTTAATCCCACCACTCTTAAAATGGATAGAAAACAATTGATGCAAAAACTGGCTGAATCTTTTTGGAAATTGATCGAAAAACACCCTGAACAATGGTATTTATTTAGAGATATTAAAGGTTAAAAATGCTTTTAGTGATTTTATTTCGTATCTGCGGTCTTGTTTTGTTTTTAATGCCGGCAGTTTTAAGAAAGTTTTTAATTAAAAAAATTGCCGTCTGGTCGATGCATCGGGGGAAGGCGAAAGCTGAAGTCGTTTTTCAAAATTTAAAAGTCGTTTTTGAATATCTTAAAAAAGAAGCTCCTCAATCTGCAGATATTTTAAAAGTTTTTGAAACTTATACCCGTTACTATTTTGAAGTTTTGATGTTGCCGTTTATGTCGCCTCGTTTTTTAAAAAAAGTTGAGGTAAGAGGTTTGGAGCAACTCCAAACGGCTCTTCAAAATAAAAAAGGCGTGATTATTTTAACGTCGCATATCGGCAATTGGGATTTGGCAGGGGCGGTCATGGCCCAATACTCACCTTATTTTGGCGCAGTGGCTGAAAAATTAGAAAATAAAGCTCTCTTTAATTTTTTTACCCGGACTCGCCAAAAAAAAGAAGTGAATGTCATTGCCTCGACTCACTCAGCCTTTCGAAATATTAAAAAATCATTACTAGAAAAAAATGGACAAGGCGTTGTTGCTATTCTTGCTGACCGGGATATGTCCGGTCACGGTGTTCCAGTCACTTTGTTTGGAAAACCGACGACTATTCCTCAGGGTCCTATCGAAATTGCCAAAGAAACTGGCACAGTTCTTTTGCCAGGAGCTCTCTATTATAAGGGTGATGATTGCTATGCGAAGGGATTTGGCCCAATCATCTACTCACAGTCAGACTCTATTGAAGCTATCGCTCAAAAAGTGGCTATAGGAGTAGAGAAGATTATTAGTGAAAATCCTACTCAGTGGTGCATGCTACAACCAATATGGAAACAGTTATGAGAATAGGTATTGTCTCTCCTTATAGTTTTTCGATTCCGGGAGGCGTAAACCAGCAGGTTCTAACCCATGCCAAGGCTTTGGCTGGGAAAGGTCATCAAGTTTTTGTGATGGGGCCAGGCCAGCTGTCTCAAACTCAAGGATTTACTTTTTATTCCATTGGTGAGACGGTCGCTTTTCCTTTTGCTAACGGATCAACTGCTAATATTTGTCTAAAGCTAAATGATCCTAAAGCAATCCTTAAGTTTATATCCGATCAAAAAATACAAGTCATTCACATGCACGAACCTCTTATGCCTTACGCCAATTGGTTTCTATTAAATCGGGTGACGATTCCAGTTTTGGGAACTTTTCATGCTTTTGCTCAAAAAAACATCCCATACCAACTCATGGGTTGGCACTTAAAAAAGTACTTTCGAAAATTGAGTGCGGTCACGGCTGTTTCAGGTCCTGCTCACAGTATGGTCTCTAAATTTTTTAATAGTGACGCTAAGACTCAAATATCGGTTATCCCCAATTGTGTGTCGCTCAGCGTACCTCAGCCATCAGTGACGAATCAATTTGATTGGTTACGTGACGGTAAAAAGAACATTTTGTTTTTAGGACGATTTGAAAAACGAAAAGGTCTAGATGTCTTGCTCGATGCCGTGAGCGGGGGAGTGTTTCATGAAAAAAATATACGACTGGTCGTTGTCGGATCAGGAAAGACCACCCACGAGACAGAATCGGTTATAGCTAACGCCACCCAGAAATTGGGAGATCGTGTCGCATTTTTAGGGAAATTAAACGATGCTGATCTATCAAAAGTGTTCGAGATGAGCCATGTCTTTGTGGCGCCATCACTGGGCGGAGAAAGCTTCGGAGTGATCCTTCTCGAAGCTATTAGAGCCAAAATTCCAGTCGTTGCATCGGATATTGACGGCTATAGATGGGTTTTGGAAGGTGAAAAGCATGGACTTCTCAGTGCTCCTGGAGACTCAAAAATGTTGGCACAAACAATCGATAAGTTGTTAAAAGATGAGGCGTTAAGAAATACTTTAATAAGCGAATCTCAAAAAAGATTAAAAATGTTCGATGTTAATTTCGTTATCGAAAAATATGTTAATCAATACGAATCGCTAGTTAATGCTAGTTTGTCTGTGGATAAATCTTCCAAAAAGTAATTCCCTGTTTTTTCGATAGGCTGTCTGTTTTCAAGAGAAATTTTAAATAAATTTTGATCAAAAAGAGTATTTTTTTAAAAAAATTTATTTTTCAAAAAAATAATTTAAATATTTAAGGCGCTAAGTCCACTGACGTTGTTGCCACGAAAAATAGGGTTCTGATATTTATTTTTCAAAGAGACGATACCAGAATAACTGACATGGTCGGGTGGGGATGATTAAAAAAACATGGTGTCGAATGCTCAGTAAGTGACGATCAATCATGAACTTTATGATTAAAACAACCTCACCTCACGGTAATATCATGTAATTCAATTCAGCTAAAACAGTCGTTACATCACTGCGGGTAGGGGGTTACGTGTTGGTGTTGATAGAGTGATGCTAGGGAACTCTCCTGTTAATATGTGAATGTCTATTAAAAGGCCAGATTTAAGTCTGATGCTTTAGTTTTTTTTATATTTAACAATTTTGAGCGCGTTTCGAGTCTTGTGGTAAGACTTGGACGCTAACATTTGATGTCGAGCATCTGTTAAGTTTATTGCCTGAAAATACAGTAGTTAATTTATATTAAACAACTTTAAGGGAAATTTGAATTTATATAGTTAAAGCTGTGCTGAACACTGCTTCTATCTATAAAAGATAAGGCGAAGTAACAGATGAGATGAATTTACTGTCGTCCCCTCCCGTCCACTGAAGGGGAAGCTTGGTTTTTAAAAATTTAATGGTTTTTTGCAGTTTTGATAAAGTTTTTCACCCCCTTTAGGGGGTTGGGGGTCCTAAAAATTTTTGACGAGCTATCGGAGTTAATTCTTCAAAAATTTAAATTTATTTTTTAATTTTTTATTGATGATCGAAAATAGATTGTGACGATAGCCTTAATTTTTAAAAGAGCAGGGAACACAAAAGAGAACCTCAAAAAAGAATTTTTATTAAAAACATCTGATTAACCATGTATTTTTTTGGTGAGAGCAGTGTGGTCACTGACTAAAGATCACAAAATGTTGGCGTCTCAAAATGTAGATCATCTACTGCTATTTAGTACGCATCTACCGGATTGGCTTCTTTAAATGAAATTTGAAGAGTGTTTGAGTAATAAGCAATGGTTTTGTCTTAATATTTTTAAAAATGGCTTGGACCTTTATTTAAGCTACTGGCTGTCAGTTTTTTTGGTAATTTTGTTGTAAATTTGATTATCAGTTTAAACTTTTTAAAACGAGAGTTATTAACAGGTTTTTACACTGTTCACTTATTGTTAATGCCCTAAACTGATCTGTGTCCTTCATTTGTATTGATTTGTTAATCGATTGTTTACGAAAAGTGCTGTTGATGATTTTGTTTCGAATGGATATCCACATAAATTGTTTTTTTGGATAAGTTTGTTTGTTTTTCAAGCCTTAGTTATTCACAGCTTATTAATTTTTTATACAGATTTAAAGCCTTTAAAATCAGAGTTTTTATTATTTTTCGATAGTTTATATGGTCTCATAAAGGTCTATTTTAATGGTTGAGTTTATGTTTTTTGTAATTAAAGTCTTCTGTAATAAGTACAAAAACAGTCTACAAAGATGATTGCTTTTGATAGGTGCTGATCTTTGGTTTTTTGAAAAAGTCCCGATAGCCGATTAAAATTTTTTTGAGTGCCAAAAATCTTTAAAAGGGCAGGGAAATTGATTTTTTATGTAACCTGTAATTTTTTCGGTATTCTGAATTAGGGTTTATTGTCTCTATATTTGGCTGCGATTCTAAATCATCTACCATCTATATATAGTCATTCATCAACACAAAATCGAATGTATTTTTTATCTAGTTGTTCTGAAACTCAATATAAATGAGCTGTATTTATAAACTATGTGTTTGTTTAATTTTTTGAAGCTTTTGTAAAAATAAAAATAGAGTGACTTATTTTTTTGTTTATTCCTTAATTTGTGTCTTTAAAAGTATTTTTATATTTTTTTGACTGAATCTACAAATGTTAAAAAGGGTTTAAAAATAGACAGCTGTTTTGTAAGTCTGTTTTTAGTTTTTGTTTATAGGGACTGATCAAAAATAGGGGTTTACGATTTAATTTAGCAAGTCTGTGCTGTCAAAATTGGGGATAACTGATTAAAATTGAACTGATGAATCGCTTCAAAGAATTAGTAAAAAAGTTAATTACCTACATTGTTAAACCGATTGTTTGGTTGAAAATTACCCCTAATCAAATTACTTTTTTAGGTCTTATTTTTACCTGTCTTAGCGCTTACTTCGTTATTATCGAAAGCTTCTACTGGTCAGCCTTTTATTACTTTCTTTCTGGTTTATGTGATGCGATGGATGGTGCTGTAGCGCGGGTAAGTAATACACAATCGGAGTTCGGAAACTTTTTTGATTCTACGATAGATCGAATTGCGGACGCTGTGATTATTTTTGCGGTGGTGTTTATGCCGATGCACAATGAATATCATTTTGTGGTGCGAAATCAGATTTTTGTGGTGGGATCTTTAACGATTTTGACCGCATCTCTAATTTCTTACACACGTGCCAAGGCTGAAAGTTTAGGGGTAAAAGGCGAGTTTGGAATTTTGCCACGACCAGAGCGATGGTTTTTGATTTTAGTCATGATTTTATCTCAAAAATGGGTCCTGATTTTAAGTATTTTGGCCATTTTGGGACTTATTACTGTTGCTCAGCGCATCTGGAGTATTGGTAAATTACTCAGGTAACTGTTATTTCTGTTCAAGATTTTCAAAATTTTAAACGTGAAGCATTAAAACTGGGTTTTAGCCTGGTCGGCATGACTCATCCCATTCCTAAAATGACCGCGATTCCTTATCGTGAATGGCTAGAAAAAGGCATGCACGGCGAGATGCAATATTTGGAAAAACATCTTCCTAAGAAAGAAGATATTTTTTTAATTCATCCAACCGTCAAAACAGTCATTAGTCTTGGTTATTATTACTACACTTCATACGAACAAGACCAAAATTATGAGGGGACGATTGGCAAAATTAGTAAATATGCCTGGGGTACTGACTACCACGAAGTGATTTGGGAAAAAATGAAATCACTGACAGAGTATTTAAAAACTTTAGATCCTCAGAGTGAAAATATTTACTACTGTGATACCGGACCCATCTTTGAAAAAGAATACGCGCGACTGTCGGGACTGGGTTGGATTGGTAAAAATACTTTGTTAATCAATCAAAAATTTGGTTCTTATGTTTTTTTAGCCGAAATTTTAACGAACATTGAATTTTCTGAAGAGATAAAACTAGATACAGACCATTGTGGCAGTTGTCAGCGTTGTATTGATGCTTGTCCTACCGACGCTTTAACGCCATATGAACTCGATGCACGCAAATGTATTGCCTATTTAACCATCGAAAAAAAATCATCACTCACCGAAAATGAGCAAAAAATGGTTGGGGAACATGTTTTTGGATGCGATATTTGCCAAGATGTGTGTCCGTGGAATAATAAGATGAGTCAGAAAATCAATGAGAGCCTATTAAATAGTTCTAAGGAGACTTTTCATGCCCAAAAAGAATTATCGCAGCCTATTTTGGAAGAACTCATTCAAATTGACCCTGAAGAATTTAAAATAAAATTTAAAGACTCGCCTATCAAGCGATCAAAGTATCTTGGCTTTTTAAGAAACGTGATTGTTGCTATGAAAAATACCCAAAGTCCAAATAATTTGGATGAAAATAAGCAAAAAATGCTTAAAGAAATTTCTGAGCGTTATCCTGAACTAAAAGAATACGTTTAATGATCTGCAATGCGGCCGATATGCCATCCATAACTTAAAAAAAGCAGTGCCATCAGCCCAAAGTTCTTAACGTAAACGTGATTTCCTAAAATAGCCCGCTTAGCGTCACTTAAACCAGGGTTAAAAAAGGCAGAAAGATGCAGTAAATCAGCTACAAAGATGAAAGTGCTGGTTGTTGTGATGAATAAAAAGAAAAATGCCGAAATGGCGATGATCTTGGCAGGCTGATCATCTTTTTGGGTATACAAATAACGCACGTAACGTACATAAATAGTTAATCCGGTGACGATAATAGCGATCCAAAATCCATAAATTGAAATATCTCTGATAAAAAGGTATTTTCCGATGGGATTAGTTAAAGCAGTTAAATTTGAATATAAAAAATATCCTACTCCCAAAATGTTGATCAAAAGCCCCAACATCCACTGTTTAATGAGAGGGTTAATTAGAATTTCTTTAGGTCCTGATTTTCTAATAATCAGACTGGGCAACCAAAATGACATAAAAAATGCCAAAGCCAAAATCCAGCCTTTTGTTACAAAAAGCTCTTTTAGGCTGGTATTGAAGTCAGTATTAAAAAAATAAGCGTGAAATTGGCATGTCTCAAGTACTAATAGAGAAAACCCTATTGATAATACAATCGTGAACATGGGGCTGGTCTTAAAAACAGATGGAATGATGCTATTGAGCGTTACAGTTTTTTTCATAAACTAACCTTTCCTTACCCTAAACTATATTTTTATACCTTTTTTTTCTAGCCATTCAATCATGGCTGGAAGCATAAAAATCGTCACCAAGAAACATAAAAAGATTCCCATAGAGAGTACCAAGCCAAAACTATAGAGTCCGCGGTGCTGGGCAATCAGTAAACTGGCAAAACCACAGATATTCGTCAGAGATGCTAAAAAGATTGCCCGTCCCGTACTTTCAAGAACCGTTCGATTAGATCCTTTGCCTTCTTGAACATAGCGGTGAATGTAGTGCACGCCATAATCAATACCTATTCCAATCAGTAGTGGAATCGAAATCATATTAACGACATTGTATTTGATGCCAAATAATCCCATGAGTCCCAGTAACCAAATGTTTCCCACAAAAAGTGGAATGAGTGCGAGTCCAATACGTATTGGGTTTTTAAAATCGATTAATAACACCACTAAAATCGCCAAGAAAGTTGCGACCGCTACAATTTTTCTTTGATCATCAGCCACTTTAATGGCTTGATAATACAAAGGGACAGTCCCTGTGACTCTAGGATGAACTTTTTGAACTTCGCGAATAAATTCTTCTTGGTATGGCGATTCGCGCACATCATTGTTGGGGACCAGCGTAATTAAAAAGCGGCCATCTTTGCCGATAAATCTTTTTTTAATAATTTCAGGCACCATCGAATAATAAATAGGGGTGACACTGGTTAATTGGTTTAAATAATTGCGGGTATTTTTTTCAAATTCACTTTGATAAAAATTAATTCTATTAAAAGAGGACAATTGATTGCCGGCCATTTTGCCAATTAGGTCATCGACCCGAGATTTGCCACGATCGTTTTTAGTAATCTGGCGGCAGGTTTTAGCGATATTAGGCAAAGCTTGCACATCGGCGAGCCCCGCAATTTTATTGATATTAATTTCGAATCGTTTGATTTCATTTAAAATCAATTCAATTTCTTTAGGGGTCATGACTTCAGCGTAAGGGGTGTTATTTATTTTTTCGCGAATTTGCTGAATGATTTCAAAACGTTTTTGTTGAACTTTAGGGGCTGGAAAATAAGAGTTAATAGAATCTACTAGCGCAATAGAATTGAGCTGACTAAATTTTAAAGTTAATTCTTGAGATTCTTCGATGTTATCAGCGATTAAAAGAGCCGTGTCAGGAGAAATTCCAAAACGTTTGACCATCGTTTTTAAAACTTCTACTGACTCTAGATATTGAGGCATCATGTTCAGAGGATTGCGGTCGAATTTAATTTGAGTCCCCATAATAAAAAAGAAAACAGTTATCGCACCAATGGTGATTAATATTTTTTCAGAGTGTTTTTTAATGAAAGGCATTTCATATTTTGCTAACAGTGCAAAGACAGGGCGACGAGGGGTTAGTTTTTTATGCTTGTCAATTTTTTGTCCATGTAAAACCAAAAGCGAGGGCAAGATAAAAGTGACAGCGATCAAGGCAAAGATCATTCCAACGCCTGTTGAGAGCCCCAATTCTGAAATACCTTTAAAGTTTGCAATCATCAGCGAAAAGAACGCAATCGAGGTTGTGACCGATCCCGTTAAAATAGCTGGTGCGGTCGTGACGAATGTGTGTCGAATGGACTCTTCGACTGTTTTGCCTCTGACCCGCTCTTCGGTAAAGTGAGAAATCATATGCATGGCCTGATCAATTCCAAGGCCAAGTAAGATAACCCCAAATAATGAGGTGATGAGGTTTAAATGACCGATTTGGAAGTTAATAAAGGCTAATGTCCAGACTAAGGCCATTTGGACCGGAATCATGGCATATAGAGGCATTAAAACGATTTTAAACGTCACCATAAACAACACCAAGAGCATCACGGTGGCGATTAAAGTCGATAAAACGGTGTCTTTTTTGATTGTTTGGATTTCGTCATAACTTAAAATGTAGGCGCCCGTTAAACTACTGATGACTTGTTTGTCTTTGATCGAGTCACTGACAATTTTTCGGATGGTTGGCGCGTCATCGTTTTGACGGCTTTTGGGATAGGCCACCATCATGAGAGATTTTTGATCGGCAGATAAAATATAAGGCAGTGGTGAGAGCTGTTTGTCGATGCTGGCTTTAATTTCACTGGGGGTGAGATTAGATTGTTGCAATTGACTATAAGCCGTATCAATAAATTTCTTTAAAATTTCTAGAAAGTGACTGGCTTCAGCACGATGTCTCTGTAATTTACTTCCTACCGGATCAATGTAACTTTCCTCGAGTTCGACATTGACTGCAGTGATTAAACTTCTAAAACCCAGACCCGGATAATTTCTTAAAATTCTTTCCAGATGAGAATTAGGTAAAAGCAGTAGAGCATTGCGATTTAAATATTCGATAGGAATGCGATAGTCGAGTTGGCGGATCAGACCAGAATCTTTTAATTTTACGGCCAAATTTTCACAGGCTTCAATTAGCTCAGCACGGCTGTTTCCATCCAAAATAATGACAATCCCACTGTCGCTGTCGTAGTTTTTAATGACTTGCTTGAGTTCTTCGACCATCGGCAAATCTTGAGGTAATAAATCAACCCATTCGGTTTTGATTTTGATTTGAGTGGCCATAAATGCCAAAAGAATCGTTAAAATGACAGATCCAATCAAAATCCATCTATGAAATCGAATCACGAAGTTAGCTAGTTTTAGATAAAAGGCTCGTTTCAAAAAAATTCCTCGGTGCAATTATATAGTAAAATCCTTTAGTGAAACGTGCCTTTGCCGAAATAAATTTGGAACAGATTAAAAATAATTTTTTAGCTTTTAAAAAATTAATTGCTCCTCAAACTCAAATGATGGCTGTCGTGAAAGCGGATGCCTACGGGCTAGGCGCAGTGCCTGTCAGTGAAACTTGTTTGGCTTATGGAGCTACTTTTTTAGGGGTGGCCTGGGTTGGCGAAGCCAAAGAAATTAGAGAAGCCGGCATTACGGCGCCTATTTTAATTTTGAGCGAACCGCCTTTCGAAAGCACCCGAGAACTCGTGGAATTAGAATTAACCCAAACTGTTTTTAGTGAAGAGTATATCGATAAACTTGAAAAACAACTTAAAAATATTAATCAAACTTTAAAAGTTCATTTAAAAATTGATACGGGAATGGGACGTATTGGAACTTCTGCCTCAAAAGCTTTGGAATTGATCGATAAAATTGAAAAATCTAAATATTTAAAGCTGGAAGGAGTTTTTACGCACTTTGCTTGTGCAGATGAAAAAAATAATCCTTACACGTCGCAGCAATTATCTAAATTTAATGAAATCGTTAATCAAATTAAACAAAAAATAAATCGCCCGCTTATTTTTCATGCGGCAAATACTGCGGGAGTCGAAAATTTTCCTGAGTCGCAATTTAATATGGTTCGTATTGGAATTGGTTTGTATCGTCAGGCACTGACATTAAAGTCCTATGTGATCTACATAAAAGAAATGTCAGCGGGCGAAAGTATAAGTTATGGATCTACATTCACTTTAAAACAAAATACAAAAATTGCGACAGTTTGTATTGGTTATGCCGATGGTTACTCGCGAATTTTATCTAATAAAACTCACGTTTTAATTAATGGTAAAAAGTTTCCACAGGTGGGTCGTATCACCATGGATATGCTGATGGTTGACATTGGAAACTCAAACGTTAAAGTCGGGGATGAAGTGGTGTTGATCAGAAGACAAGGTCAGGAATATATCGATGCCACTGAAATAGCCAGTCTTATGGGCACTAACGAGTACGAAGTCCTTACTAATTTGGGTAAAAAACGAGTGCAAAAGGTGAAAGTGTAATGTCTCTCTATAACAAGTATCGCTCGCAGACCTTTTCACAAATTGTGGGGCAAACCCAAGTCGTTCAGATTTTACAAAATAGTATCCGTGAAAATCGTTTGTCACATGCTTATTTGTTTTATGGTCCTCGTGGAACCGGTAAAACTTCGATGGCTCGTATTTTGGCCAAGGCAATC
>CAYMKA010000030.1:0-13135 GCA_964390935.1 uncultured bacterium
ACAAAGATAAAACGGTGCGTTATCAGTTAGTGATAAAGATGCGCAGGCTTATATACGGCATAACTTATCCTGCAATATTATTTACTTTAATTTTTGGAATCTCATTAATTGTGAAACAACCCGCCTGTCTGCAACAAAGCTAGATTCATTTAAAGTTATGTTTGGTGATTTTTTTAATTGGTTATCATCACTACTTGGGCAGAATTTACAAACTAATAAAGAAAAATAAATTTAAAACAACTTCTTTTGCGTTACGTTTGATAAATGAAATCGCCACTTTGTTTTTAGTCGCGATTGTCACATTAGCTGTACTGCGCCAAAGTGTTAATTATTTATATTGGATACTTAGTTTAATTATTTTGGCAGTGCTATTTTTCGCAGCCGTAGTGCGTTTGAAATCACGGTCACCGAAGAAAAACTCATAGCCGCCGCGGCAATCATCGGACTCAATAGCCAGCCAAACAGCGGATAAAAAATTCCGGCTGCAACAGGGATTCCCAAAACGTTATAGAAAAAAGCAAAAAATAAATTTTGTTTAATGTTACTCATGGTGGCATGACTTAATTTAATGGCCCGCACGACCCCGTTTAAATCGCCTTTCACTAAAGTCACTCCTGCACTTTCAATGGCAATATCGGTGCCAGTGCCCATGGCAATACCAACTTGAGCTTGGGCCAGAGCTGGCGCATCGTTGATGCCATCGCCCGCCATCGCCACAAAAAAACCTTGCGCTTGGAATTCTTTTATTTTTTGTGCCTTATCGTTTGGCATCAGTCCTGCATACGTTTCATCAATATTTAATTGTTTAGCAACTGCTTCTGCCGTTTTCAAATGATCTCCTGACATCATCACTATTTTTATTTTCATTTGGTGCAGAGCTTTTACGGCTGCAGGAGCCGATTCTTTAATGGGATCACGAACCGCAATGAGCCCTAAACATTTTTTATTTTGAGAAACATAAACAACCGTATTGCCTTCTGCCTGTAACTGGCTTACTTTTTCTTGTAACAAATGAATTTCAATTTTTTCGGCATTCATAAGCTGTGCATTGCCCAGACAAATTTTTTCACCATTAATCAAACCGCTGATGCCTAATCCCGTTAAAGATTTAAATTCCACCACTTTTTCTAAACGCAAATCATGTTCTTTGGCTTTTTCTAAAATGGCGCTGGCTAAGGGATGTTCACTACCCGCTTCCAAACTAGCTGCTGCCTTCAGCAAAGTATCTGTCTCATGACTATTAATTGAAAACAATTCTTGAACTTTAGGTTTACCCAGTGTCAGTGTGCCCGTCTTATCAACCACCAGCACATTGACTTGCCTTAATGTTTCAATTGCTTCGGCATTTTTAAACAGAACTCCCAAAGTCGCCCCGCGGCCCGTCGCCACCATAATTGAAATAGGGGTTGCCAGTCCCAGTGCACAAGGACAGGCAATCATCAGTACTGCCACCGCATTAATCAGCGCCATAGAAAGTGTTCCAAAAATTAACCACACTGCAAAAGTAATGAGTGAAACTAAAATCACTGACGGCACAAAGTATCCTGAAACCGTATCAGCCAATTTTTGAATAGGGGCTCGAGAGCGCTGAGCCTGCCCGACCATTTGAATAATTTGTGAAAGTAAACTTTGCGATTCAGTTTTAGAAATTTTTATTAAAAGCGTCCCTAGTCCATTGAGTGTGGCTCCAATCACTTTGTCATTGATATTTTTTTCGACGGGAATGGATTCACCGGTAATCATGGATTCATCAATTGCACTTTTTCCTTCAACGACAATGCCATCTAAAGCAATTTTTTCACCCGGCCGTACACGCACTAAATCGCCAACTTGTAACTGATCGAGCGGCACATCTTGTTCTCGATCTTGGTTATTGGCATCTTTAAAAACTTTGCGGGCCGTTTTGGGAGCCAGTTTTAAAAGAGCTTGGATAGCCTGACTGGTGCGCGCTCTGGCGCGAAGTTCTAAAACTTGCCCTAGCAAGACCAGCGTAACAATCACAGCCGCGGCTTCAAAGTAGACTCCAATTTGCATAAGCGCAGGGACCCCCAGTGCAGCCACGCTAAAAATATAAGAGACAGAGACCCCTAATCCAATCAGGGTAAACATATTAAGACTTTTATTTTTTACAGAATTCCAGGCTTTAACATAAAAAGACCATCCTCCCCAAAGAACAACAGGAGTAGACAACAAAAATTCGATTGCAGTTTTAAGTGAGTGCTCCAGCACAAATGGAAAGTTGGGCAACATATGTGCCATAGTCAGTAATACCAACGGAACGGAGAGCAGTGCCGATATCCAAAACTTTAAAGTCATTTCCTCTAGTTCAGGATTTTTTTCATCGCTGAGCGTGATCATTTCGGGCTCGAGCGCCATGCCGCATTTAGGACAAGAACCTGGTTTATCAGAAACGACTTCAGGATCCATAGGACAGATATAACGAATAGGCGCGGCAGAAGGTTTTAGAACATATTTTTCGGGATGAGTAAATTTATCTAAACATTTGGCGTTACAAAAAAAATATTCTTTGCCGTCTTTAATGGTTTTGTACTTGGCCGTGGATTCGTCCACGGTCATACCGCAAATCGGATCTATGGCCATGGAATTATTTTAATGGATGTTCTTTCATCACTCTACTTATTAATTCATTTGCTAATGCATTATTTCTTTGTCGTTTTATCGTTACTGCATAAAAATTTTCGTACAAATTAGGCAGTGTGAGATATTTCACTAATCGGCCTTGCTTGAGTTCATCTTTAACAACGACCTCCGGCATAATCGCAACAGCACCAGAATCACGTGCAAGAAGTCTTAACATGGCCATATCATCTGTTTCGGCAATAATTTCAGGCTGAAATTGATTTAATGAACAAAAACTATCAAACCCGGCCCTAATTGGACTCTCAATATCAGGTAATACCCATCTTTGAGTTTTATAATGTCGGCTAAATGATTTATTTAAGCCCAGGCCTGGAGGGCCGATGACCGAAATAGGTTGACGTGACAATAATTGGCTTTGCCACAGATCACGTGCTTTTCCTCTCACTTCAATATTAGTCAGCACTAAATCAAATTGATAATTGGCTAAACCATTTAACAAACTTGTTTGACTGCGAGTGTTTAAAGTATATTTTGCCTGTTTTTTTTGTAATAAAGGTTCGATAAAACTTTCAATAAAATTACGAGACATGGTTGAAAGAACGCCTAATTTAATAAACAACGTTTCGGGCATCTGTCCTTGTTTTAAAAAAGATTGCAGCTCTTCGCCTTTTCTAAAAATTTCTTCTGCATAGGTAAAAATTTGATTTCCAGCTTCTGTGAGTATTAATTTACGCCCTTTGCGTAAAAATAAATTAACTCCCATTGTTTTTTCTAGCTGACTAATTTGAGAAGACAATGCGGATTGAGACACATGCAACTTAGCTGCTACGCGGGTGAGATTTCCTTCTTTGGCAACTTGCCAAAAGTACCCTAAATGATGGTAATTGAGATTTTTCATGATCTATACAATTCGTTCTTAAAAAAAGAACCTTTTATTAACATCAATCTATTTTACTTAAAAATCAGTTATCCTGACAATCTCTCCACATCAAAAGGACGGGTCATGGAAACAACCAATCTCTTAATGAATTTTTTTTCACTCAACCCTCTACGGGTAACCTTACTCATTCTAGTGAGTTTTATTGCCACTATTGTGCTGCGCTTTGCCTGGACCAATTTTGCATTAGATTCTGACCGGCCGCGTTTTATGCGCTGGTTTGCTTTGACAGTCTTGGCAGTGATTCTCACCATTTTAAGTAATCATTTAGTCCTTTTTTGGATGGCATGGGTAAGCATTAGTTTGAGCGTGCACCAATTACTTGTTTTTTATTCTGCAAGATACCGTGCAGTTTTAGCAGCTCATAAGAAATTTATTTTTGCTAGAGCAACAGAAGTCTTTTTAGCGATTGCCTTTTTACTTCTTTACGATATACATCACACTTTTTTAATTTCAGAAATTTTGCAACAAGCTCCCCTTCACGTGTCTTCTTGGCAACAACAGACCGCCACTATTTTGTTAGGACTAGTGGCTTTAATTAAATGTGCTCAACTGCCCCTCCATGGATGGCTGATTCAGGTGGTTGAATCCCCCACGCCTGTTTCAGCTTTACTTCATGCGGGCATAGTTAATTTGGGTGGATTTTTACTACTTTTATTTTCACCCCTGCTCAATCAATCAATTTACGCGCAGTGGCTGGTGTTAATTATTGCCGGAATGACTGCTTGTTTTGCAGCACTGGTTATGATGACTCGCATTAGTATCAAAGTCAGACTCGCTTGGTCTACGACTGCGCAAATGGGACTCATGTTAGTGGAATGTGCATTAGGCTTATATGAATTAGCTCTTTTACATCTAGTCGCTCACTCTTGTTATAAAGCCTACGCATTTTTAAGAACAGGCAGTGCGGTCAGTGATGACATCAAGAATCAATATTTAGGGCGCTCTAAAATTAGCTTAAACACTTTATTGATCTCTTTTATTTTATCTGTCCTAATTCTTTGGGGACTGAGTCTTTATGTGGAAGTGAAGCCTCCCTTTGTGACCTGGCTTTTACTGGGGATGGCGCTCACTTTTTCTTTCTTAAAAGGACTCGAAGATGCCGTGCTTTTAGTAGGACTTTATCTGCTTTTAAAAATAGGGGTCGGTTTTATTTTGCCACACACCGAACATTCTTATCTGTGGCAGGCCGATTTATTTGTGAGTGCTCTATTTGGAACTGTGTGGTTATTTTATTTTATCTTAGAAAACCCTCGCTTTAATCGCATGACTCAAAAATTATTTATTGCACTCAATGCAGGATTTTATTTAGATGAATGGTCAACACGCTTAACTTTAAAAATTTGGCCTATCAAAATACCCAAGAGAGGAGATAACAATGAATAAAACTTTTGAATCGTCAGTTGATGAGGCGTGTCAACGCATTGCTCCCATTTGGTCGCTCGATAAATCAATTGCCGTGAATCCCTGGTGGAGCATGCGCCATAAAAATATTTCAAACGTTTCAGCTAAATTGAGTTATCTCGAAAATATTAAATTACTAATGGATAAATCTTACTATTCAAAAATGTGGGGCTCACAAATAAAAGAAAACCACTTGGCTTTAGCAATTAAAAAATCGGGGACTGACACAAATCAAAAAATATTATTGCAATATTTAAACGAACCAGAAAAAAATATCAGTTGGAAACATTTAAGTGATTTACTCGATCAACATAAAGATCATTATTTCAAAATGCCCTGGCGCGAAGAAATCATTCACCAAATAAGTCAATTTTCGGCTTTTTATTTTCAATATCCAGAACATCGCAAATATGCAGACGATTCTCAAAATGGTTTTTATCGCATGTGGTTGAACGTGATTCAGCAAGACAGGGGGGTTGAAATTCTCATGGCCGAACCCGGCTTAAACGCGCTATTTAAAGCATTGCCCCAGACCAGTACAGAATTATTCGAGGAAGTTCCAAAAAACTTTGGGGATGAAATTAATGAAAGTGCTTTTACAGAATACTGCCATGCTTTACTCCTAGACATTAATGGCTGGGCCTCCTGGATGGCCAATGCGGCCTGGCAAGCAGCTTTTGTCAATCAAACCAGCAATCTTTTAAAACAACTCCTCGCAGTGAGACTTGCATGGGATTTAGTTTTATGGCGACAGGTTCAAAAAAAATCTCCTGAAAAATTTAGGGATTTACGTAAAACATTTACAGAACAACTCTATACGATTGAAATCTTTCAAAATAATTTAATAAAGCAACAAGCATACGGCTGGATATGGCAAACCGCGCTGGAGTTAAGTTTTCAAGAACCCTTACAAGCAAAATTAATCAAATCATTAAGCGACCCTCAAACATCACCACAGATGACTGAGCTGCAAGCTTATTTTTGTATTGATGTCAGATCAGAACCCATCCGCAGAGCTTTAGAAGCGCAGAGTCCTGCGATTAAAACCAGCGGTTTTGCAGGTTTTTTTGGACTCCCCATTGAATATGCCATAGAAGATAGCGACTATGTGCGTCCGCAATTGCCCGGGTTATTAAAGGCATCCATTAGAGTTTCGCAACACCAGACGTCCCGTTCTAATAAAAAATTATTATCAAAAGAAATGGCTGACAAAAAAAGCTATGAGTCGGCTCCTTCTACCTTTGGAGTGGTTGAAGCAAAAGGTTTAATGAAAGCGTTTGATTTACTGAAAAATAGTTTTTTTCCTGAAAAACCAAAAACAGGCATTATGTGTTTAATGACCAACGAACCCTGGACTTTAACTTGCGATCAAAAACCAATGGACGAAACGGCCTTGGCTTCGACGGCAGCTAACATACTAACCGCTATGGGCTTAAAAGAAAATTTTCCAAAGACTATTTTATTATTCGGACATGCCAGCAGCACGACCAACAATCCCCATGCTGCGGGACTAGATTGTGGAGCTTGCGGAGGTCAGTCTGGAGAGGTCAATGTCAAAGTCTTAGCTCAAATTCTTAATAGCCCTGGGGTGCGCGCGGGATTGCAATCGCACAAAATTTTTATACCTGATGCCACTCAGTTTGTGGCAGGCCTCCATAACACCACTACCGACGAATTGATTTTCTTTGAATCAGATTTTTCTTTCGAAAGTGAATCATGGAAAAAATGGTTAGCGGGAGCCACTCAGCTGGCTCAAAAAAATCGCTCCAAAAGTATGGGCATAAATGAGATCGATGATGTCAAAAAATTAAAAAAAGAGTTTGAACGTAAAGCCAATGATTGGGCCCAAATTCGTCCTGAGTGGGGACTAGCCAATAATGCCGCATTTATTGTTGCGCCCAGAGCTCTCACTAAAAATATCGATTTAAAAGGTCGTAGTTTTTTACACGATTATGATTGGAAAAAAGACACTTCTTTTTCATTGCTAGAATTAATTATTACCGCGCCCATGGTTGTGACTAACTGGATTAACCTGCAGTACTACGCTTCAGTGACCGACAATAGAAAATATGGCAGTGGCAATAAGTTACTACACAATGTGGTTGGAGGACACATGGGGGTGTTTGAAGGTAACGGTGGCGACTTGCGTTTTGGTCTTCCTTTGCAATCGATTCATGATGGCAAAGATTGGCGTCATCAGCCTCTGAGACTGAGTGTTTATTTTGCGGCCCCGCGAGAAAAAATTTTAGAAATTATTTTGCGTCACACTCATATTATAGATTTGGTTAAAAACGGTTGGATTTATATTTTTCAATTAGACGATGAGAAAAAACAAATTTGGGAACTTAAAGGAAACGATTGGATAATCGCTTCCTAAAAGCTCATTTCACGGCCGCTTTTTGAAATTCAGTTAACCTTTTTTCAATGCGGGCAGCTGCTTCCGAAGTCAGCCATTTGCCTTGAACATGCGCAAACATTTTATCCTCATGCTTAATGTGACTTCTTAAAACTTTAATAGCCTTGGTTGCCCATTTTTCGAGTTTGGTGAGATTTTGGCGATTAATTGCCTCTACCAATTCTGAATAAATTTCTTTAATTTCATCATGTTCTTTTAATAATCCATTAATAATTTTTTTAAACTTGGGTAGCGCTGCCACAATTTCTGGAAAAAGCACCTGCTCCTCCTGTAAAAAATGGAGCATGCTCTTGGTTAAAATTCGAATGCGCAATTTATCAAGCTCAATAAAATGCATTTGGAATGCGTCTTCACCGCCCAACTGAATGTTCGCCACGACGTCTTCCATATTTTTTAAAATCTTTTCGATTTCGCGGTGGTGACCGTCTAATTTTTCAAGTGTTTTTAATTTTGGCATAAGTCCTCCTTTTAAGAGGGCTTATTTTCGCTCTCCGATCACAGAAACAATATGATCATCGCCATATAAAATTTAGAGAGAAATGAACTCGTTAGTCTTTACCAGATAAAAATTGCACTAATCGATCAAAGGCAGACATTTTCATTGCATCGAGAAATTTTTGATCATAAGACTGCGGCACTCCATTACGTTTAACCGCAATATGCAAGTGAGGTCCCGAACTATAACCGGTGCTGCCTACAAGTGCGACCACTTCGCCATGAATCACGTCAGTGCCATCCGGAACCAAAATTTTAGAACAATGAGCATAAGTGACTTCATATATATCTCCGTCAGCCTGCATCGTGGTAATCACAATATAGTTTCCATAACCAGGATCATTTAAAAAAACTTTAGCCTTGCCGTTCCAAATGGGTCGAATAGGGGTCCCATGGTCAGCGCCAATATCTGTTGCCAAGTGAGGGGTTATTTTTCCTGAGGCAGGATGATATCGCGCTTTTTGAAATGGAGAAGTGATAGGTCCATTCAAAGGAGCATTATGCAAATATCCTTGAAACTTTTTTTGAAATATTTCATAAAAATGGCTATCTAAAGCGTGTTTTTCTGGCAAACCCAATTGAGCCATTAGCATGGGTCGTTTTAATAACACAGCATTGGCATTAAATTTTTTAATAAACTTCTCCATCCACACATCTCGATCAGTAACACTGATCAATTGTTTTTGAAAATGCATATCCGAGATTTCAGATAATTGTAAAAAGAAATCTTGGGTTCTTTTCCATTGTTCTAAAAACTCATCACAACGATCAATTAGTTCAGCTGCTTTTTCAGGAGAAAGAACAACATTAAAACTTTTTTTAATTAAAGCGGTTTTAAAAGCAGTGAGATCACGATTAATATAATCGCTATTTAAAATCGCACGTAACAAATTTTTTTGAGTAGGAGACCCATCATGAGCAATCGCTCCCAGCAAAACTAATTTGCGATATAGTTCTGCATAAATTCCTTCAGGAATAGCAGCGTTCCCTCTTAATTCCAATGCAGCACGGTGAGCGGGAGCAATACGATAAGGATTCAAAAAATCTTCATTAAATTTTTGCTTAATCCACTCAAAGCCCTGAAAACGATCAGGGCGTTCAGAATATTTTTTGTAACGCGCAATAACTTTTTGTACAAAATCATAAACTGCAGTTTTGGGGGGCAAGTAGGCTTCATGTGTAAAACCTAACTTCATATCTCGGGCATGAAGACTTTGATCACCATAAGGCAGACCATCACTTTGTTTTAAAAATAAATTAGGAGTATAAGATTTATTTAGTTGCCACAATGCAATCCAGGGTAAAAATTTTTTTTCATGCTGTAATGCATAATATTGCGCCAGAATATAAAATAAATTTTGAGCATAGCGCGGGTTGGCTATGAGTTGTCTGAGCAAGTTAGCCTTATCGTACAAATGATGAACTGCAAAATCAGAGTCTGGAATATTTTCAGCTTCTAAAACAGATGCCAAGAGCGCTGGATCAACCAGCACTTTATTGTCAGAATTTCCTAACGCCTTAATTAAAATTTCTTCGCCCCCGACCGGCCAGCGCATTTTGATTTGAGATCGAATATCAAAAATATCAGAATCAACAGTCAGAGTCTTTTTTTCAGATAACGGAGAAATTTTATTTTCTTGCTGAGAATTAATGCCTTTACAGGCTACGCCCACTGAAAGCACTGTTGAAATTAAAATAGAAACGAATTTCGAATTATATATTTTCATAAGCTTGATAAATTTTTAACCAACGCAAGTCGTCATTTTGAATATTTTTTAAATCTTTTTTAAATTTATTTCTTTCAGCTTTCGTTTGAGGAAGAACCCCCAAATTTTTTGCGCTTGTTCTGTCAATGTTTGCTTGAGATAACGATCAATCAATTCTGAAACTAGCAGTTTTCGAATTTGATCAAAATCACTTTGAGAAAATATTTTATTTTTATCAAATCGCATTTCACCCAACACAACATTTTCAACCCATCGGTCTAATTCGTTATTCTCCATTTTATTGGTGAGACGCATTTTCTTTTTAGGTTCTGACAACCAATCGTGTGCTATCTTTTTGGTGAGGGCAGCCCCTTCAGGATAATTTTTTAAAAATTCTTGCCATAACTCTAATTCAAAGTCTGCAAATGTTTTTGAGGATAATTTTAAAGTTTCAGTTAAGAGTTGTTCATTTTTATGATTTCTTTTCCAAGAAAATAAATTTTTAACAATTTGTCTAACCGTTAAATGGAACAGACCAAACCACTTGGCCAACCAGTAACTCAAAGTTAAAAAAACAGGAGTCGAGGCGAATACAGTTAAAGTGACCATGTTAATGCCTGGAATAAAATCAGTTGCCATATACAAAGCAGAGTTTAAAAAATAAAAACTAAAAGGCGCTAAAACCGCAGTTTGAACAGAAAAACCAATATAAACGGGTGATCGCGGGTTTTTGTCTTTAAGAATGGCATGCCCCTGTTTGAAACGGTGATAATTTTGCATTAAAAGTATTACAGAATCTTTATTCAAATTTTTCTTTAAAATATTTTGATGAGTTAAAGCATCTAAAATTTTTTTGGGAGTAGGAGCGGGATTAATGAGCGTTAATTTTTCTTCGCCCCACAAAACCACTTGGGTTTCTTTTAATTGATACTTATTCCAAAGCTCTTTCAATTTTTGAAATTTAATTTTCAGATCTGCTTGATGATAACCAATCTGCCAGCATTCCCTCCAAAATGTTTCAGGCTCAGTTACGCGCTGATTTATTTCAGGAAGTAAAAGTGTTTTTTCGATATCTTTAGTTTCCAATTCTAAAAAAGAAGGCAACAGATACAAAGCAATATTGGGGTTCAAAGAAAAGGCTTGATGATTTATATTTTTAAAATATTCCAAAGCCACTTCAGGCATTTCATCTTTCACTAAAGAAAAATGTTTTAAGTGACCGTGACGATCAATCTGATAATCTAGAGTAGAAATATTTTTTTTAAGCCAATCGCTCATGACCGTCACCGGATTTTGCGATTGCTCCAATTCGGCCAATAACGGGTATAAATTATTTTGCCAAAGTTGGCGACTTTTTTGATTTTTGGAATCAGAGATTAGTTTTTTGGCTAACTGATACTGTATCGCCGGACTCAACACAAAATATTTTTTTAAGAAAGCAAAAAAAGGCAAAAACACATCGTCTGCCTGATTGCGAATAATTTCCAATTCTAGAGTGGCAATTTCTTCTTTGAAAAATTTTTCTTTTTCGCGTTGTTCAAGCATCAACTTCTCTTTTTCACGATGATCTGTTTCTAGTTTTTCTAAACGTTTTATATTGATATTAAATTTTTTAATAATGGCAGCAATTTTTTGGTTGCGGTGATCTGTTTCGGGGGCTGCTTCCAAACCAATTTTTTGTTGCTCTAATTCGTTGTTTTCTAATGCAATTTGATTGATTTGTTGGTCAATGGTTTCAATTTGCTGTTCTAACCGTGCAATTTTTCTTTGAAACTCTTCTAATTCAGTACTTTTTTTGGCCAGTTGGTTATGATGAGTTCTTAAGGCGTGAGAGACACGCTTATATTCTTTGACGATATCTCCTATCGAAATTTTTGATTTTTTTTCACCCTGACCAGGGTTTTTCATTTTTTCTATCTCTGTTAAAGATGTTTTTAAAGAAGAGTTTTCGGTACGTAAATTTTTGATGGCGGTTACAGCTTGATTTTTAAAATTTTCAAAATGAAAAATAATGGCTTCATACTCTTGCTGAGTCAATTTTGGTTTAAGTCGCCCTGTAAGATTTTTGCCCATGTAACGGTTAAAAACATCTGCCATCGCCAAACAGCGCGTCGAGGCTCTCTCATTAATTGCTTTGGGGTTTAAACCTTTAAGGGGTCGTTCGTTAATTAAAATCTCATCAATTTTTTTTTGCATTTCTAAAATATCATCACGATGCATGTGACTAAGATAAATTAGCATTTCTTTTCCCGCCCCATTCACTTCAATGACGGCGGCAATTTGATTAAGAAAAAGCTGAACAATGGTAGTGGCACTTGTCGCAGCCGTTTTCAAACTGAAAAACTTCAGGTTCATACTATATGGATGTCGCCTAAAAAGTGAGAAAGTTGCACATTTAGCACGATAAATCTCAGCTTATGTTTCATATTCTTTCCAAGACAATCGCCTCTGAAACTGGTGTTGAAATTAGAGGAATATTCGCCAACGTATCTTGGCCAACAATCCAAAAACCTGCTTTTAAACCTGAAATAGAGCTGCTGAGGCGTTTAAGCAAAAAAGAAAAAGCTTACGTTAGGAAATATATCAATCGAGAGGATGCTGACTTCAAACCATTGACTCAGGCCATCAAAAATGGGGATTGGTTTGCAAAATCATTTAAAAAAAGGGACTGGGCCCCTAAGGTCTATGCCCTCTATTATCAAAAGAAGATCTCTTGGGAGCAAATGTTAACCACGCTTATTTTTCAAAGTGCCAGGGAACAATTCGAAGATCAAAACGGAATTAATTTGTCTATTGGAAAATGGCCGAACGCAGAAGAATTAGATTTACCAGATGGCCTCATACTCAATACTGTTAAAAGCGAAAAAACTTACTTAAACATTAAATTTAATCATCCTTTAAGAAAAAATAAGTTTATGTATGGATTTCAAAAAGCGCTTCACGAAATTTCTGAACAACTCACCGTTTTTAATTATCGTTCATTTACTCAACAGTTGATTATCCCCTCTTATTCAATGATGAAAGCATTTCTAAAAAATACAGAACATCCAGTAGCCCTAAAGCCTGTTCTAGGTTTATCTACCGAAGAAGATATTCAGCTGAACTTATTAGAAAATAATCGAGATTTTTTTATTCGTTTTCCAGGCATTACGAACATGACAAGAGCCCATAATGCTTATTTTGGAGAATACCTGCCCACCATTCATGACTTTTATCACGCCTATTGTTTTAGCCATACGCCTCAACAACATCGCTTAGCCGTATTTTTAATCGCCGAAATTTTAAAGAGCTTTGACGATTGGTCTGAAAAACACACACAAAAAGTACTGCTGGAAGTAAATTTACCCGAAAAGCTAATTCAATTGAAAGCTCTTTCTTCAGAACAGCTAAGTTATTTTCATCGAGCGGTCTTTGAATTGATTGATTTAGATTTGGGGGCTTATGGCAGCATCCGAGGCATAGTACCGGCACGCATTTTAGTTTTAGGCGAAGCCTTAAAAGAAACTCTCGGTGATTTAGATCAAGGGTCTTTAAATAATGCGGCTTTAGCATTTATTACTCATCTGGTGACTTTTT
>CAYMKA010000031.1:0-13046 GCA_964390935.1 uncultured bacterium
ATCATGACCGACGCAGACGTGGATGGAGCGCATATTCGTACCTTGTTATTAACGTTCTTTTTTAGATATGCCCGCTTTTTAATTGAATCAGGTTGTCTGTATGTGGCGCAGCCACCGCTTTATCTCGTTAAAAAAGGCAAAGAAGAAATCTATGCTTATAACGACAAAGATTTAGAAGCGGCTCAAAAAACTTTAGGAAAAGAAAACGCACACGTGCAACGCTATAAAGGTTTGGGAGAAATGAACCCGCAACAACTTTGGGAAACTACTATGAACCCGGCGACTCGTACGCTTTTAAGCGTGCAATTAGACGACGGTGAAGAAGCCGATCAAATTTTTACAACACTGATGGGAACAGAAGTCGAAAAACGTAAAGAATTTATTGCGACCTACGCTAAAAAAGTTCGTTGGTTAGATATTTAAAGAGGCACAAATGGCAAAAGATAAAAATAAAAATGCTCAACTTGCTCTAGGCGGAGAAACTCCCAAAGAAAAAATTAAACCAATTTTGATTGAAGAAGAAATGCGCTCAAGCTACATCGAATACGCGATGTCAGTGATCGTGGGTCGTGCGCTGCCTGATGCCCGTGACGGGCTTAAGCCCGTTCACCGTCGAATTTTATATTCGATGTATGACCAGGGCATGGATGCAACCAAGCCTTATAAAAAATCGGCTCGTGTGGTTGGGGACGTTTTGGGTAAATACCATCCTCATGGTGATTTAGCCATTTATGAATCACTCGTTCGTATGGCACAAGATTTTTCACTCCGCTATCCATTGGTTGATGGCCAAGGAAACTTTGGTTCGATTGACGGGGATGGCGCGGCCGCAATGCGTTACACCGAAGCGCGCATGTCTAAAATTGCTTCGGAACTTTTAGCAGATTTAGATAAAGAAACAGTCGACTTCACTCCTAACTTTGACGAATCAACTAAAGAACCTTCTGTTCTGCCAACTAAATTACCAAATCTGCTTTTAAATGGTTCTTCTGGAATTGCGGTTGGGATGGCCACCAATATTCCTCCCCACAACTTAAAAGAAATTTGTTTAGCGGTGGAAGCTTTAATCGCAGATCCAGAAACTTCTGTTAAAAAATTAATGAAATTTGTGACCGGCCCTGATTTTCCTACGGGCGGCATTATTCGCGGTGCCGAAGGCATTAAGAGCGCCTATGAAACCGGCAAAGGTTCAATTACGGTTACTGGAAAATTTTCAGTCGAACCCGCTTATAAGAAAAAAGACCGCATGAGTATTGTGATTACTGAAATTCCTTACATGATTAATAAATCGAACATGATTGAAAAAATCGCAGAACTTGTTCGTGAGAAAAAAATTGAAGGCATTAGTGATCTTCGCGATGAATCGGGCCGTGAAGGCATGCGTATTTATATTGAATTAAAAAAAGAAGCTAATGCCCAGATTGTGATTAAACAATTATTAAAATACACGACCCTCCAAAGTAATTTCTCAGTGAACTTACTGGCTATTGTTGACGGCGAGCCAAAGGTTTGTAACCTAAAAGATTTACTCGAAGAATTTATTAAACACCGCTTCGAAGTGATTACCCGCAGAACGAAATATGAACTGCGTAAAGCCGAAGAACGTGCTCATATTTTAGAAGGATTACTCATTGCCCTTGCTAACTTAGATGCGGTGATTAAATTAATCAGAGGGTCAAAGGCTCCAGAAGATGCCAAAGCCGGATTAATTAAAAATTTCAAATTATCTGAAATTCAAGCGCATTCAATTCTTGATATGCGTTTACAGCGCTTAACTCAATTAGAATCGCTCAAAGTAAAAACCGAACATAAAGAATTAATGGAAAAAATTAAAGACTATAAAGATATTTTGGCCAAAAAATCGCGCGTGTTTGGCATTATCAGCAGCGAAACAAAAGAAATTCGTGAAAAATACGGCGATGACCGCCGCACTGAAATTCAAGGCGCGATTCAAGAAGTGAACGTCGAAGATTTAATTCCGAAAGATGAAGTTGCTGTTTTTATTACCATGCAGGGTTTTGTAAAACGTCTGCCGATTAAAACATTTCGTAACCAGATGAGAGGCGGCAAAGGCGTGGTCGGCATGGCCACCCGTGAAGAAGATGTGATTGAAAAAATTTATGTGACTTCGACTCATAGTTATTTGATGTGTTTTACTAACTTTGGAAAAGCCTACAGCTTTAAAGTTTATGATATTCCGGATGCGTCGCGGGTCAGTAAAGGCCAATCGATTGAAAACTTTTTGGAA
Source organism: uncultured bacterium (assembly GCA_964390935.1). Taxonomy (GTDB): domain Bacteria; phylum Margulisbacteria; class CAYMKA01; order CAYMKA01; family CAYMKA01; genus CAYMKA01. The sequence goes on from CAYMKA010000031.1 coordinate 2,249, forward strand.
CTGTCGGCCGGCGAGCAGGTGACCACCGCTATTCCAGTTGAAAATTTAGAATCAAAGGATTTCCTTGTGATGGCCACCAAACGCGGAACGATTAAAAAAACAGAAGTGAGTGAATTTGCCAACCTGCGCCGATCAGGCGTGATCGCCATCGTTTTAGAAAAAGGCGACGAGCTTGACTATGTGCAGCAGACAGACGGCAAAACGGACATTGTGATGGGCACGCAAGAAGGTTTAATTATTCGTTTTAAGGAGAAAGATGTGCGTCCGATGGGCCGCAGTTCTAAAGGTGTAACCGCGATTAAACTTTCAAAAGAAGATGCCGTGATTTCAATGGATTGTATTAAAGATCCCAAGTCAGAAATTTTGGTTATTTCTGAACGCGGTTACGGCAAACGCACTCCGCTTAATGAATTTAAAGTTCAAGGCCGTGCCGGCAAAGGCATTAAACTCATGACGATTAAAAAAGATAAAACCGGACCAGTCGCCCGCATGCGCGTGGTGAATGCCGATGACGAAATTATGATTGTGACCAACAACGGCACCGTTTCAAAACAACTGGTTAAAAATATTTCAGTGCAGCACCGTGCCGCTTCAGGAGTGATCTTGCAACGCGTCGGCACTAACGAAAAAGTAGTGGATTTAGGCGTTGTCGCTAAAGTTCCTGACGAAGAGTAAAAGTCAAAAAAATTAAACTTCTCTATTGAATCGCATTACCCAGGTAAGCATCTTTAACCGTATCAAAAACACTTTCATCTTTGTCCAACACACTTAAAAAAGCCTCGGGTTTGATAAAGAACTCATGTTTATTGCCAGATATTTCCCCAGTTCTCTTTATAAATTCAAAATCCCTATCTTTTGCTGCCTCAACAAGGGCTTCAATCGTTTGTCTTTTTTCTGAACTAATTATTTCTGACCAACCATCAACTGGATATTTCCATATCGGATAGGGTGTCCTTCCAAGGTAAGGCATACCATCAGGATACTCATCATTTTCAACAGAGATACCCAACGACCATGTTAAGTCCTCAAGATATGTACGAAAACCATCTTTAAAATCATGTTCATTACCAAGAACAGCTTTGAAACTAATATATTCCGGCTTTTTGTCGATATATATGTGGCGAGCTTTTTGGTTTATTGACGAGATAGTTCCAATTTTCACGATGTTGGTATCAGACAGCAGCTTATCTTCTATTCCCCGGGAATTAATTCCAGAGGACGTGGTTAACATTTTTTTTAACTTTTCACGACCATCAATATCAATATATGCAATGCGGGAACCGGGGGTCATTTTTTCGCCATAACTGACTTGTTTTAATAAAAACATTTTTTATTCCTTTTGATATCCAGATATCGTAACCCCTCTTAAAAAGTTTCACATTCTAGGCATAAAATGTTATTTGATATTTTGGGTTGTTTTTGCTTATAGCCCACCTCCTATATAATCCCTTTTAAATGTCTCAAATTGTTGATTACTCCGACCATGATTATGAAAAAAAATTCTGGAAGGGCAAAAACCGTGAGTACGAAGATTTAATCGACCGCTTAACCATTAAGAAAATGCTGCCGTCCCAAGGTGCACATATTTTAGAGATGGGCGCGGGCTTTGGAAGGCTTTGCCCTGAATATGCGATTCGTTTTCGTAAAGTGACTTTGTTTGAATATGCGCCCAATTTAATTGCGCAGGCCCGTGAACGTCTAAAAAACTTAAATCATGTATCGTTTGTGCAGGGTAATGTTTATGAACTGCCTTTTTATAACGAAGAATTTGATGCAGCACTCATGGTGAGAGTTAGTCACCACTTAGATAATTTACCAGCGGTGATTGAAAGAGTTTATCCAGCCCTAAAACCTTATGGCGTATGGATTTTAGAAATTGCTAACAAGCGTCACTTTTTAGAAGTGATTCGCTACTTAATGAAAAAAACCACAATCAATCCTTTCGCACCCGAAACTATTGATCGTACGGGCAAAGGTTTTTATAACTATCACCCTCGAACTGTCATCAAAATGCTTAAAGACAATGGTTTTAAAATAAAAGAAGTAAGATCCGTCTCAAATTTTCGCAATGCGATTTTAAAAAGAATTTTTTCTTTTAAATTTTTAGCCTGGCTGGATATGACACTGCAGCTGCCTTTGGCCTATTTATGGTTTGGTCCGTCGATTTATATTAAGGCTGTGAAATTACCTAATAAAGTCCCTTCCAAAATAAAACCACCCAAGGTTGTTTACGCTAAACCCGAAATTACCACTCAAGCAGCGATTTCATAGCTTTCATAGGCCGATTTTTTGCATCTCGTCAAAGTGACACTCGCGCGTTAAATCGGTTAAACTCGATTAATTTGGCCGTGTTTTCTTCTATATATATGGCCCAAATTACCCTATGCCAAAACGAACAGATATTAAAAAAATCCTGATTGTAGGAGCAGGACCGATTGTGATCGGTCAGGCCTGCGAATTTGATTATTCGGGGACCCAAGCCTGTAAAGCCTTAAAAGAAGAGGGTTACCAGGTTATTTTAATTAATTCGAATCCCGCCACGATCATGACTGACCCTGAATTTGCAGATCGTACTTACATTGAACCAATCAATGCTGAAACGATTGAAAAAATTATTGAAATTGAAAAGCCCGATGCCATTTTGCCAACCGTAGGCGGACAAACAGCTTTAAATGTATCGGTGGAACTCGCTGAAAAAGGAATTTTGGCTAAACACCATGTTGAAATGATTGGCGCAAAGCTTGAGCCGATTAAAAAAGCGGAAGATCGTGATTTATTTAAACAAGCCATGAAAAAAATTGGTCTTAATGTTCCAGAAAGTAAAACAGTTTATTCTGTTAAAGAAGCCAAAGAATTTGTCGATGCGGTGATTGGTTATCCAGCCATTGTGCGCCCGGCGTTTACTTTAGGCGGCACCGGTTCTGGAATTGCTTATGACGAAAAACAATTAAAAGAAATCTGCAGTAAAGGTCTAGCCGCAAGCTCTATTGGCCAAGTCTTAATTGAGAAATCGGTGATTGGCTGGAAAGAATATGAATATGAAGTAATGCGCGATAAAAACGATAACGTCGTGATTATTTGTTCGATTGAAAATTTAGATCCGATGGGAGTTCACACAGGTGATTCCATTACCGTGGCACCGATTCAAACCTTAACAGATAAAGAATTTCAAATTTTACGTGATGCGTCGATTGCGGTGATCCGCGAAATTGGCGTCGACACCGGTGGGTCAAACGTTCAATTTGCGGTTAACCCAAAAAATGGTGAATTTATTGTGATTGAAATGAATCCGCGCGTATCGCGCTCATCCGCGCTAGCGTCAAAAGCAACTGGTTTTCCGATTGCAAAAATTGCAGCCAAACTGGCAGTAGGCTTAACGCTAGATGAAATTCCAAATGATATTACAAAGAAAACACCTAGTTCTTTTGAACCAACCATTGATTATGTAGTCACTAAAATTCCGCGTTTTGCTTTTGAAAAATTTCCTAAGGCGAATGCCGTTCTTGGAACTCAAATGAAATCGGTAGGGGAAGTCATGGCCATTGGCCGAACTTTTCAAGAGAGCATGGTAAAAGCTATGCATTCGATGGAGCAAAGCCGCCCTAAGCTTGAAGAAATAACAGATGAAACAAAAATTGATGAAAAAATAAAAATTCCAGGTGCGGACAGGCTTTATTATATTTTGCACGCTTTTCGCCGTGGCTATTCACTCAAACGCGTTCAAGAATTATCAAATATTGATCCTTGGTTTTTGCACCACTTAAAAGATATTTCGAACCCCGAAATTGAAAAAAAATATTTAACTGACGAAGTGGTTTATAAAAAAGTAGATACCTGCGCTGCAGAGTTTGATGCGACCACCCCGTACTATTATTCAACGGTTGGAAATAAAAATAATACGGAGAATGAAAAAATTCCTTCTAAAAAAGAAAAAATTATGATTTTAGGCGGCGGACCCAACCGCATCGGCCAAGGCATCGAGTTTGATTATTGCTGTGTGCATGCTTCGTATGCGCTTAAAGATGCGGGCTTTGAAACCATTATGGTGAACTGTAATCCCGAAACGGTTTCAACTGATTACGATACTTCAGATCGTTTGTATTTTGAACCGCTGACGCTGCAGTCAGTAGAAAATATTTGCCGCAATGAAAGTCCCAAAGGAATTATTGTTCATTACGGCGGACAAACTCCGTTAAAACTTTCAACACAATTTCATGCCAAAGGCCTGCCCATTATCGGCACTTCTTCAGAAAGTATTGATATTGCTGAAGATCGCAGAAGGTTTTCTGATCTCATGGACCGGCTCAAAATCATGCAGCCTGAAAATGGCACAGCGACCAATGTTAAGGAAGCGATAGAAATTGCGACACGCATTGGCTATCCCGTGCTCGTTCGGCCTTCATATGTCCTTGGTGGACGCGCGATGGAAATTGTTTTTGATGAAAAAGCCTTAACCCGTTATTTAAAAAATGCAGTGGAGGCCTCCCCTGAACGCCCCGTTTTAATTGATCGCTTTTTGGCAGAAGCATTTGAAGTGGATGTCGATTGTTTGTCAGATGGAACAGAGTGTTTAGTGGCAGGGGTGATGGAACACATTGAATATGCAGGAGTCCATTCAGGAGATTCGGCCTGTGTGCTTCCCCCTTATTCATTACCTAAAAAAATTACCGATTTAATTAAAGAAAAATCAAAACTTATTGCGATGGAACTAAAAGTAATTGGTCTTATGAATATTCAATGGGCTGTGAAAAATGATGAGTTGTACATGATTGAAGTAAATCCGAGAGCGTCACGTACGATTCCATTTGTTTCGAAAGCAACAGGTATTCCATGGGCCAAAATGGGAGCGCTTGTGATGGCCGGCCGTAAAATAAAAGATTTAAAAATAAGTGAAGTGACTCCTAAATATTATTCAGTGAAAGAAGTCGTCTTGCCGTTTAGTAAATTTCCCGGCCAAGACATTATTTTGGGTCCTGAAATGCGTTCAACCGGGGAAGTGATGGGAATTGATCCTGATGTGGGAATGGCTTTTGCGAAAGCCACGATTGCTGCTGGAGAAATTTTGCCGGCCCAGGGTAAAGTTTTTATTAGTTGCAACGAAGGGGATAAAAATAAAAAACTAGTGACGGTTGCCAAAAAGTTAGAAACTTTGGGCTTTGAAATTGTGGCAACCAAGGGAACCGCTAAATTTTTAAATGATAATGAAGTAAAAGCGAAGCAAGTGCATAAACGCGATGAAGGCACTCCGGATATTGTGGACATGATTCAAAAAGGCGAAATTGCCATGGTGATTAATACGCCAGCAAACTTGCAGTCAGTCGAAGACGATTATTATTTACGTTTTGAAGCACTTAAGAAAAAAGTTTTAACGGTAACAACGGTTGCCGCTGCTCAAGCCATGACCAAAGGAATAGAAGCTTTCAAGCGAGACAAATTGAAAGTAAAAGCCCTGCAAGACTATTACAAGAATTAAATTGACCCCTTACGAAATTATGGTGGTGGCAGGGATTATCCAAAAAAATGGAAAATATTTGATTGCCCAGCGCAAAAAAGATTTAAACGGCGGCGGCTTTTGGGAATTTCCGGGCGGCAAAGTGGAGCCAGGCGAGAGTCATTCCCAAGCTTTAATTCGCGAACTAAAAGAAGAGCTCGATATTGAAGTCGAGTTAGGCAATTTTTTTGGTGAAAATATTATTCAGTTCGGTGAAAAAAAATATCATCTTTATGCTTATCATATTAAAAGCTATGTCGGCGAACCTAAGTTGATTGATCATGACAATATTCGCTGGGTTATCCCCCAAGAATTTGTGAACTATCAATTTATCGAAGGGGACAAATTATTTATAAAATGGCTTATGGCTTTATAATCCGTTTATGACCAAAGCATTAACTTTAATTACCGGCGCGTCGATGGGGATTGGTCGTGCTTTAGCATTTGAATTTGCCAGTCATGGTCATGATTTAATTTTGGTAGCGCGCAGCACAAGTAAATTAAATGAATTATCAAAAGAACTTGCTTCTAAATTTGGAGTAAACGTCCATGTGATTTCAAAAGATTTATTAACTCCCAATGCTTGTGAAGAACTTTATAACGAAGTGACTGGCAAGAACTTAAGTGTTGAAATTTTAGTGAACAATGCCGGCTTTGGATTGTATGGGCCCTTTAATGAAACGGATCTTAAAAAAGAAACAGACATGATTGAATTAAATATTCAAACTCTAACAAGACTTACAAAACTATTTTTAAAAAATATGGTTCGAAATAAAAAAGGTAAAATTTTAAACACAGCCTCTGTGGCGGGTTATTTTCCGGGAACATTGATGGCCGTGTATTACGCGACAAAAGCTTATGTCGTTTCTTTTACCCAGGCTCTGGCGGGAGAACTAAAAGGCAGCGGAGTGACGGCAAGTGCTTTGTGCCCGGGCTTTACTGAAAGTGATTTTCATAAAAATGCAGAAATTAATTTTAAAAGACCTGCTGACACAATGCGAATGCCAGCCGATAAAGTTGCCAAAACTGCTTACCGGGGACTGATGCGCCACAAGCAAATTATTGTTCCGGGCTTTATGAATCAGCTGATGGTTTTTCTGTCAAAAATCACGACTAAGAATTTTCAGGCAAGCTTAAATACTGTTTTCCAAAACAAAAGATAAAGTAGAAAATAGGCCTTATGGCTTCCAAAAAAATTAGGAATATCCCTAAATGCATGAGCACTCAGCATCCTGACAATGTGAACTCACCATTTTTTGCGGAAAATGTTGAACTGGGCGGCGAAGATGAGGTTCAAGAAGCGTATTATGCTTTTTCACATTTAGGCTGTGATGAACAGATGTGGGATTGTGAAGGGAAAGAAGTTGATAACTATGTTGTTAAAAAACTTTTAACCAAACATGAACCATTTTTTAGAGACAAAAAATTAGGCAAAGATGTTTTTTTAACTTTGCGAGTGCCTAACCCTAATGTTGAAAAAGCAGAAGCAAAAATTTTACTCGAAACGTTAGAAAGTATTCCCCGGTCATTTGACGCAGCTAAGTTATTTTATGGCGATGATGTGCCGCCGATTTTTGAAGTGATACTGCCGATGACCGAATCACATGAAACGCTGGACAGAATTTTTAGATATTACCGTGATTTTGTGGTGGGCAAACAAGATAAACCGCTAAGGCCTAAAGACATTACGATTGGCGAATGGATTGGTCGTTTTTCGCCTAAAGAAATTAACGTCATTCCGCTTTTTGAAACAATGGACCATATTTTGGAAGCGCATCATATCGTTGAAAAATATATTGCCGATAAAGAGATTGATTATCAACGCGTTTTTGTGGCGCGCAGCGACCCGGCTATGAACTATGGAAATATTTCGGCTGTGCTTTTGAATAAAATCGCACTCCAAAATTTTGAAAAACTTTCTCAAAAAAAAGGAATTCCTTTATTTCCTATTATTGGTGTGGGTTCTGCTCCCTTTCGAGGCGGCTTGAAGCCTGATACGGTTGAACGGGTCATTAAAGAGTATCCCAGTGCTTACACATTTACGATTCAATCAACTTTTAAATACGATCATTCTCCTGATCATGTGCGCGGAGCCATTGAACAATTATCTAACCGTAAAGTTTCTTCTGCGCAAAGGTTAGACGAAAAAGAAGCGGTAGCGCTGATGGAAAAATATGCCAAAGAGTACACCAAGCAAGTGATGGAGTTAGCGCCGATCATTAATTCGGCAGCCCGTTTTGTGCCCAGTCGCCGTAAAAGAAAATTGCATGTGGGTTTGTTTGGTTATTCTCGCAGTATCAACAATACACCGATGCCGCGCGCCATTGCTTTTACCTCTTCACTCTATTCTCTGGGAGTTCCGCCCGAAATATTAGGGCTCAATGCTTTAACTTCATCAGATATTTCTTTTCTTAAAGATGTCTATATTAATTTTGAAGATGATCTAAAAGACGCATTGCAATACGCTAATTTTGATACCAATTTAATTCCCAAGGCTGTTTTAAAAACACTGGATAAATTAGGGATTGATTTTGAAACCAACAAAGAACATCAAAAGTTAACTTCCCAAATTGCTAAGGCTTTTGACGATAAACGCACGGAGTCTGTTTCACAAAACTTGCTGCGCGCAGCCAGTATTCGAAAATTTTTGGGATAAGTTTAAATTATTTTTTATGTGTTTTGGGTGTTCGTTGAGGATTCTCAACAATTTCAATCATTTCAAATAACCGATCGGTATAAGGACTGTCAGACCAAATTCTTGCTAGATCTTCTAATCGTTCAGAGGGAATATGGTAGCGAATTGTTTCTCTCACCTTTTTGTCAGGGTTCTGTTCCAAGGACTCTTTAAGGGCAACTAAAAATGCGGCCATCACAGCAAAAATTTGCACTGTTTTATTGGTCTCTGCTGAAAAACTATAACCTTTTTGTCTAAAATCAATCCAGGGTTCGAAATTAATTTCGTCAGTAATGTAAATTAATTGTATTAAAGTTTCTGAATGTTCTTTACCTAGTTGGTTTTTTTCACCCAAAGAATGAATTAAATGTTTTAAATATTTTTCTACGCGATTGGTGAATGCCCTTTGCCAATGCATCTCACCTTGATATTGATGCTTAAAACTCTTGGACAAACTGGTAATGATTAATTTTAGGCCCTGATAGAACAAATTGTTTTCACTTAAAGATGAAGCCATACTAATTTGTCTTGCGGCTTCCTCTAAATGGCCTGAACGAAGGGCATGCAATGCTTTTTCTGAGGCAAACACATCCTTTTTAAAATTTTCGGCTGTTAAATGAGGATTTTCTTGATTTAAATTTTGCAAGAGCGCTGAATATTCATTGTTATAAAAACGGATGGAAGTATTTTCTTCTTTATGAAAGATCCCTTTTTCTTCATCTTCAATAAACCATCGGGCAGTCTCTATGTCCCCTTTTTCAAGATGTGCGGCAAATAAATCAAGACTGTGTTCTAAAGTGAGGCCATCCATGACGACGTTACATTTAAGCAGTTGAATTTTTTGTTCAATGTCAGCGAGGTTTTTAATATTAAAAATCATGTTAGTTATCGCAGTGAAAGTAAAAATGTTGCACAAAGTTATTGAATAGCTTATCTACTGTATTTCGGTTATCATACTCATCCTGTTTTTAAGCGTCGCGGGGTAGAGCAGCCTGGTAGCTCGTCGGGCTCATAACCCGAAGGTCATTGGTTCAAATCCAATCCCCGCAACCAACTAAATCCCTTATATAAATGAGGGGTTTAGTTGGTAAAACCTTCCGAATTAACTTAAAATTTTTATTGAAATTTCCACTTTTATTCCACAAACTCAATAAAAGAGTTTCAGATTAGGACTGAATAAATTTAGTCTGTACCAGAGGACTTGGATTTTTTAACCATTCTTTTAAAGTAACGCCTGCTGGCATCAAAAATAATTTATATTCCACATCAGTTGCATGCCAGACTTTACTATCTGTTGAATCAATAATAATTTCCGATGGTTGGAAAATGATGACTTTTGTCCGGCCTATTGGGAAGTCACGATATAACAAGACTCTTACAGACCCTTCATTAAAAAATTTAGTTTGTGTCAAACAGATGTCTTTGTAATGAACACAATGCAAGTCATGATTCTCCTCATGCTTACATATCACAACATCTAATTCACCGATGTTTTTATTAGGGAATATCTCAGGCGGGAAAATGCTTGCTCCATATTTAAACAGCTCTTGAGAATATTTACTCTCCATCAGCTTTGCCTCCCAAATAATTCAATTTGTTTACGGTAAGATCTAAATTTTTCTGATTTAAATGGGCATAAATCTCTGTGGTATTTACAGACGCGTGACCCAATAACTTTTGAACAGAATAAATTGAAGCATCGTTTTGGACTAAATAAGATGCAAAAGTGTGGCGCAACTTATGTACATGGCCAGTTAGACCTAGTCTTTTTAATTCACGCTTTAGGGCATGGTAAAAATCGGTGTAAGGCTTGCCGTCTTTTCCCTCAAAAATATAATTTTGTCCGGGCCTAGATTCATTTTTTAATTTAATGATTAAAAGCTCGAGTGTTTCATTAATAGGAATGACCCTTGGTTTAAAGGATTTGGTTTGCAATATGCGAATCGTTTTTAAATTTAAATCGATGTCCACCCATCTAAGTTTTTCAAGCTCTCCCTTCCTTAATCCGGTGTGAATTAAGAACTCAACAAAATTTCTGACAAATGGCCTAGCATTCATCAGTATTCGCTTGAGTTCGTCCGGATCAAAATAGGAAGGTAAAACTTTGTGTATTTTTAGCTTTGGGATATCTAATTTGGTTAATATAAATCTATTTTTAAATGCATCCGTTAAGATTGCACTGAGCACAATCAGCCGGTTATTTATCGTCTTCGGTTTTTTATTGTCTTTTATCCACTTATCCTGAATTTGCTTGATTTTTTCAAGATTTATTTCTTCCAATCGCACAGCTTTGAGTTCCGTTAATAAAGCTTTTATATGCGACAGGTCTTTTTCATAAGTATTCGTACTCTTTGTGTTTTTTGAGTGGGTTAAATAGTGTTGGCTCACATAGTCTCCAAAAAGAGGAGATCGTATAAACAAAGGGTTACGTTTTTCATTTCTTATTCTTTCCTCTAACTTTGCGAGTTCAATTTTTGCTTCTCGTGAAGATTCAGCGTTGATTCTTGTGCATTTTTCAACCCCATTGTCTCGATCGCAAATATAATAGAGCAATCGATTCTTTTTTGATTTTCGTTTGCGCAAGTAAGCCATCGATTTTCCTTTTACCGGTTTATTTGAGTGTTTCTTAAAAT
>CAYMKA010000032.1:0-12825 GCA_964390935.1 uncultured bacterium
TCGTCCTATTTTTGAATATTTAAAAACATTGCCCGGGACAAAAGAGCTTGATTACAGCTATGAATCTCAAAATGAAGAAATTCATTTAAACATCATTCAAAGTCAGGCAGCACGTTTTGGGTTAACGAACCAACAAATTACTTCTGAAATTAGAGCTGCGTTTGATGGTTTTATTGCCAGTTCGATGAAAGTAGGAAACGAAACAGTCGATATCCGCGTAAAATTAAAAACAGGTGACATCCAAAATTTAGACCAAATTTTGGATAATGTGAAAGTTGATAACGGCCGCGGTGGACTTATCCCGCTTAGACAGCTAGTCACTGTCAAAGAAGCAACTGGACCTTCTCGTATTGCTCATGAAGATACCATCCGAATTGTTTCCATTATGGGTGGAATCAACATTAAAAAGACTAGCGCAAGTGAAGTCATCAAAAAAGTTCAAGCGAAGTTTGGCGATCCTTTTAAAGGCATGCCGGATTATCAAATGGTCATTAAAGGAGAATTAAAAGACACCAATGAAAGTATGGCTAGTCTTGGGGCTGCCTTTTTACTGGCCTTGATAGCAAATACTTTTATTTTAATTGGATTCTTTAATTCAATGTTATTACCTTTCATCATTTTGGCGACTATTCCGCTTTCATTTATCGGAATCATTCTGGTGTTTTTTATACATGGCATGCCTCTTTCGTTTCCAGCCATTATGGGAATTGTCGGTTTGTCAGGTGTGGTCGTGAATAACGGAATCGTTTTAGTAACTTTTATTGAACAACTCAAGGCCGAAGGCAGAATTGCATTTGATGCTGTGGTAGAAGGTTCTGTCACCAGACTTCGTCCTATCATCCTTACTTCGGTTACTACTGTGTTTGGCCTTCTGCCGACTGCATATGGAATTGGTGGCTATGATCCTTTTGTTAAACCTTTGGCTTTAGCCATGGCGGCTGGACTTGCATTTGCGACCCTAACAACGCTTTATGTGATCCCTGCCCTGTATATGGTTTATCAGGAGGAGGAACGTATTAAACGAAAAGTTAAATCAACACTTGGTGGATTTTTAACTCATTTACCGATTAAGAATATATTAAGTGGCATTTTAGAGAGATTGAAAATAGCTAGAAGCTAAGTTTTTTTAAATAAGACTTTGATAAGGCGCTGAGAGGAAACTTTTGGCGCCTTATTTTTTGATATCAATTTTTGGCTGAGTTTTAGCCTCAATCTTTTTTTGATTGAGCTGTGCTAAAGATTCATTAATTTCTTTTACTCGTAAATCAATTTTATTGAGAATTTGATTTTTATCAACATCCTTTTCTTGAAAATAAATATTAAGAGATGCGTTATATTCAGAAACATTCATTAGCTTGCTTAAAAATTTCTTATCGAGATCATTTTTGTAAAGTTGAGTCAATGTTTTTAAGATAACTTTTTGCTGAGTCAGGTTTCTAATTCTTTGATTCAGGTCAGAAGGCTCATCTAAAGTATCTTCTGCCACCCTTAAATAAGCTAACCTCAGCACGCAGTCTTTAGCTAAATCACACTTTTCATCTAAAGAAGCTTCTTTAAAATAATTAAAAGAAATATTAATTTGATGGTTAACAGATTCTTTAAAAATATTCTCTTTGATCGAAAAATGATCCATTATTTTGGAATAAGTGGTGTAAGCACCTGTTAAAGTTCCCACAGCTATACCCAAAGTTTGAACAGCATCTTTTATTTTGACCGGCTGAATGGCTTTAATCCCGTTATTCTTAAGCTCTAATTCAATGCCGTCTTTCAATTTTTTAGTTTCAGAAATCATTTTTTTCCAACCCAGCTTTTTAGATTCTTCCGGCAGTTCATTTAAAAAAGATTCTAAATAAACAACATTGCCTAAGTAAGAAGACAACTCTTCTTCAAGATTTGAGAGAGGATTTGTCAAAACTCGTACAATTCTCGATCGATATTCGGACCTGATTTCACTTAATAAATAAAGCGTCTGTTCCAAACTCTTTAATAAAATTTCATATGTTCCTCCCCGGCCCAGTTCTGGGAGTTGATCTCTAAATTTTTTAGACAAAGTGTCTTGAGTTTGTCTATTTTCAATTCCCTGATAAATATGCAGCAAATCATTTACCCGGTTGCGATAACGATAATAGTTGAAAAATTTCCACACCACATTCCAAATTCTAAGAAGCACATTTTTATCAGAAAAAGTATGAAGTTTCTTTAATTTTTGCGATAAATTATCGACATTCACTGTTTGAAGCTGCTGCTCAGCCCGATAAGAAGCCAAATTAATTTCCTTTTGATTAATCAAATATTCCATCGCTTTAACGGGAGAGACAAAATTAAGATTTTTTCCCATGTGCACTAACATTTCTTCCAAGGCATTTTCTAGCTGCACACGATTTGACTGAGGAAAACGAGTTAGCAATGTCTCATATATTTCATCGTTAAAAGACTCAACATTGAATTGCTTTAAGAACCTTACATCATTCATGATTTTAGGCTGAAGCACCAACCCTCTTTCAAATAATTCAGCAATATCATTTCTCTTATGGCGTTCTCTAATCGTCTTTTGTAAAAATGTCTTCCAGTCAAAACCGCTTCGCACTAAATAGGGATGCTGCTGTAAGTGTATTTTTAAATATCCAATCCCCAGCTGAAATAAATTCACTTCTCTAGGGGGAGGCGTCAATTCATGATTTAAAAGCACATAACGGCTTTCAACACTATATCCGCCCTGATCTGGATAGGACTCATAACGATGATAAAGTTTTTTAATATCCGTAAAAAGATCTTCTAGAGATTCATGGTGAGTCTCTGGGCTAAAACGCGTCCAGCCAAAAGTCCCATCCTGGTAAGCCCATTTAATCGTACGGTGATTTTCTATTTGCATTCCCACCACAAAATGATCAATAGGAACATCTAACAGATAAGACATCGTCGCAGCATAGAATAAACGGCGATAGCCATTTTCACCAAAATGATCAAAAAACTTTTTGGCAGATACCGCATCCTTTTCATCAATTAAATATCTATCAATAAGTTGAGAGGTCAGTATTTTATTTTCATCTAAAGGTTTTTTTAAAACAGTAACCATGTCTTTCATTAATGCCGATAACAAAAATGTATTTTCGCCACCAATTTTCCAAAGTTTTTCAATATTTTTTTTATCTAACTCAATCGTCAACTCTGGTCGAATTCTGGATAAATCTTCACGAATGAGCTGCTCTATCACTTTCCACTGTCTATCAAAGTTAAAAACTTCAAGACGGTAAAGTAAAGTGTTCTGGTCATATAAACCTTTGGGCAAACTCGGAGCACTGGTCAGCAGCAACCTGCTTTTGGGAGAGTCACTAAATGCCTGCGACAGGGCTTTAAAAAAATCTTGAGCTTCTGGTTGTTCAATTTGATCTAAATAATGCAGATTCAAAATAGAAAAAAATATTTTTTTATCTTTTATATTTTGAGCAAATTCCTTCATGGTTTCTATATCAAATTCATTTTTGGCTTTTAACGAAACTAAATTTTTACTTTTGGCCATATTAATCCACTGCAAATAAAACTTCTTAAAATCTGTAGCGAACGAAACGGGAAAACTCATTGAGTCATACCCTGCAAATTTAACAATAGTGGACAGTGAGGCGGCATAAATTAGATGGTAAATGCCCTCTTGATCTTCGATGATCATATTTTTATTTTCTATGTTTTGAAAATCATTTTTTATTTTTTCAAATTTTTGATCATAAAAACGGTTTAAAAAAGTCGCCAGGTCCACATATTCAAACTCTTGAGGAGTCGGAACTTCGAGTTCTTTTCCAGGAATTTGATCAAGAATTTGCACCAACTCATTTTGAGTAAAACTTTTTAACCTGGTATTTGCATGATTCAAAAACAAAAGCTTTTCTGTTAATTCTTCAAAAGTCATTTTCAAATTTATAGACAAAGGATGTAAATTTTGAACTGCTTCCGTATATTGTTTAAATTTAATTGTTCTTAAAAAGGATTTAGAAAGATTTTTTGCATAAGGCTCAGACATTTCTATTAACTTCTGACGGGCCATTCTGTTTTCTTTTATACTTCCGCCAATCAGACCCGCTAAGCCTATTTTCCCGACGCAGTTCAATGAAAAATGCAGGGTCACTTCGGTTCTAAAATCACCCTTAAAATCTGGAATACGTTCAAGCAACCCTTTGGGCAGACTTTTAGAAAGTTTTTGAGTTTCCGCTAGCGCGTCTAAAAAAAAGACCTCTTCATCCCAAACCATGTTTCCATAGGGAACGGCATCAATTTTGACCGTCTGATTTTTAAGATTGATCTGATATAAAAACGTTAGATTTTTACCTGCATTAAAAACATAAAGAGTTTGATCGTCAGCCGCCATTTTATTTTTTTGAAAAGCATTGAGAACGACGGACCATTGCACAAGGGAATGGGTATTGACTTGATTAAAGAGTTTTTCAACTAAGACCACTTCATGGTCATCTAGACGAGAAAAGACCTGAGCACGTTCTGAATCAATCACTTTGAAAAGTAACAACACAGCGGCTCGCTTTCTCCCCCGTATCTATCGTTCAATCTCAAACAAAGTTTCAGAAAATAGCTCAGTAAAAACCAATCGCCACAACGCAGAGAATCAAGGACGCCCAGAGAACACTACAATTAAGGAGAAGGATTGTATGAAAAGAGTTAGAGCAAAATCAATCACAAAATGCATCTAAAAAATGAAAAACTTGACTTTACTGTAAGAGGTCGAAGACCTTAAACCTTCGTCAAACTAAACTTCACGGGTGAAATTTCAAGTAATTTCACATCTGGATTCTTTTCATTAAAAAAATCCAAGTGATAGGAACGATCAAACAACAGACAATAATGCCCTTCGGCATCAACTGCTAATTTTGTGCCTAGTCCCAATTCTAAACTCTTCGTTTGTTCTAAATTAAAAGAAGCAGGCAGCCAGCGAGCTAAGGTGGCAGTTAAAGGTTCTCGCTTCGTTTCAATGCCATACTCTAAAAGCAAGCGCCCTGACACAATTTCAAATTGCAGAGGACCCACCGCTCCTAAAATAGGCATGCGCGATGAAGTGTGAACCAAATAAAAAACTTGGATCGTTCCTTCTTGAGTGAAGTGCTCCAGTGCTTTTTGAAATTGTTTGAATTTAGAAGGATCAGGATTTATCAACGTTGCAAAAACTTCAGGAGAAAAGTGCGGCAATTCGTTATAAATGATTTCTTTTTTTTGACTGAGCGTATCGCCAATTTGAAAATCGCCGTGACCCACCAGACCCACAATATCGCCCGCATAAGCTTTATCTATTTCGACGCGTTCAGAACCAAAAAGCTGTTTAGGAAAAGTCAGACGAACGGTTTTACCTGAACGAGGATGAAACACCGCCATGTCTTTTAAAAACTCGCCACTGCAGATTCGAAGATAAGCGACACGGTCTCTATGTTTAGGATCCATGTTGGCCTGAATTTTAAAAATAAAACCTGAAAAGTTGGGGCTATCCGTGGCAATCACTTGATCTTCTACTTTGCGAGGTTGAGGAGGCGGTGCCAATTCCAAAAAACTATTTAAAAGCAGTTCCACTCCAAAATTAATTAACGCCGATCCAAAAAATACAGGAGTTTGTAATCCTTGCGTAATTTTTTGAAGATCAAAATCAAAACCAGCGGTATCTAGCAATTCCATTTCATCTTTAAAATTTTTAAGCACATTTTCTGGAACTTTTGTTTCTAAGGCTGCATCGTTAGGATCAAAAATAGAAACAATCGCTTGAGTCGCGTTAGCAGCAGTACGTTCGAATAAATGACTTTTTTTAGTTTTGCGATCATAAATGCCCTTAAAATCGTAACCAATGCCAACCGGCCAGTTCATAGGATAAGCCGAAATTTCTAAAACCTTTTCAATTTCATCTAATATTTCAAGACCATTACGAGCTGGTCGGTCACATTTATTTACAAAAGTAAAAATAGGAATCCCGCGCAGTCTACAAATTTTAAATAATTTTAAAGTTTGGGTTTCAATCCCCTTTGCCGCATCAATCACCATGATCACTGCATCCACGGCAGTGAGCACCCGGTAAGTATCTTCTGAAAAGTCTTTGTGGCCAGGCGTATCCAGCAAATTAATTTTGAGACCATGATATTCAAACTGCAGTAAGGTTGAAGTAATCGAAATACCGCGCTGCTTTTCAAGTTCCATCCAATCAGAGGCTGCAGCACGGGCTGCTTTACGAGACTTCACCGCTCCCGCCATTTGAATGGCACCGCCATATAGCAAAAGTTTTTCGGTCAGTGTCGTTTTTCCTGCATCAGGGTGAGAAATAATCGCAAAAGTGCGCCGTTTATTAATTTCTGTTTGTAATACACTCATCGGAAAGCAAGATTAACATCCCTCGCGATTAAATCGTATAACTCACTTCAAAATGCCCCTGATTCACATAATACTTTAAAAGAGGGATTTCATTAGGGTTTAGGACCACCTGGCCCGAAGGAGCTTTTTGCAAAATATTTCGCACAAACAATTCTTTCTCTAACCATGAATAGCTGCTGCGACCAAAGCATACCAAAGAAGCATACTTTTTAAGCTGGTTTTCAAAATGTTTTTTCAACAAACCTAATTCAATGGCGACGTTTTGATTTTCGATTAAATACTGAGAAACAAGCATCATCGGTGTCAAAATAGGATTTTTAGAAAACTGATCAAAAATTTGTTCGAGTTTTTCTTTGGTTTGAGATTTAGTAATAGGCTCTTCGATTAAAATTGGTTTCTCAAAGCGAATATAAGCACTGCGGTAACTTTGCAGAAAGGCAAACATTTTTAATTTATTCCAAAAATATCGCAGATGCTCCGGATGATGGTTATTTTTTTTCACTAAATTTCTGTCCTCGGGCACACGATCATAAGCCATGTAAACCGGGACCAGCGCGACAGGCTCGGGATGCTTTGATAAAAACGAAGTTAAAAAACCTGTTTTAAGCTGCCGCCATTTTCCATCAGGACTTAAGCCGCCTTCTGGAAAAATAATCAAATTATGACGGCGGCGTTTTAAAAAATGAGCAAAACGAGTAATCAGCTCGCGGTACAAAAAATCACGTTCGCCTTGGCGCACAAAAAAGGCTCCTGCTTTGCGAAACAAATACCCAAACGGAAAAATATTAATTTTTAAATTAGCTACCGAATGTCCCATATTAATTCTAAATTTCAAAAGAGTGATTCCTAAAAATAGATAATCGACATTGCTGCGGTGATTAGCCACAAAAACCAATGAATATTTTTTATTCAGCGCAGGTAAATTTTTTAACACCTCTGTGTCTAATGCAATCAAACGGGTAAAAATAATACGAAACACAAACATCACAAGACGCTGCACAAACCATAAAGTTTTCACGCCAACTCGTGGCAGCATCTCTACCAAGTATTTTTTAATTTGATGTTTTTCATTTGAGTTTTTAGTCAGATCAGAAAATTCTGGGTCCACCATCAACTGATTTAACAAAATACGGAAAGGGGGAAGATAATCCATCTGTTTAAGTTCATGAAAACGGGCTTGAGAAGTCGTAAATAAATTCTGTTGCCTGGACACGTTACTGACTTTCTAGCTCAATTAACTTTTTCTTTATCTTAACTCCACCTAAATACCCGCCCATGGCTCCATTTTTATTAATAATGCGGTGGCAGGGGATCACAATAGGAGTCCGATTTAAACGACAGGTCGTGCCCACCGCCCGAACGGCGTCAGGATGTCCTACCATTTTGGCTAATTCTTCATAGGAAGCTGTTTTGCCATAAAAAACTCGCGCCGTTTGTTTCCAAACTTTTTTTTGAAAATCAGTCCCTTCCATCACCACCGGAATCGTAAATTGACGACGCGTCCCTTTAAAATAATCTTTTAATTCTTTGACCCAAGGTTTGAAATACTCAGGCATGGGTTTGGTTTCAGGAGTTTTCTTTTTTAAGAAAATGACATCCGTCAAACCTTCAGATTTTCCTCTTAATTCTAAAGAGCCCACAGGAGTTTCAATGACCACACTTTCAATCATTATCGTCATCTTACTCTTTCAAATTCATTTCGGCTTGGTAAATTGTCACGGCCTGGCCTGTTAAAAAAACTCTTAAATTTTGAGGACGGACCATAATCTTGCCCCCACGCTTAGAAAGCTGAGTCCCTACCACTTCCGACTTATTTAGCTCCTGAGCATAGTGCGGTCCTAAAACCACATGTGCCGAACCAGTCACCGGATCTTCTTCGATGCCGACCGCAGGAGCAAAAAAACGACAGACATAACCATTGCCATCTTTAGCGGGACAAGAAAAGCCGACGCCTAAATAAGGTAATTCTTTAATTAAATGGATTGCAGGCTCCAAAGTTTCCACTGCCTGAACGTCTTTTAATTCAACAAATAAATATTGATTTGCCGTTCCTAAAACTTTAAATTCATCTGTTAAAAGAATACTTTCTATCCAATCGCTTAGTTCACCCACATCTTCAGTAATCAAATTTAAAGGGGCCGCTGGAAAATCCATAGTGATCTTATTTTCTTTAAAGGTAACGGCCAGGGCACCACTTAAAGTATGAAAAATGATCTCGGAATCAATTTTTATATTCGGATTCGAATTTAAATAATGTGCCATGGCAAGAGTGGCATGACCACATAACGGCACTTCGCGGATAGGTGTAAACCAGCGTAATTGAAATTCATTGGGCTTGTTCTTAAGAGGGACCGCAAAAGCTGTTTCTGACAGATTCATTTCCATCGCAATATTTTGCATGGTCTTTTCATCAAGCGGCTCTTCGGTCAACACGCATGCCGCCGGATTACCGGTAAAAGGCCTCTGAGCAAAGGCATCGATGACACTTAATTTAATTTTGTCGATTTTAATCATTTTTTATTGGCAAATTTTAACGATGTATTCTTTGATTTCGGCTGTATTGTGAAACCCCTTACTAAATTTCCCTTCGGGAAACAGGGCAATAACAGCACCCTCAGCATTACAAAAACCTAAGCAATGAGTAGCGGTCACCCATACTTTTTGACTATACCCTTGAGCCAAAATCCATTGTTTTATTTCTTTGACTTGTTCCTTAGTGATAAGCGGTCCACAGCTGGGCTTAGAAAAATCTCCCTTTTCAGCCCGATTATTAACACAGATAAAAAGGTGATGCTCAGGTTTGTTAAATTTAATTTCTGAAATCATGGAGTGTATTATAAGCGGTGGAGTTTATTTCTTGATTATTTTTTTGAGAGGTCTACAATTCGCCCCACAATCTTAACTAAGGAGGAGATCTATCAAATAATTAAAAACAAAGGATGTGATTGTCATGTTTAAAGAAAATCAAAATTTTTGGATCGCTTTTGAAAAAAAACATCTACAGCTAAGTCAGTTAGCCAGACAACTCGAAAAAGTCATTAATGAAATCAGTTATCACGAACAATTTGAATTTGAACAAAACCTCAGCAAATTACATCGTTTACGCCATTTAATGAATAATGAAATCGGCAATCTTTTTAAGATTGAAGAAGAAGTGGTTTATCCTTTTTTGCTCAAAAAACTGCCTGAAAGTCATGCAGTGATTGAACAACTCTTAGAAGGTCATCAAGACCTGCAGCATTTGATTCATGATGTTTGCCGTGCCATCGATCAAGAGCAGGTTAATTTATTTATTGAAGAAGCCCCTCAGCTTTTAGAGAAAATAAACCTTCATTTCACTCAAGAAAATGCCCTCTTTAGTGAACTGCCCCCGGAAGCTCTTAATATCAAAGAATACAGTAACTTAAACCAAAAAATGTATCAAATTGAAAGAGAGCTCGTAGGCGTGGAAATGTTTGCCTAGTTTTTTAATACTTTTTTTAATATTTATCAAAAGTATTAATAGAAAGCATGACTAGGGTGCAGGCCACCTGAGGAAAAATTCCGGCTGCTTGCAGAGCCTCTTGAAGCGCCGGATTTTCAGTGCCTGGATTAAAAACCACTCTGCGGGGTTTGAGAGCGATGATTTCATCTTTCATCAAAATATTACGTTCAGGACCAACATACAAAGTCAGCGTGTCTATTTTTTCAGGGATATCAGAAAGTTTGGCATAAACCTTTGTTCCTTCAATTTCTTTTAAGGTCGGATTGACCGGATAAACTTCATGACCTGCCACCAACAAGTTTTTTAAAGCCCGATAAGCATACCGGTCTGGTTTGTTTGAAGCCCCTAGCAATGCTACTTTCATAAAAATATTATACCCGTTAAACTCGGCATTGGAGTGAAAAAAGATCATGAAAAAAATTAAATTTGACGGCAAGATTTTAGTGATTGGTTGTGGCGGCGTCGCCCGTTGTACTTTACCGCTGCTTTTAAAGCACTTAGAAATGCCCGCCGGCAAGATTACTGTCATTGATTTTGTAGATCACAAAGCACTGGTAAAAAATGTGGTGGAACAAGGTGTTAACTATTTAGTTGATAAAATTGATCAAAAAAATCTAACCGCTAAATTGGCTCAATATGTCGATGCGGGCGACATGATTTTAGACTTAGCCTGGAATATCGACTGCATTGAAATTTTAGAGTGGTGTCACGCTAATCAAGTGATGTATCTCAATACTTCTGTTGAGTTATGGGAACCCTACAAGGATATTGAAAAAAAGCACCCTACCGAACGAACGCTTTATGTCCGTCATATGGCCATCAGAGAGCGTATTAAAAAATGGGGCCAAAATAATGGAGCCACCGCTGTTTTAGAACATGGGGCCAATCCAGGCCTTGTTTCTCATTTTGTAAAAGTGGCTCTTAAAGATCTCGCTCAAAAGATTATTAAAGAAAGTGCTAAAGGAGAACGTAAAGCTGAGCTGGAAAAGTATATTAATGAAGAGAACTTTCCTAAGCTTGCCCAATTAACGGGCACTAAAGTGATTCACATTTCTGAGCGTGACACTCAAATTATTAACCGCCCCAAAGAAGTCGATGAGTTTGTAAACACCTGGAGCCCTGAGGGTTTATATGAAGAAGGCACCTCCCCTGCTGAAATGGGCTGGGGCACACACGAAAAAACTTTACCTGCTAAAGCCTTTACTCATAAAAGCGGTCCTCAAAATCAAATTTGTTTGGGACAAATGGGCATTAAAACCTGGGTACGTTCGTGGGTCCCCTACGGTGAAATCACCGGCATGGTCATTCGTCATGGTGAATCATTTACTTTATCTGACTATTTAACCGTTTGGGAAAATGAGAAAGCGGTTTACCGACCCACTGTGCATTATGCTTATTGCACGCCCGACTACACCATTAATTCAATCCACGAGCTTGAAATGCGTTCGTTTCAAATGCATGAACGACAACGCGTGGTGAATGACGAAATTATTTCAGGAGATGACCAATTAGGCGTTCTTTTAATGGGTCACGACTTCAACTCCTGGTGGACAGGTTCGATGCTCGACATTCATGAAACCCGAAAACTTGTGCCCGGTCAAAATGCCACCACGCTTCAAGTGGCCTGCAGCATTATTGGTGCGGTCACCTGGATGATTAAAAACCCCAAAAAAGGGGTGCGTATTCCTGACGAATTGCCATACGAAGAAATTTTGGAAGTGGCGAAACCCTATTTAGGACCTTTTGTGTCTCGTGCGGTGGATTGGACACCGATCAAAAACCGCCGTCCCTTTTTTGAAAACTATGGCGAAGAAATTCCCAAAGCCGATGATGTTTGGCAATTTAACTCATTTTTAGTGAAATAATTCTTTACGGGTTAAAAACTTTTCTGTCATACTTCGCAGGCCAGTGGGAAAAAAACTTTCATCCAGAACTCTGGAAAATTTAATTAAACGCGAAACAAAACAGCACGGCACGCCGCTTATGTTAATTGACCGTGGCATGCTGGAATCTCAATTTAGATTATTTCAAAAACATTTACCGGACGTACATATTTATTACGCTGTGAAGGCGAATCCTCATCCAGAAATTATTAAAACATTTGCAGCGATGGGGGCCAGCTTTGATGTGGCTTCGGCAAACGAAATTAAACACGCTCTGCGCTACGGAGCCACTCCGTCTCGTTTAATTTTTGCCAACACCATTAAATCTCCTGCCGACATTAAAGAAGCCAAAAAATTAAATGTTTCAATGATGACTTTTGATAATGAGGCCGAACTTTATAAAATTGCAAAAAATTACCGCGGCGCCAAAGTGGTGTTGCGTATTAAAGTCGCTAATGTCGGCTCAGTCGTGGAACTCTCTTTAAAATTTGGAGCCGACCCCGAAGATGCAATCTATCTTTTACGCAAAGCCAAAATCTTAGGACTTGATCCTGTTGGACTGAGCTTTCACGTCGGTTCACAGTGTATTGATTCCCAAAATTATTTAAGAGCACTAGAAGTTTCTTCTGCCATTTTTAATGAGGCCGAAGAAAAAGGCATTGATTTAAAAATCCTTGATATTGGCGGCGGCTTTCCGATTAAACATTTTGACAATGAAAATGTGCCTCCTTTTGAAAAAATTGCCAGTCAAATTAGGCAAGAATTACGTCGACTTTTTAAAACCCGCTTAAAACAAAATAAAATTAAAATTATTGCTGAACCCGGCCGCTTTTTAGCGGGTCCTTCAGGCACTTTAATTACCAGTGTTGTAGGCCGAGCTTTTAGAAATAACAAAAACTATTACTACTTAGATGATGGCATTTATCAAGACTTCTCAGGAATTGTGTTTGATCACTGCAAATATGAATTTAAATCAATGAAAAAAGGCCAAAAGTTTTTATGTACATTGGCCGGCCCTACTTGTGATTCTTTTGACACCATTTCGGTTAACGAAGAAATGCCTGAACTGGATGTAGGAAATATGATTTACGTTAAAAACATCGGAGC
>CAYMKA010000033.1:0-12514 GCA_964390935.1 uncultured bacterium
TCGCCACGCCGTTATCAAAAGACTTTAAATTAAGCTTTCAAGAAAAATATATGGGTGGGCAATTAACAAAACCGGAACCACTGTTTCCCAGAAAAGAAACGGTTAAGAAATAGGCTTTTTCTTTTTTTCGAGCAGGTCTTCATTTCTTTTATCATTTAAATCAAAGACTTTAACAACCAATGAATCTTGTTTTGTATGGTATAGCTTATATATTTTTTTTAAATCAAGAGGGTTGTATACAAAAACTGGATAATTCTCATTACTAGGAATATCTCGTGCTATCAGCAAATAGCTTGCTCCCTTCCCATTTCCTTCTAAATACCAATCTGTAAGAAGTTCCGTTACGGTCTTTTGATCAGATAAAAGATAGGCATAGGCTTCATCATTTTTTAAGATCTTTGAACAAAGAATAGTCATGAAAGATATCGTCAGTTCAAAATAATTAAATCATTATTTTGAGGCCCCAATTTAGAACCTCAAGTTACAATACAGACATGCTCATCGACACCCACTGCCACATTCATTTTGATGACTTTGCAGATACGACTATTGAGACCTTACTCGAACGTGCTGAACAAAATGGCGTGAAGAAGATGATGTTAATTGGCACCGATCCCGTTACTAATAAACAGGTCTTAGAAATATCTGCCAAGCATCCTCAATTGCATTGTAGCCTTGGTTTTCATCCTCATGATGCCAAAGATTTTACTCCTGACTATTTAGCAGAAGTTGAAAAAATGGCAGCGAGTGTCAAAGTGAAGGCGATTGGCGAAATTGGTCTCGATTATTTTCGTAATATCTCTTCTAAAGAACAGCAGATCGAAACTTTTGAAGCGATGTGTGATTTGGCATCAAAACTGCATTTACCAATTATCGTTCACGATCGTGATGCGCATGATGACATTGTTGAAATTTTAGTTCGCAAAGCTAAAACCAAAGGAATACAAGGTGTGATTCACTGTTTTTCAGGTGACGAGAGTTTTGCCAAAAAAATGATCGATATCGGTTTTTATCTATCATTTGCCGGCAATATCACTTTTAAAAATGCTGAAAATTTGCGGCAAGTCATTCGTTGTATTCCTTTGGAGACAATGCTGATTGAAACGGACAGTCCTTATTTAACGCCGGTTCCTCACCGTGGGCAGCGTAACGAACCTAGTTATGTGAAATATGTGGCTCAGCAAATTATGAACATTAAAAATATTTCTCTAGAGGAGGTGGCTAGAGTTACAACCGCTAACGCTCAGAAAGTTTTTAACATTTAGTTTGATATCGATTTTATTTCTTGTGGGAGCAGAAAAGAGTTTCCTTTTGTCATTATCTGCACAAGCACTCCTGCTCAATCAAATTTTATTTTCGTTAGAAGCAGGCCAGAGTTTAGAAAAAAGCCTGGAGTTTCTTAAAAATCAAAAACTTTCTAAAAATTTAAAAAATTTTGTGGAAGATTTTCATTTTTATTTGAAGCGGGGTTATGGTCATGAAAAATTTTTTTTTCAAAAATATTTTCATCAGACTCTTGTGCCTTACTTAGATTTAGGAATAGAACGTCAACGCTTTGGTGTTTTTTTAAAATCAGCAGTCAAAATGGCAAGGCAAATGGTGTCATTGCGCGCCAGGCTGCTGCAGCTCTGTCTTTATCCGGCCATCTTAGCGGCGATGATGTTTGTTTTCTTAGGCATTGCTTTGTTTTACCTTGTTCCCCAAATGAAAACTCTTTTTAGCGATATGAATGTCCCTGTCCCAAGGCTGATGCTTTTTTTAGAGAACTTGCCTCAAATTATTTTAGTTTTAGGAATAATCATTTTGACTTCGTTTTTTGTGTTTAGAGCAAAGCTAAAAAAATTATTTAAAACTAAAATAATAAAAATATCTTTTGTGTATATTTTGTTTTTTCTGCCTTTTTTATCCGCCTGGGTTTCATTTTTAAAAGCTGGATTAAACGAAGAAGAAGCCATCTCTTGTGCGCTGGTGCTTTTGCCAGAAGTCTTACGAAATGATTTTTATGGGCTCAGTCTTGGTCTAAAAGCCGGATATCCTTTGGGAACTTTAATTGCTCAACTGCCCGATGTTCCTTTCACGATCAAAAGTCATATTCAAACTTCGGCCCAAAATGAAAACCTTTTGCAGGTGCTCGATTTTTTACAGGTTTATTTAGAAGACACCCAAAATAAAACGGTGCAGTTATTTTTTACCTGGGCAGAGCCGCTGCTGATGATTTTGATGGGCAGTGTGGTGGCTGGATTTTTAATGATGATTTTTATGCCTTTTCTTAATTTATCTCAAAACTATGGAGTTGCTATATGAAAAAAAATAAAAAAGCTTTTACCTTAATTGAGCTGATGCTCGTCATGGCGCTGATTGCGATTTTATCGACTTTGATGCTTCCTAATTTAAAAGGGGCTCAAGATAAGGCTAAAGAAGCTAGTCTGCGCGCTGTGGTTCATGCCATGCAGGTCGCGCTTGAAAATTATTATTTAGATCATCAAAAATATCCCGTCGGAACAGCAACTCCTGCTGAACAGATAGTGGCATTGTTAAAGCAGGGAGATTATTTAAATCAAACTCCCAAAAATCCTTTCACGGGAAAACCTTACCAGGCATCAGATCAGGCCGGACAAATTGTTTATGACTATAACGCTGACACTGACCAATATGTGATTAAAGCTTACGGTCGTAAAAGTCAGCAGCCCCTTTTGCTAGTGAGCAATCTGGAGGTGTGATAACATAACCGCCCTTTTATGAAAGTTTTTGCAATCTCTGGTCCGTCGGGAGTAGGCAAAGGTTCAGTGATTAATGAGCTTTTAAAACTACATCCTCAATATGCCCTGTCTATTTCTTACACCACTCGCCAAAAAAGATCAGCGGAAGTCGACGGTCAGGACTATTTTTTTATTACTGACAGTGAGTTTGATCAAAAAATTGCCCAGGGGGACTTTATTGAATGGGCCCTGGTTCATGGTAATCGCTATGGGACAGCTTTTTCTCAGCTTGAGAAGCTCAAAAAGAGCAAAAAAGTGGTTATTGTCGAGTTAGATGTTCAGGGGGCGATGAACCTCAAAAACCGCCTGAGCGACTCGGTAAGTATTTTTATTGAGCCGCCTGACTTTGAAACCCTTTCTAAAAGGCTTTCGGGCCGTAAGACTGAAACCAAAGAAGAAATGGACCTAAGGCTGGCCAATGCCGCCAATGAACTGGAACTGGGTAAGCAGTTCGATTATCAGGTGGTTAACGATGATCTGCACGAGACGGCACAAAAAATTGCAGATATAATTGCAAACCAATAACAACTTAGCGATAAGGAGCTATCAGTCATGAGAAATTCACTAAATGAAGAACTTTTAAAAATTGTTCCTAACCGTTTTTTACTAGCCATTGCAGCAGCTAAAAGAAGCCGCCAATTGGCTGACGGTTCAAAATCTTTAACCGGTGAAAATGACGAAACGGTTGTTTTGACTGCTCTTAACGAAATTAACGAAGGTAAAGTCGATGTTGCTTTAAAAGAAGCTGAAATAGAAGTGGCTCAACCCGTTCGCACTAAAAAAGCAGCGGCTCTAGAAACTGCTGCTGTCGC
Organism: uncultured bacterium; assembly: GCA_964390935.1. Taxonomy (GTDB): domain Bacteria; phylum Margulisbacteria; class CAYMKA01; order CAYMKA01; family CAYMKA01; genus CAYMKA01. The sequence continues at coordinate 3,572 of CAYMKA010000033.1, forward strand.
CGAAGTAAAAGAAGAAAAGACAGGCGCTAAAAAAGCCAAAAAAGAAGAAAAAACCAGCTCTAAAGACAAAAAGAAAAAATCTGTCGTCGCCTAGTTAAAGGATTTTTATGATACTTTTGGGCATCACCGGTGGAGTCGCGGCTTACAAGTCAGCAGACCTAGCCAGCGCTTTGACTCAAAAAGGTTATCAAGTTGAAACTGTTTTAACTTCTGCTGCTAAGCATTTTATTGGCGCTGCCACTTTGGGTGCAGTGACCAGACGCCCAGTGCATGGTGAACTTTTTACCAGCGATTCTCACAAAATTTTACATATCGATTTGGCAGACCGCAGCGATTTAATTGTGATTGCTCCGGCAACCGCTGACATTATTGCCAAGCTCGCTGCAGGTTTAGCTGATGATTTACTCACGACAACTATCCTAGCGGCAAAAAAACAGGTTTTGGTTGTGCCCGCCATGAATCCCAATATGTGGAATCATCCTGCTACCAAAGCGAATCTTAAAAAAATTGAAAGCTATGGTTATGAAGTCATTGATCCTGAAGTGGGACGCATGGCTTGTGAGCATATTGGAGAAGGGCGTTATCCCAAAAACGAAGTGATTATTTCTAAAATCGAAAGTTTGCTTAATGGTATTACGGGCAAATCTAAAAAAAAAAACTCCACTAGATAACAAAAAAGTTTTAGTGACTTATGGTCCGGTTTATTCGCCGATCGATCCTGTCCGTGTGATTAGCAATTTGTCGTCAGGCAAAATGGGCCAAGCTTTTGTAAGTGCGGCTCGTGATTTAGGCGCGCAGGTCAGTGAAATTGCCGGCGGGGAGTATAAAAATTTTAAAAAAGAACTTTTAGAAAGTTATTCGCAAAATGACATTGTGATTATGGCTGCGGCGGTCAGCGATTACGAAGTGGCTCAGCCAAGCAATCAAAAAATTAAAAAATTTGATCTTAAAAATCAAAAACTTTCTTTGGAACTTAACCCCACCGAAGATTTATTGGCGCTAATTGGCAAAAATAAAAAGAAATCGATTGTCGTGGGCTTTGCACTAGAAACTGAAAATCTGATCCCCAATGCTTTAAAAAAATTGAAAGAAAAAAATTGTGATTACATAGTAGCCAATGATCAAAAAAACTTGGGTTCTGAGAATGCCCGCGTGACTCTGATTAAAAAAAACGGTAAAACCTTTTCATGGGGACCCGCAACCAAAGAAAATATTGCCCGGCAGGTGTTAGATGAGATTTGCCGAGATCTTAGTTAATAAAAGTAAAATTCTTACTTACGCGGTCCCGCCGACGTTAGAAGGTCTGATTCAAGTCGGCCAGGTTGTGAGAGTGCCGTTAATGAACAGACTAATTTCAGGATATGTTTTAAAAGAAGTTTCTCAGCCTGAATTTAAAACTAAAGATATTGACTCGCTTGTTTCAAAAGAACCTTTTTTTTCTGAAGCGAAAGTTCGTTTGTGTGAATGGCTGGCTGAAAAATATATCTACCCGCCTGCTGTTGCCTTAAAACTTATTTTGCCAAAATAAAATGACTTTTAAAATTTATCTTCAAAAAATAGAAGAAACGCTTCAAAACAAAAAACAAATTCTTATTTTATTTCCTGAGATTTTTAGCGTTCAAATTTGGAAAAATCGTTTTGAGGGAGTCTTGCCAGAATCCTGCACCCTTTATCATCCAGGGCTTGCGCCCAAAACGCTCCGAGAGACAGAAAACTTTATTGCCCATGGCACAGCCAAAGTTATTTTAGCGACTCGAGGCGGATTGTTTTTAAATTTTAAGAACTTAGACACGATCATTGTGCACGATGAGCATGACTCGTCTTACAAGCAAGAGAACCACCTTCGTTATCACGTGAATTACCATGCGGTAGACGTAGCTGTTTATTTTGCAGAGACACAAAAAATAAAATTATTTCTTTCATCAAAATCACCAAGGCTTGAAACAAAGCTAAATTATTCAAAATACCTTATTAATCAGTCCGTTTCTTCTCCACATCAAGTTGATTTAGTCGATTTAAAAAAAGAAGATGGCGGCAATAGATTATTTTCGAAACCTCTTCAAGAAGCGGTGAAGAAGACCTTGCAACAACAAAAACAGATTATTTTGTTTCACAATCGCCGCGGATTAGCTCGGGCATTAGTTTGTTTAGATTGTCATACCAGATTTTCTTGTCCTAACTGCAGTGTGGCCTTAGTTTTGCACCAGAATGATATTTTGAAGTGTCATGCCTGTTTGTTTGAAATGCCATCTCCGTCGCAGTGCCCTAAATGTCAGTCGCCTAAATTAAAAAAACAAGGGGCCGGAACTGAAAAAATTGAAAAAGAACTAAAACGTTTTTTTAAAGATGTCAAAATTTTAAGACTCGATAAAGATGTCGTGACCAAAAAATCGCTAGAGAAAAAAATATTAGATCAATTTAATCAAGGAGAAGCTCAAATTCTTTTAGGGACTCAGATGCTCCTCAAAGAATACGATTTTAAAAATGTAGGTCTTGTGGCTGTTTTAAATGCAGACACGGATCTTTATCTGCCTGACTTTAGATCAAATGAAAAGACTTTTGCGAGATTAACAGACTTAATTGATTTGGCGGGTTCTAGTGCCCAAGTGGTGATTCAAACTTATCAAATCGACCAAAGAGCTATTCAGCTGGCTGTAAAAGGTGATTATGAAACTTTTTATGAGGAAGAACTTGTTCAGCGAAAAGCTTTAGATTTTCCTCCCTATACAGCGCTTATTAAAATAGTAGCGAAGCACAAAGAAGAATCGAAAACACATCAATTAGCTCAATCCATTTTAGAGTTTGTGAGTGCAAAACAGATTTTGGGTCCGGTGGAAGCACCCATGGCTAAACTGAAAGGCAAATTTCGAGTCATGATTATTTTAAAGAATGGAAAAGTAAATCTTCAAAAAATTCCATCTAAACTATTAAAAGAAATTGAAATCGATGTCGATCCGCAGAATCTGCTTTAGCCTAATTTCCCAAATCTATTTAGATTCTTCTCTCTGGATAAGGAGGTTATAGGATTTTCGTTGATTGAAGATATCCCCCTGATCATCTGCGACAGGAACATAAGTTAATTCCATTTTTGCAGTTGCAGAGCCAAATTTGGCGGCTAGCAGCATCAATCGTTCATTAATTATTTTTAACTTATTTTCTATTAATTTTTCGTCTCCGCCTGTTTCAGTAAAATAATCGTGAATAAGGGCAGCCTTATACCGCTGTAGTTTTTTATGCCCTGCTTTCAAAATGATTTCTAAGATCACATCAAGATCATGTTTAGAGTCAAATTTTTCTGAAATAGAATGTATGTGAAAAGTTCCTATTATTTTTTTATTCATCTTTGTTTCCTATCTTGCTAAATTATCGTGTTCTATTTAAATAAATTTCAAAAATTTCTAGATGCCGTTAGAATCAATCTCATGATTCTCAATATTTTAACCGATGAACAACCCACTCTGCGGATTCCTTCAAAGCCAGTGCCGGAGATTACTAAAGAAATTCAGCAGCTGGCCCTCGATATGCTTGAAACCATGTATGTGGCTCCAGGGGTCGGGCTGGCGGCTCCGCAAATTGGTAAAAATATTCGCATGGTGGTGACAGACTGGTCTGAAGATAAAACCTTGCCCATGGTTTGGGTTAACCCGGTTTTAACACCGGTCGGCAAAAATTTAGTTTGTGGATTAGAAGGCTGTTTATCCGTGCCAGGCAAAGAAGGCATGGTCAACCGTTATCAAAAACTAAAAGTAACAGCTCTTAATTTAGAGGGAAAAAAAATTAGTATAACGCTAGATGAGTTTCCGGCCCGGGTATTGCAGCATGAAGTTGATCATTTAGACGGCATTTTATATACCGATAAAATTGTTGATAACCAACTTTTTAAAATCGACCCGCTTAATCACAAACGTAAATCAAAAAAAGATATTTAATGAAAATTGTTTTTTTTGGCACTCCTGAATTTGCCGTTCCTACTCTTAAAAAATTAATTTCTGAAAAGTTTGAAGTAGTGGCGGTGGTCACGATGCCTGATCGCCCTGCTCATCGCGGTCAAAAAAATCAGCCCAGTCCCGTTAAAGTCGTTGCCGAACAAAACAAAATTCCTGTTTATTACGAAATTCCAACTTTGGATCAATTAAAAAAATGGGGTGCCGAAAAAATTGTGGTGATTGCTTATGGCAAAATGATACCAGAAGAAATTTATAAAAATTGGCACTGTCTAAATGTTCATCCTTCAAAATTGCCACAGTATCGCGGACCTTCTCCTCTGCAAAGTGCTCTTTTAAATGGGGATTCTGAGACTGCGGTCACGATTATGTTAATTGATAAAGAAATGGATGCTGGAGATATTGTTTTGCAGGAAGCAATGAACATTGATCAGAATGAAAGTTTTCAAAGTTTACATGACCGTGCCGCTGAACGTGGAGCGGAGTTAATGGTTGAAGCCCTTAAATTAGATTTAAATAAAATAAGAAAACCTCAAGACCATTCGCAAGCGACTCGCTGCAAAAAAATTAAAAAAGAAGATAGCCAAATTAATTGGAATGATTCTGCACAAAAAATTCATAATATTGTGCGGGCCATTGGTGGTTTTACGATTCAGGATGGCAAAAGAGTAAAAGTTTTGAAAACTCAAATTAAAGACAACAAACTTGAAATTTTAGAGGTCCAACCCGAAGGCAAACAAAAAATGAATTATTCTGATTATGTGAGAGGATATGGAGAACTCAATGCTCACTAAAAGAATTATTCCTTGTTTAGATGTGAATGCAGGTCGTGTAGTCAAAGGCACCAACTTTGTCGATATTCGCGATGCAGGCGATCCGGTGGAACTAGCCAAATATTACAACCAGCAAGGTGCTGATGAGCTGGTTTTTTTAGATATCACGGCTTCTAGTGATAAGCGCGATATTATTTATGATGTGGTTGCTAAAACGTCCGAAGAAGTTTTTATCCCCTTTACTGTTGGCGGCGGCATAAGAGATGTCGAAACCATTCGCAAACTTTTAAAGGCAGGCGCAGACAAGGTTTCTTTAAACACAGCAGCTGTGCAACGCCCCGAGTTTGTGAAAGAAGCGGCCGAAATTTATGGGGATCAATGTATTGTCGTTGCAGTTGATATTAAGAGAACTAATCAAACAAAGTCTAATTATGAAGTTTTTATTCATGGGGGACGGACGGCCACAGGTCTTGATGCTAGAGATTGGGTAAAACGTGTTGCTGAAATGGGTGCAGGAGAAATTTTATTAACCAGTATGGACCGGGACGGCACAAAAAATGGCTACGATTTAGAAGCGCTTAAATTAATTTGTGATGCGGTCAGCATTCCAGTCATAGCTTCAGGGGGCGCCGGCACCATGGCTCATATTGCGGAAGCTTTAAAAATTTCTGACGCGGCACTGCTTGCGTCGCTTCTGCACTACCGAGAATTAACAATTCCTCAAATTAAAGAATATTTGAAAAAAGAAAATATTTTAGTAAGAGCTTAAGGCGAGTTTTAAACTATTTTTTTAAAATTTCAGAAACCGTAACCAGTTTTAAGCCTTTTTTCTGGAGCATTTCAATTAATTGAGGCAAAGCTTCAAGTGTTTGAGGCGCTCCGTTATGCATCAGCACAATGTCGCCTCCCTTAATGGTGCGGCTCAAATGTTTTAAAATTTCTTGAGCCGATTGATTAAAAGGCGTTTTTTCTCCGGAATAAACTAACTCGTTTTGATAATCTCCAGCGTTCACCGACCAGTTAATGACCTGCATATGCGTTTTAAGCGCAGCCTGATAAACATTTGCAGAATATTGTCCGCCAGGCGCCCTAAAGTAATGAACTTCTTTTCCGGTTACATTTTTAATTTCAAAATTTGTTTTTTCAATCTCTTCGATGGCCTGACTCAGTTTCATGCGGTTCATGCGTTCGTGAAGGTAAGAATGGTTCGCAACATCGTGTCCAGCTTGCTGCATTCGAAAAACCAAATCAGGAAAACTTTTAACATGCCGGCCAATGACAAAAAAAGTCGCCTTAGCATGGTAGCGGTCTAGGATGTCTAAAAGTTTGGCCGTAAATTCAGGATGAGGGCCGTCATCAAAAGTGAGCGCCACAGCTTTTAAATTTTTACCCGACCAAATGGTTTCGGCAGAGTGAGCAAATGCCGTTAATGAAATAATAAATAATAAAAAGAAAAGCCCTCTACTCACTACTCGATACTGATTACTTTTTTTTCTTTTCAATTTTTTTAATCGGTGCGTAACGAACCATAATAATTTTGGCTTCGCCTTGTCCTGGGAATTTGGCTTCCAAAGTTAAATCAAGTTCAGAACCAGTCGATTTAATGACTTTGCCACGACCCCAAATTTCGTGCTCTACAATATCGCCAGGACGATAGGTTTCTAAAACTTTTTCAGGAATGGCTTCTTCGACTGCCAAGTTACCTAAGACCCCACGGACCATAAATGGAATTTTTTCTTCTTTAAATTTTGCCAAGTCTTCATCGGTTAAACGTTCGCTAACAAAAGTAGCAAGAGAACGACGAGGCGCTTCTTTAATAAAGCGTGAAATATCTTTATTGCGTGAAGAGTTCGATAAATAGAGTCTGCTTTTTGCTCTTGAAACACCAACATAAAATAAGCGACGCTCTTCATCTAAGTTGACTGTTTTAGACCCATTTTTAGAATTCGCGTCAGGTAATTTTGGTAAATTGCCTTCTTCTAATCCTAAAATAAAGACAATGGGAAACTCTAATCCCTTAATGTCGTACATCGAGATGACTGTCACGGCATCACCTTGGTCATCTAAATGATCAACGTCACGCATCAGAGCAATCGAATGTAAGAATCCAGGAATATCTAAGCGCTTTGTTTTGGCACGAGCGGCCAACTCTTTTAAACTTTCCATTTTGGCTTTGTTTTCGGGATTTTTTTCTTTACGTAACCACTTGGCATAACCGCTGTCTTCGATCACTTTTAAAATAATGTCATCAATGGATAAGTCTTTATATTTTTCAATTTTATCTAAAAACTTTCTAAACTCTTTGGTGACGGCCGCAATTTTGTCATTTAATTTTTTAACATTTTTCAAATAATCAAAAACACTTTGGTCTTCTTTTTCGGCTTTGTCTCTAATTTGGTTAATCATCCCTTCAGCGACACCGCGGGGAGGAATATTAATTAATTTTAAAACTGCTTCATTGTCAGAAGGGTTGGCAATTACCTGTAAATACTTAAGTAAATCTTGAACCTCGGGCTTTTGATAGAAAGAAGGCTTGCCAATTGTTTTATAAGGAATGTTTCTTTTTTGAAAGAAAGATTCAATCAGCTGGGCTTGGGCGGGAGTACGATATAAAACAGCATAGCTGTTTAAGTTTTTATAAGTACGTGATTCCAAACGATTGGTTTCAATTTCATCCACCACAAAACGAACTTCGTCTTCTTCATCGAAGGCATGATAGTGGATAGCAATTTCGCCTTTGCCGTTCATGCTCCAAAGACGTTTTTCTTTGCGTTTAGGAATTTGGCTGATGGCCATGTTTGCGATGTCCAAAATAGTTTGACTGGAACGAAAATTTTGTTCTAACGTAAAAATTTTGGCGCCTTTAAAATCTTTTTCAAAATTTTGGAGCGGTTTTAAGCTGCCAGCACTGGCAGTTGCAATTTGCTGGTCATTGTCAGCGACTGCAAAGATATTGGCGTTTTTGTTGCAGAATAATTTAATCAGTTGATATTGCAGAGGAGTTAAATCTTCATATTCGTCTACCAAAACGTGCTCAAACTGAGTTTGATATTCTTTATGAATTTTAGGAAGTTTTTTAAATAACTGGATTGTCAGCTGCATTAAGTCTGCATAATCTAAAAGCCCAAGTGCTTTTAAGTTAGCAGTGTATTCTGAATAAATTTTAGAAACTTTTTTTTCGTGATTAGTTTTTGCTGACTTTTTATATAAATCTGCAGTCAGGCTGTTGTGTTTGGCAGCGCGAATTTCATTAAAAACTTCACGATCCACTAAGGGATGCTCTTCTTTTTTTTGCTCTCCGAGTAGGTCGCGAATAATCTGAATCGAATCATTTTCACTGGCAATTTTAAAATGAGAGTTGTAGCCCATTCCCAGTTCGTGAATATGGGTTCTTAAAATTTTGGCACAGATTGTTTCATAGCTGCCGAGCCAGGGTAAGGTTTTACCAATGCGCGCACGCATTTCAGCAGTCGATTTGTTGTGAGGCAGTAAAGTCAAAATATTAAGAGGATTTAAATTACGGTCTGTTAAAAGATAAGCCACACGGTGAGCAATCAACTTGCTGCGGCCAGTACCAGTTCCGGAGAGGACTAACACCGGACCTTTGATTTGTTTAATGATTTTTTGTTGTTCGAGATTTAAGTCAGCTAATGGTTTTAACAAGGGAACATCCTTCTTTTATATAGTGTATTTCCCCCGTGCAGATTTATAACAGAAGAGCGCTTTTGCCGACAAGACAACCCTGACTATTTTTGATTTTCTGTCAAGTTTTTTGGCTGTATTTCACCAGCTTGCGTGTGGGGCGGTCTTCGATAGAATCAGGTCACGATGTTGCTGCGCACTAAAGAATTGGCTTCCTTAATTCCCGAGGATATTCGTGAAATTGCTAAAAAATTGGCTGAGAAAGACCACCGCTGTTTTGTGGTAGGCGGCGCGATTCGGGATTTGTTAATAGCCAGGCCCTCTAAAGATTTTGATTTGGCGAGTACCGCTACTCCAGAAGAAATTTCTCAGATTTTTGAAAAAACCATTCCCACCGGAGTGCGTTATGGCACGGTCACCGTTTTTCATAACGAAGCTAAATATGAAATGACGACTCTCAGACAAGAAGGCAATTATTCTGATCAGCGACATCCAGAGCATGTGGAATTTTCTAGAGATATCAACGCCGACTTAAAGCGCCGAGATTTCACCATTAATGCTATGGCGTTTGATCCTCTCAATAA
>CAYMKA010000034.1:0-9327 GCA_964390935.1 uncultured bacterium
AAGAAATTGTGATGTAAAAAGAAGCAGAAGAACTTTTAATGTCTCTTTATAAAGTACGTATTTTATTACACCATTTAGAATCGATCCGACTACCTAAAAACTGTGAAATTATTGTCAATCACAGAAAGCTTCTGTGTTAACGTTTTAACGTTACTAATGTCTTTGTCTACACCGGGTTTACTTAGTTGTTGCTCGATTTGTCTCCGGCAACATTTCCTTATTTAAAGAAAGGGACACTTTATAAAACTGAAGTCAAAACAGACTTGTATGAATCAGAGTATGCTGATGCCTTAACGGCCATTGCCAATCGTTATCCTGATTTAGAAATTGGCTCTTACCCCAAACTGCAGCCTCATCCCTTTAAAACATTAATTACCGTGAGCGGTGACAATGAAAAAAAAGTGAATGAATGTCTGCAAACGATTATTAAAGAATTAAAAGTGACTCCGCTTTAAAAATGAACAGCTCTGTTAAATTGCAGGCAGTTTTTTTTGATTTAGATGGAACACTGATTGATTCGGCTCCTGATTTAGTGACAGCAACGAATAAAACTTTAGCGCACTATGGCATGCCCCCCAGAACCGCTGCTGAAATCAGAGGTTTTATCGGCCAAGGACTCAGGGAACTAATCAAGCAATCTATCGACGATAAACATCAGGTGATGCTGGGAGAAATTGAAAAAAACTTTATTCATTATTACAACAAACATTTGGCTGATCAGTCCAAACTTTATGATGGAACCCTTGATTTGCTTGAGAGTCTGCATAAAAAAGTAAAAGTTTATTTATTAACAAATAAAAATGAGAGTTCGACCATGATTTTGATGAAACATTTTAAGTTAGAAAAATATTTCACTAAAATTTTTGGTGGCGATACCTTTGCGCCGCGTAAAAAACCAGATCCTGTTGCCATTGAATCAGTTTATGCAGAATGCCGTGTCAAGCCTTTGGGCCTAGCCATGGTGGGAGACAGTTGGGTGGACGTGAAGACTGGTCGTAATGCCAATGCGCTGACTTTGATGCACAAAAACGGTTATGCCAAAGAAGGCGAGCTGGAACGCGCTGCACCGGATTTTATTTATCACAACATGATTGAGCTTTCTCAAAAAATAAGTGAACATTTGTAGATGCCAGACTCTAATAACATCAAAGCTATTTTGTTTGATTACGATGGGGTGATGGCGGACAGTGAGTCCTTGCACTTTCAAGCTTTTAAAAAAATTTTGGCTGATGAAAATATTTCTTTAACTCGTGCTCACTACGATGAAACGTTAATTGGTTTTGATGATCGAGACGCGTTTGAATATATAAGAACAACTCATCATAAAAACTGGTCAGCAGAATATCTAGAAACTCTTAATTTAAAAAAGCGACAACTTTTTGCTGAAATGCTCCATGAGCCTAAATGTTTGTTTGAAGGCGTGGTCCAAAATTTACCTTTGCTGTTTAAAAAGTTTAAACTGGGTATTGTTTCAGGCGCTCGCAAAAGTGAAATTAACCGCATTAATGAATTTAATGGCATTCAAAAATATTTTGCCTTTGTCGTCGCCACAGATGATGTGCAGCACAGTAAACCTTCCCCTGAAGGGTACTTAAAAGGTTTTGAAAAAATGGCTCAACTGATTCCTGGTCTTAAAAAGTCAGAAGTATTGGTGGTTGAAGACACTCATCATGGCATTACGGCGGCCAAAGAAGCAGGTCTGTTTGTAATCGGGATTTCAACGTCTCATGCTTTATCAGTTTTGAAAACATTTAAACCTTCAATGACGGTTCAAGACCATCAAGAGTTATTTAAATATCTGGTTTCTCTATAGCTTCTGATCGAATTCTTGAGATACAATCAAGGCACCTCATGAGTCCTCAAATGAATCCCAAAAAAAATGCCGTTTTAGAAAATTTATTTTTAGTGTTTTGGCTTCTAGTCTCTCTCCTGGTTTACGGATTTGAAGTTTTTAATTTCAAAACCACTCTTTTGTCTTCGCTACAAGCTTCATCGATTATGATGTTAATGCTTTTTGTTTTAATTCATTTTTCGGCTTCTCAAAATTATTTTTTAATGGTGCGCTTTAAATTTAAGTGGAATCAGAAATTAATTTGGACTTTGGTCAGTCTATATTCTTTAGGTCAAATTTTATTGACTGTCCTGGAAATTCCAGCGCATTGGCTGGTGTTAGTTGATAAAGTGATGTCTTTTGCGATTCCTAAATTTCCAATAGTGACCGTGAGCCGCATTTTGGGAGTTTTGGCGATTGTGGCAGTTATTTTATTTATTCGATGGGTTTATAAAACGATTGTTGAAAAAACAGGTCTCGAGTGGTTGTTAGTGGTTCTGGTGATTTTTGCATTAGGCATGATTGGCTTTTCGCTGGTTGATTTACTGTCTCTGACCGACGGCTGGATTCACTTAAAAGTGGCGGCCGAACTTTTATTCAAAGTCTTTTTTCATATCAGCTTACTGACCCTGACTTTAAAAATGAATGGACTGTATCTCAGCTATTTAAAAGGCTAAAGAGTTTTAACCCTTTACGATCTTCTGTAATTCGCCGTTTTCGAAAAGTTGAGCCAAAATATCACTTCCGCCAATAAATTCGCCTTTAGCAAAAAATTGAGGAATAGTTGGCCAATTGGAAAATTGCTTAATGCCCTCACGAATTTCTTCGTCTGCTAACACATCAACCGTTTTAAATTGAGCACCGGCGTTTGCAAGCGCAGCACAGGCCCGTGCTGAAAAACCACACATGGGCATTTCTTTAGTGCCTTTCATAAAAAGGATATTTTGGTTGTTTTTAACAAGTTCCTTGATTTCGTTCATTTTTGCTTCTGATACTGCCATGATGATCTCCTTCTGAATCGGAGGATTTATATCCTCCGTTACTATTTACTTTGGGACCTTGGTAAAAATTTCAATAGCATGCAGGCCTTCGTTAAATAACGGACTAATGGCTGCCTGAACCATGCGATGCTGCTCAACCAGGCTTTTGCCTGCAAACTGCTTTGAAACGATTTGGATGCTGTAATGGTCTTGAGTGCCGCGGGTATCGACCACTTCAATGTCGTCTCCAGGGAACTTTTGAAGGGCGGTTTCTTTGATCTTTTCTTCTGAAATCATAGAGAATGGATTATAACTTCTACTTTGCAATTTGGCCTATTTCTTTTATATTAGAACTCGCGCTTATGGCGTAGTGTTCCCCGATAGCTCAGTCGGTAGAGTAGGTGACTGTTAATCACTTGGTCGTTGGTTCGAGTCCAACTCGGGGAGCCATTTTTTGAAATCTTTCTTTTAAAACACCGATATCATTCAACTTATGAAATTAGCCATTAATCTTAAACTTAAAGTTATCTCTCAACCCAAGTTTTTGGTAACCGGGTTTCCTGGTTTTCAAAGTTTAACCAATAATCCTACAGAGTATTTAGTGCAATTTTTAAAACAGCTAGAAGATGAAGGGAAAAACCTGTTTTCGGAAATTGATTTAAAAACGATGGTATTAGAAGTTTCTTTCAGAGATTCTGTCAAAGCACTTCAAAAAATGATTTTGCAGTACCGCCCCGATGTCGTGCTGTCTTTTGGGTTTACCTGGGTCGACCGTATTCATCTTGAACGACGTGCAGTTAATATCAGCAACGGCCAAGATAATGACGGCGAAATAAGAAAAAACCAACCTGTTGTTAAAGAGGGACCTCTTTTTCACAGTGCGACGATTCCTTTGCGCCCTGTGCAACATGCACTGGCGACTGCGGGAATCCCTTCTAAAATTAATTCCAAGCCGACCCAATTTGTTTGTAATAATCTTTATTATTCTATTCTTGATTTTATTGAGAAAAAAAATCTTGATATCAAAACGGGTTTTATCCATGTCCCGAATGTTTTTAAAATTGATCCTAAGACCGGTTTGAAAATTTATGCTGTCGATAAACCTGAATATCGTCAAAATGCAATGAGTACGGATACACTTAAAACTGCCGGAGTCATTATTTTAGAAGCAGTTTTTAATGCTTATTTAAAAGCGCATTGAACAGTTCAATACGTTAAAATGCAGTTGGCATGAGATCCAACTTTGAAAGTATCGACGAATATATTGAAACGTTTCCCAAAGATGTTCAAAAAATTCTACAAAAAGTCAGAAGCACGATTAAAAAAACTGTTCCCAAAGAAACAACCGAAGCCATTAGTTATCAGATTCCCACTTTTAAATATAAGGGCAATTTAATTCATTTCGCAGGTTATAAAAATCATATTGGTCTTTATCCTGGTGCTGTAGCGATGAAAGTTTTTGCGCCGAAATTAAAAACTTATAAAAACAGTAAAGGGGCGGTGCAATTTCAGTTAGACCAGCCCATCCCTTATGATTTGATTAAAAAAATTACTCTTTTTTGCGTTCAACGAAATGCTGAGAAGGCGTAGCGGGGCTATTCTCTGGCAGCCGCCAGTCTAAAACTTTAAGATAACCTTCATGATGCAGATGATGGATAATTTTATATCGCATTATTTTTTGAAAGGCTAAATCTTCTGCTGAATCAACAGGGGGATTTAACCAATCTTCTTTTGCAAATTTGGTGACCGGAAAAACGCCTGATATTTTTTCTGAACTTTCTGCTAAGAAACGCCAATGAATGTCGTAATGATGATCGGTGAGATAATCAACGTTAAATTGATTCACTCTTAACGAAAAACTTTCAAATAAGCTATCTTTTTCATCGCGATTAAAACTTGAGAGATCATGAATAACCAAAGCCAGTTGCAGTTTTGCTGTTAAGTTAAGTTCATCTGCCCATTCATAAATTACTTTGATAAATGAATAAAGGCTGAGACCTGTTTCTAAAAAATCAATTAAAACTGTTTTACGATGATCACGTTCGTCATGATCGATAATTATTTGAGGCGTAAAATGAATTTGTTCTAAATAATGGCGGTAAGCCGAGATTTGTTCTGGGGTGGGTTGGCTTTGAGGTGTAGGCTTAAGCAAATGTTTTTCAAATTTATACCAACGCCCGCTAAAGGCTACATTTTTATATTTTTCAGGAAAATCGTGTAAATCAATTAATTTTGCAATCTCAATTAACCAGGAAGGGGTACGGCCGACTCCAACCAGATGATAGTGAGGGTAGGTTTTTGTTAATTTTTGAGCAGTCTGAATAGTTAATGGCAATCCTTTATTGCCATTTTGCAGGGGTCCGTCATAAAAACATAATTTTGCTTTTTGAATGACTTCTTGCAGTTCTTTGTCTGAAAGCGAACGGATTATTTTTTGACCTTCTTTTTCTAAAGGCCCTAAAGCCATAATTTTGGTATTTAACATTTTATATCGTCCAGTTATTAATCGTCCGTTTGCGTTAACAGTTTCATAAATTCTACAATCGGTTTGAGGAGTTTGTATGATAAAACGATTTGAAATTGAAACATTGCCTGAAATGTATGTAGCAGGTTTAGCTGTGCGCACCAAAAACGAGCTTGAGATGAACCCGGCTACTGCCATGATTGGTCCGACATGGGAAAGACTGCGCCAAATTGCTAATCCTAATCCACCTGCTGCGATCTACACCGACTTTGAAAGTGATAACGCCGGTTATTACACTTTAGTGGCAGGGTTTCTTCGAAAGTCAGCAGCCGATTTTAAAGCAGGTGAAGTGATGACGAAGCTTCCTGCCGGAAAATATGCCAAGTTTTTAGCTGTTGGTCCCATGCCGGATGCAGCGATTAATGCGTGGACACAAGTGTGGGAAGCCGAAAACAGCGGCAGTTTAAAAAGAGCTTATGCGAGTGAAATTGAAACTTATCCGGATATTGCAGAGTCAATGAAAAACCCTGATCAAATGAAAGTGGCAGTCTATATTTCAATTAAGTAAAATTATTTAGAAGGGATCTTTTATGAAAAAAGGCGGATATGTGGATGGTTATGTAATGGTGGTTTCTAAAAAAAATGTGAAGGCTTATCAAAAAATGGCGGAGGAAGGCCGTAAGCTGTGGATGAAACATGGGGTGCTTGATTACAAAGAATGTGTGGGCGATGATTTAAAAATTAACTGGGGCACTAGACGCTTTGATAAGCTGACCAAAGCGAAATCAAATGAAACTGTGTTTTTCTCTTATATCGTTTTTAAATCGCGCGCGCATCGTGATGCAGTTAATAAAAAAGTGCATAAAGAAATTTCGGCACACGGCGCTGATAAACATATCGATATGCCTTTTGATATGAAAAAAATGGCATACGGTGGTTTTAAAGTTCTAGTAGGAAATTAAAGAAGGACTAATTTTGAAAGATAGCCAGCCGGCTATTTTGCTCGACAGATTTAAAATCAAATTTGTTTTTTAGATATTCCAAAGTTTTGGAATGATAAAAAATAACATGGGTAATGTCGTTTTTGTAATGCCAGGCTCTAAAATCAATTTGAGCAGTATAAGGTTCTGTCATACAAAATAATTTCCCCCCAGGTTTTAAGAGTTTTTTTAACTTAGCAAATTCCTGACTTGGATGATGAAAGTGTTCAATGACTTCGCAGCAAATAATAAAATCATATGTTTTTTCTAGAACACTGTGGTGCGGATGAAAAAAAGGATCATATAAATTAATTTGATAACCGTTGTTGTTTAGTAAATGGGAAGAAACAGGCCCGGGTCCTGCGCCGAAGTCCAGGCCCTGATGCTGGGGCTTAAAATATTTTTGTACTGCACTAACAAGAGGTTCTACAAACTTTTGATATCCAGGATCATTCACATTGTTTTCATGCTGACTATATCTTTGATGCTCTTGTTCGCGAGAAGGAAAGTTTTCCGGATCCATGAATAAGGCATAACAGTTTTGGCATTGGTAATAGATTCTATTCTTGTACTGATCAAAATAGGGGGCGGAGTCATGACATAAAATGCATGGTTTAGAATCGGCCATAGGGCATTATATCAATATGAATATTCATTGACATATCAATTAATATTCAATTATAATCTTGGGCATGAAAACAACCTCAAAAAATTTACAGCTGATTTTAAACTTAGCCAAAGTTCAGGCCATTATCAGTCGCCGCTTTGACAACAGTTTGGGCGGGATCAGTTTTAATGAATTTATTATTATGTATCATTTAAGTCAGGCTCCTGATAAAAAATTAAGCCGTACTGATTTGAGTGAAAAATTGGGTTTAACCGCTTCAGGGATTACCCGCTTACTTTTGCCTATGGAAAAAATTGGGCTCATTAAACGAGCGCCGCATGAAACTGACGCCCGCATGAGTTGGATACTGCTTGGCAGCGGCGGCAAAGAAAAATTGCATGATGCCCTGGATCGGGTGGATTATTTAATTGAAAACTCACCGGAACTGGATCAACTTCAATCATAAATATTTTTATTTAAATAAATGAATCGAGTTTTGTTCGAACCCGATATCTAAAATCGAAATGAATAAAAAAACTTTGGCCTATTTTAATGACGCCGTCAGAGCGGGTAATCGCGATTATATTAATTTACACATTAATGAAATTGATCTGAATCAAGAAGACAAAAATGGTCTCACACCGCTTCTTTCCGCGATGGTCGCTGAGAAATGGGATGTCGCAGAACGAATACTTGAAGCGGGTGCAGAGGTTGATTATGTTTCAAAAATAAATGGTTTTAATGCGTTGCATCATGCGTCAGGCAATGGAAATATTGATTTTATTAAAGCATTGTTTATCCATAAACGAGATTTAAAGCTAGATGTCAAAAATAAACAGGGTTACACCGCGTTACACTTAGCCTGCATGAAGGGCCATTTAAATATAGCTGTTTTTCTAGCGGTCGCAGGAGCAAAGATTGATATTCGAAATGATAAAGGTTTTAACGCACTTGGTTTGGCGATATTAAATGAAAGAAAAGAAATAGTGGAATGGCTAAGGAACCTTGGTCTTAAAGAATAACATTTCCGTTTTTATCTAATTTCCAAAAAGGGTTGTGTGCTACTTCCCAAAGATGACCTTCAGGGTCCGAAAAATAGCCGCTGTATCCGCCCCAGAAAACTTTTTGACCCGGCTTAACAAGCTTAGCTCCAAACTTTGTGACTTTTTCTAAAATTTCATCGACTTCTTTTTCGCTGCCGACGTTGTAAGCCAAAGTTATTCCCGAGAAACTGGGTTTTGTATCTTTTGTTAAGGCATCTTCTGCTAATTTCTCGCGAGGATATAAACCTAAAACAATTCCATTAAGCGGAAAAAAAGCTACATCGTCTTGAACTTGAGCTTTCCAGCCCAAATCGTCTCGGTAAAACTTTAAAGCCCGATTAAAATCCATAACGCCGAGGGTCACTAAACTAATACGGGGTTGCATGAATCTCATTATAATAAATGCTACAGTTTGTCGGTCTTTAAATTTTCAAAAAGGAGTTCGGGAATGAAAATAAAAATATTTTTGGCTGCAGTTTTGTCAGTGTCTGTGATGGCAATGGGTTTACTGGCTGGGCCTGCTTTTCAAAACGGCAAATGGGAAATTACTTCTCAAACCGAAATGGTCGGATCTCAATTTAAAATTCCTCCTGTAACTTATACTCAGTGCCTCGATAACAAAAACATGGTTCCTCAGAATAAACAAAATAACAATAAAGACTGCAAAATGCTTAAGCAAACTGTTAAAGGCGGCACTGTTTCGTGGGAAATGGTTTGTGAAGGTAAAGATAGCAAAGCTCAAGGGAAGGGCCAAATCACTTATAAAGACAGCACCATGGCCGGTGACTTTACAATCAAAACAACTGCTCAGGGTAAAGAACTGACGATTATTAATAAAATGACCGGTAAAAGAATTGGAGTGTGTGAATAATGATGCCCGCCATTCATCTTAATTTTTTTGCTATTTTAATTGCCACTGTTGTTAATTTTTTAGTAGGTTTTCTTTGGTATACCCCGTTTTTTGGAAAAATTTGGGCCAAAGAACTGGGTTTAAAAATTACCAAAAAAACTAAAATATCGGCTCTTATCCGCGGAATGATTTTTACTATTGTCGGTAGTTTTTTTATGGCCTATGTGTTTTCGCATAATATTGCCGTGTGGAACCCTGTGACCTGGGGACTGGCGCCTAACGGCATGGACAAAATCACCAGTGCCCTCATGGCTGCCATATTTACCTGGCTGGGTTTTTATTTTCCAGTCGATTTAGGCGTTGTAGCGTGGGAACAAAAAAGCTGGAAATTATTTTTTATTAATACCGGCTATCATTTTGTTTCGCTGCTGGTGATGGCGTTTATTTTGATTTTTATGGCTTAACTTAAAAAAAGGAAGTTTAAATGAAAAATAAAAATTTAATCATTATTTGGTACGGTTTTTTAAGCTGGTTGATTCCTTTTGTGGCTTCGTTTGTTTTTTTTAACAAGA
>CAYMKA010000034.1:9427-12456 GCA_964390935.1 uncultured bacterium
GGTTTTTTAAGCTGGTTGATTCCTTTTGTGGCTTCGTTTGTTTTTTTTAACAAGACCGGGCAAGTGGTCATTGATGAGGCTCTTTTTAAATCGATTATGGTGGTTGTAGGAATGCTGGTCGCCGTGACTTTGCTCGTGCGTTATTTTAAAAATGTGAAACTGGGCAAAGACCTGTTCAAAGAGGGTCTGATTGTTGGTGTTTCTTGGTTTGTGATTAACAGCGTTTTAGATTACGCATTTTTAATTTCAGTTTTTAAAATGCCATTAATGGCTTGGATCAATGGAATTGGGGTACGGTATTTAGCGATTCCGATTGTTGCTGTGGGCATGGCTTTAGCAAAGAAAAAGTAATTTTTTGTTTTGATATTTTCTGGGGGCGCCGTTTGTTTTGACAGGCGGCGCGCCTCTCTATTTAATAATTTATATAGATAAACCATCGATATAGTTCTTTTGATACATCTTCTTCAATTGGAATCATGGCCGATTTGTGAACAAAACTTTTATCTACTTCTGCCACCTGACGCGCTTTTGGCCTAAAAATATTTTTAGTATTAATGATTTTGTGTTTAATCAATTTATTTACAATGGGAAAATATAAATTTTCATTGGCCTGTCGGCGCGGCAGAGAGGGAAGCAGAATAGTAGGAACATTTAAAAAGAGAGTGGGATCTATATTAGAGACAATATAACTTTTTCTGCCAGCTGGAGTATCGTGATTATGCCAATCACCATTTAGGGTCTGTTGTCCGGGAATACGTTCTAAAACTTTTGCATAATACTGACTATTTATATACTGTTCATGACTGACATGAGATTTGTACCATTGTAGGACTAATTTGGTATTGGGACTGCCATACTTTTCTCCATGGAAAATTGAATTCGCTCCACGAAATTCATATTCCTTTATGTAAGGATTATTTAAATCGTAAATAGGCTCTAGACCTTCAATTTCGGGATAAATGATGAGCGGATTTTTATTGATTGGTTGAAAATGATCCGGCTTTATTTTTTTTAAATACTCAATAATTTTGCAACTCAACATAAATGGTTTTCCCCTCGATAGAGGATTTCGACTGTGAATTTGGATTGTTGCATATTAATATTTCTACTATATATAAGGAGAGATTATGGGCAAACTGACTGTTTTTAATAGCATTTCACTTGATGGCTATCTCAAAGATAAAAATAACGACATGAGCTGGGCAGCACATAACCAGGATCCTGAATGGATGGAATTTGTTTCAAATAATACTCACGGAAACAGCTCAATGCTATTTGGCCGAAAAACTTATGAAATGATGAAAAGTTTCTGGACGACTCCCCAAGCAAAAGAAATGATGCCGGATGTTGCCGATTACATGAACAACAAACCTAAAATTGTTTTTTCACGAACGCTTAAAAAAGCGGACTGGAATAACACCACACTTTTTAATGGCAATCTAGTCGAAGAAGTCACCAGGCTTAAAAAAAGTGGACCTGACTTCATTATTTTTGGCAGCGGCAATGTAACCGCTCAACTTGCTGAAGCGGGTTTAATAGATGAATATCAAATGGTGATTGTGCCAACCGCTTTGGGTGCCGGCGGGACGATGTTTGAAGGCTTGAAAAATCATTTGAAATTGAAACTTAAAAGCAGCCGGATATTTAAAAACGGCAATGTGTTTTTAATTTATGAAAAGGCATAAATTTTGAAATTTTATTTTTTTAAAAACGATGAATTGATATAGAAAATATCAAAAGGCGGCTCAATGTATCTTGCTAAGGTTTTTCCTGCTCCTAAAGAAAAAGTAAAAGAATTTTTTGATGAAAATATGAATGCCCTTTTGAGTCGGGCGCTAGAAGTATCTAGAATTCCCTTTTGGCAGTATTTAAATCAAAATTTAATTCCTGATGACCGGCATTTGATTGCCAATCAAGATTTAAACGATGTGTTTTTGAAATCGTTTCTGAATTTTATGCATGACCCCTCTGTTTTATTTGGATTTATAAAAAACCGAGGCAGTTTTGGTGTTGAAGAAAGGTATCTGTTTGCTAAAAATAAATCACAATTGGTTTATCTAGATAATTTCACGACAAAAAACACGGGCTTGAAATATCAAACAATTCAAATTCTTTTTAATGAAATGGTAGAAGACTATTACGCACTAGGGGATGAGACCCGAAAAAAAGACTTTAAAAAACATCTGCAAAATTTAATCAGTGCTTTAGATCGATTTGAAGTCTCAGAAATATATTTTTTAGCTCTTCAGCATGTCATGAAAACTCTGGTTTTGGCTGAAAAAATTATCGATGAAAAAATCTTTAATATTGTGATTGCAAGAGTCGATGAGAGAGCCGGATATTCTGCTTATCTTGAAGAGCAAATGCGGCAATGGAATCAACTCCAGGGTTCTTATGGAAAAAATTTATTGAGCACAAATCCGGCACAGGCTGAAGAGGCTAATAAAAATGACTACACTAAATTTTTTGCGCCATTTTTTAAAAAAATGCTACCCAAAAATAACTCAGATCGATTTGAAAAATAATTTTTTTATTTAATAAGAAATTTCTATTTTAAATATTTAATCAGTAAGTACACTGCGCCCCATAAATCATCAGGATTGCTGCTGTTAAAATTGGAAATAATTAAGTTTCAAGTTTAAAATGCAACAAATTTAATCTTGAATCGATAACTAAAGTGATGATTTTTAATTTAAAAATAAACAGTGAAAATTCTCATCTGCCTTTTGAGGTTCGACTTTCTAGAATCGTACAGCCGACGATTCTTAAGTTATTTCACACTATGTATAAGCCCTTTATTGATCATCTAAAAATTAACTTACCTGAAAGTCATTCCTACTTATCATTTCATGACAATGCAAACGGTTATTTTTTAAAAACCACTTTAGCGATTATGTCTCACTACACCATTTTTTTTAAATTTACTGACCCTAAAAATAATATTTCAAATGAGATTACTCAGTTATTTGCTTTGGGACATAATCATTTTAAACATCTCTTCTCAGAAAATAAACCTACCGAATATATTT
>CAYMKA010000035.1:0-3779 GCA_964390935.1 uncultured bacterium
CGAGCAGCAATTGCTGGTTCGGTAGTCGTGCCTGATTTAGAAATAATCACTACAGCCACTTTTTTTTGATTACGTTTAATTATTTCTAAAACATTTGCAGTTTGATTGCTTGATAAATGCTGTCCTAAAAAATAAAGCGGATAATGATCAAGTCCTGGCTGCAAGGCTGATTTAATGCCATCCACCATTGTGTAAGAACCGCCGATGCCAACGACCACAAGGCCTCCGGGAAAATCTTTTCTAATTTGTGGAGCAATTTGTTCGAGGTCATCGATTAATTT
Source organism: uncultured bacterium (assembly GCA_964390935.1). Classification (GTDB taxonomy): domain Bacteria; phylum Margulisbacteria; class CAYMKA01; order CAYMKA01; family CAYMKA01; genus CAYMKA01. Next base: position 282 of record CAYMKA010000035.1, read on the forward strand.
TGTTTGAAATAATATTTTTTCAGGCTGTTTCACAAAACCGGTCATGATGGTTGCCCTTGGCTTGCCCATCAAGTCGGTTCCACCATCACGCAAATCAAGATAATCATCTCCGGAAATAGTCTCTGGATTTTGGGTCGATTTTAAAACATACTCATATTTTTCTTCAGCTAAACGTAACGCATTTTGATACTCAGAAATATTAATAAACGGGGCATTTAACCCTTTGTAATCTTGAGGGGCATGCATGGTTTGGGTGTTTAATCGAACAAGCCCTAACTTTTTAACTTTGTCATCAAGATTTAAATTCACGGCTGATCTTAGCGAATGACAGCAATAAGTAAAATCCCCAGCAGCATCATCGCCAGTTGCTTAAAAGCAAAATGCAGTTCGGTCTGTTCATGAAGTTCAGGAATTAAATCGGACCCTGCCAAATAAATAAAACTGCCTGCTGCCACCGGAATTAAATACACTTCAAAATGAGGGATCCAATGACTAAGCCCAAAAGTCATTAAGACTCCGGCAACGCCTCCCAGCCCCATTAAAGAATTAGTCACAATAGCTTTAGAAATTTTCATCCCGCCATGGAGTAACACGGCACAGTTTCCCAGTTCGTGCGGAATTTCGTGAATAAAAATTGCCAAACTAGTGGCAATGCCTAAAGGAATGGAAACAATAAAAGCAGAAGCAATAATCATCCCGTCGATAATATTGTGAATTAAATCGCCCATGAGGTTGGTCATGACAAAGGGCTTTTCATGAGGATGAGAGTGTTTATGATGACCGCCCGGCAAAACGTGACAATGTCTCCAGTGAATAAACTTTTCGACGACAAAAAACAAAAGAATCCCGGTCAAAATAAGCGTCGCCGTCCGATCCCAAGAAAGTCTGATTAAAGATTCTGGAATTAAATGAAAAAAAGCATTAGAAAATAATGTGCCTACTGAAAAAGAAACCAGCATCAAAATTAACGACTGCAGTTTAGAAAAGAGTGGAGCCAGCAATAACAAAAGGATTAAAGCGCTTAGTAAAAGAGTTAAAACAACCGCAATAGATAAAGTAAAAGCCATTGTCATGATTTAAAGGATTCTACCCTTTTTACATTTTATCCGGCGCGCTTACGCCCAATAGACTAAGTGTTCTAGCTAAAATTTCTTGCGCCAAAGCACTCAACGCCAGGCGGAAATTAGAACGAGGCACATCGTTTGCGTCGATCACACGACAATGGTGATAAAAATAATGAAAAAGCTTTGCAAGCGCCTGGGCATATTGAGTCAGCATTTGCACACCATAGTGACGACAAATACTTTCAATTTCTTCTGGAAAACGCAGCAGATGGACCAACAGGGCTCGCTCTTCAGGGGTTAAGTTTGAAATTTTTAAACTCGACTGAAATTTTGAAGCATCAGGCTGTCTAAAAATAGATGAAATACGAGCGTGAGCATATTGCACATAAAAAACCGGGTTTTCATCGCCCTTTTTCTTGGCCAATTCCAAATCAAACTCTAAAGTGTTGTCGGCTGATTTCATTGCTAAAAAATAACGAGCCGCGTCAACCCCAATTTCTTCAACGACCTCTTCTAAAGTAATGATTTCACCTGTTCGTTTCGAAAGCCGCACGGGTTCTCCATTGCGATATAACATCACCAATTGTCCAATAATCACTTTTAAATAATTTTTTTCTTTTCCAGTCATCGCTGACAAACCGGCCTGAACACGAGCGATATAACCATGGTGATCAGCGCCCCAAATATTAATTAAATGATCAAAGCCTCTTTGAGATTTATTCAAATGATAAGCCAGGTCTGCCGCAAAATAAGTTTTAATGCCATTCTCACGGATTAACACACGATCTTTATCATCGCCAAAATGGGTTGATTTAAACCACAATGCTCCATCCTGCTCAAAAGTCAGTCCTTTCGATTTAATCAATTCAATGGCTTCATCGACTTTATTTGCCGCATGTAAACTTTTTTCAGAAAACCATTCTGTAAACTCCACTCCGAAGTTTTTTAAAATTTGTTTTTGATGAGCAATCATGTACTGCACGGGATCGTCTGAAATTTGGGCCAAATCTTTAATGTAAGCACCGTGATAACCGTCTTCAGGCACCGGCTGATTATTTTTGACAGCATTGATCGACTTTAAAAAATTTTCAATTTGGTTACCGGTGTCATTAATATAAAACTCTGTATGAACCTCATATCCGCCTTCACGCATAACACGTGCCAAAGTATCGCCAATAGCTGCCCAACGGCCATGACCGACATGCAAGGGTCCTGTTGGATTAGCCGAAACATATTCCAATAAAATTTTCTTACCTGATTTATTTTCTTGGCCAAAATTCATTTTTTCAGTTTTTAAAAGCAGTGCCTGATCAATTAAGACCTGATCTTTAACTTTGAAATTAATAAAAGGCCCTTTGACATCAATATCCACAAGCTCAGCTAAAGATGAACTTTTAAAATAAGGCAATATTTCACCTGCCACTTGAGCGGGATTTTTTTTATGCAATTTTCCTAGGGCAAAAGCAATCGTCGTTGCAAAATCACCATGAGATTCTTCTTTGGGCTTTTCTAGAGTAATAAGACTTTCATCTATCGTTAAAGCAGCCCCTAGAGCATAATTTTTTACAGCCGAAACAAGAGCCTGATAAACCACATTCTTTAACACGCACGGACATTAACCGAGACTGATGAAATTGATCAATCCTTATCTTGAAGACCCGCAGCAGGTAATTGGCCCGGATTTAGCTCGCTGTGACGAATCAAGCCTCCTGAGTGAGCCAGATTTAAAAAATATAAGTTTTGAACCAAAATAAATACCAGCAAAACATAAGGAAGCCAGGTCAATGTTTTAAAATCACTATAAATAGAGAACAGCACGACCCCAGCCAGTGCAATCCCAACTACGGCTAGAGCTAAAGCCGGCTTCGCAAGATCTTCGTGCTTTTCAATCGTCTTTTCAGAAACTCCGGGCAATTTTTCGACTAAATCTTCCGCTTTTTCACCAGAGAGATAGGTAGGAAATATAAACAACGAACAGAGCAAATAAGCCAGTAAGGCAACCAGTTTTATTTCTTTTTGATTACGCAACAGACCATAGGCAAATAAAAAAAGTGAAAAAATAATTCCCAACACCGGAACATGATTAATAGCCAAATGAATTTGTACGGGCATTGCAAACTCCTTTTTTGAATTTGATCTGTTGATTATGAATAGGGAGCGGAAAAGGAAGTATGATAAAAGTCATAAAAAATAAAAGGGTTGCTTCTAACTATGACGTCAAAAGCAACCCTTCAAAGAAAACTAGCGCTTCTTTTTTTTCTTAGCGGTCTTTTTCTTTTTTGCTGGTTTACGTTTCTTTGCTTTTTTCTTTGCGGCCATGTTTCCCCCCCTTTTTGTAAGCTGCAAAATTTTAGCAAGAAAATTTTAATTTTCTAAATTATTTTAGGTATTTTTTCAGAAAAAGCGTGACAAATGAAAAAAAATTTGATCCAAA
>CAYMKA010000035.1:3879-12257 GCA_964390935.1 uncultured bacterium
TTAATGAATGACACTCATTTTTTTCCATTTGCCGCCGAGAAAACGTCTCAAGAAAATCATCGCCTGTGTCACCCCATAAACCGCAGCAATGCCCCAAGCCCAATAAATACCACCAGGCCAATCTCGAATCAACCAAGTAGGAAGAACCATCATTGGCCAAGGTAAAAATAAAACCACGGCCGAAACAAACCTGGTATCGCCAGCGCCTTTTAACGCGAAAGTAAAAACAAAATTCATCGCATCAAAACAAGTAAAAAAAGCAACAAACATTAAGAGATAAGGCACAATAACCTGAACTTGGGACCACAACACCGGATCTTTCACATTGTGAAACCAGCCTAAATAAAATTGAGGAAATAACACAAACGTTGAACCAACTGCCACAATATACATAAGTGCGACCTGATAACCACTCCAGGTCGATGCTTCAGCAAGTTTGGGCTTGTTCTCTCCTAAATGCTGTCCCACTAAAACAGAAACCGCCTGTGCCACCCCGAGTGCCGGCAAAATTGAAAGCATCATAATGGTGATCGCAATACTGCTCGCAGACAAGGCTGCGGGCCCGTTAGGCATGCGACCAACAATAATGAGAAAAACAGTGAACGCTAAACCTTCTAACGCCCACTGCGCCCCACTGGGCAAACCATAACGAATAAAACGTATCATTAAATCTAAATTAAATTTCCATGCGCTGATAATACGGAATTTTTTTTCGTGGTCTCTATTCATCATAAGAAATAATGCAAAAACCGCTGAAATCGCAGTTGCAATGGAAGTCGCGTAACCTGCACCGGCTGCTCCCATTTCTGGAAAGCCAAACTTTCCAAAAATCATTATGTAATCGAGAATCGCGTTCGCCACCAGCCCGACCAAATTAATCCAGATCACAATACGTGTATTGCCTAAACCAGTATAAAAAGCGCTCACCGCTGCGACTATGGCGGTCGGCAAAGCGGAATAACAAATCGCATCAAAATATTCTTTTTCAAAAAGACGCAGTTCGGTTGCATGTCCCATAAAATTAAAAACATGTTGTGAAACAGGAATAAATAATAAAAAGGCGAGTCCGCCGACCACACTGACATAAAGAGACTGCCACACTGCCGGACCAATCATCTTGAACTTTTTAGCCCCAAAATATTGCGCTACAAAAGTCATAAGATACGCAGAGGTTTGCTGAAGCAAAGCCATGGGCGTCCAAAAAACACCCATGACGGCAACGGCGGCACCGAGCGCTGCAGTTGAATAATTTCCTAGCATGATGCGGTCGATTGTGAGCTGCAAATTCCAAAAGCTATTGGCAATAATTAAAGGCCAAGCAATTTGCAAAATTGTTTTCCAACGGTCTAAACGAGTTTTTTCTTTAAATTTAGGTTCAGTTTTTATTTTAGGCATAAGCCCTATTTGTAACTTTTATAAGAACTTTTTGCAAAGAATTATTTTTTGGTTAGGACAAAAGCCTTGTGATTTCTTCTACTAAAATATTGATTATTTTCAAAAACACTTAATCTAACTTGAGGAATAGTTTTTAAATCTTTTTCCCTTTCAAAATCATCAATGAGAATAAATTTAGAACCTGATTTTGAATTTTCAATCCAACGCTCTACCAGTTTAATTAACCCTTTCCGGCTTAAGGCAACATAATGATAAAAAACATCCCCTTTTCTAAAAATATTCTTATTTTTATAAAAATCATCTTCAATAAATTTGATCGGATAGGGAAAATAAGTTCGTTTTAAAAAAGCGGCTCCGTGTTCTAATCCTTCCGCAAAAATATCAATAGCAATATTTGCTTTTAATTTTGGCTGCATCAGCGCAGCAATTAAACCGACCTGGCCAATCCCTCCCCCCAAATCAACAAAAACTTGCCCCGGCTTTAAAGACACTTTTTCTAAAATAGATTTAACTAATAAGGTAGGGCTTGATTCGAAATAATGAGTAGAAGAACGAAAACTTTGCTCACTCTCAACGTCTTTTATAAAGTCATAAAAAAGACCTCGGTAATCTTGAACACATAAAGGTTCTAAGGGGATCCATAAATCATGCTCTAGAGTTTGAAGTTGATTTTTATCTAACTGATCTAAAGGTTTTCGAATGGTGATTTGAGTTTTTTTCCAAATCTGCGTCCATTCGGAAACGATTTTGGAGACTAGGACTTTCATGCTATTTATCGTTAATTGGGGGATTTTGTTTCAGAAAGTCATGGCATAGAAGGAAATCATTTAGTATCGCATAAAAGTGTTGAACTACCTTGGCAGTCTTGTTTAGGCGTCTTATTTAATCGGGGCAACAGCAGAAGAAATTATTTTTACTCTTCTTATAGTTTTCCTGTCGTCTCTTTTATTTATATAACTGTAAGTCCCATTTTTACCAAAACACTGAGTATCTGGAAGCTCAATTATTTGATTATCAACGTAATCATTTTGAGAATGATTCACATACATATAAACCAAATCACCTTTATAACAGTCATCAAATGCAGGACATAAATGACCTAAAATTCCATCATTGAGGACCTGTAATACCTCTAATCTTTGATCACCTAAGCAATTTTCATTTCGACCGACGGGTTCACCACCTGCGAATACAGCACTGCTAGATAGGAGAAATAAAAGAATCAATGTAATTTTTTTCATGGTTAATTATACAAATAAATAATTCGTTAGAAAGTAGAAGTGTTGGATCACCACAGCGTGGCTACACCGAGCAATATTTTGGACTTTAAGACTGCGTAAAATAAAAACACCAGCGGCTATAAGTTAATTCGTTTAACTTTACAAGCGAAACGGGATACTTAGAGTTTTTAACTGTTCATGGTGGACAGGGAAGGATTCGAACCTTCGTACCCGTGAGGGAACAGATTTACAGTCTGTCGCCTTTAACCACTCGGCCACCTGTCCAATACCAATATCAATAAGCGCGATGGCGATTTTGGCATAGCTAAAGCATTTTTAAAATAGAAAAAAAATAATGAGTATATTCATGCCTTATGTGGGTAAGTTTTCAGAATGAAAATAAACAACCAACAAATTTTAAGTCTTTTGGCTGCCGTTTTTTTAAGCATTCAACTCACAGGATGTGGTTCAGGGGGCGGAAGTGTTGCGCCTAGTTCAAACTATGATGTAAACACTCGTTTGGAATATCATTTCACAAAAACTCTCTCTACTTTTTCAAGCGACTCACAAACGATTTTATTAATGCACATGGATGAAAGCACTGGGCCGACTGTCAGTTCGGTAGCCAATTCTCCCACCAACGATGGCCAAACCGTTGCCGCGCCTACTTTTGTAGCTGGACGTTTTAGTAATGCGATTACTTTAAATGGCACGTCTCAGTTTGTGAATGTCACTCACAATTCCACTCATACTTTAACCAATAAACTAACAATCGAGGGTTGGATTTATCCCAATACCATTGCTGCCGGCACTCGCACCATTATTTCTAAATGGGGTGGAGCTGGAAATTTAGGTTGGAACTTACAATTATTTGCTGCCACTCCTCGATTACTACTTTCGAGCACCGGAACAAATACATTTACTTTTACATCCACCGTTTCTATTCCTGCGGGACAATGGTCCCACGTGGCAGCTGTTGTCGACGGCTCATTTGCTTATTTATATGTAAACGGTGTTCTGGGCGGAAAATTTTTATATAACGCACCCATTAATAATTCAACCGCTGCCATTCGTTTGGGCGCAGATAATTCAGTCGTTGGAGGCGCAAACTTTTTTAACGGCGGCATAGATGAAATTTATATCAAAAAAGATTCTAGTTTAACTTTACCCACAGTGGCATCAGTCATCGATTCATCTGCTAACAATATCTACGGACAATTTATTGGTTTAATTGATAACTCGGTTAGTCCAGTTGAAGGAAATTATTTATCTCTCTCGGGCACCAATCAATTTGTGCAGGCGGCTTCAACTGCTTTAAATGTTCAAGGTCCTTGGGCAATCGAAAGTTATATCCGCACGACCAGTATCACCACCCCTCAAAACATTATTGTGAAAGGCAGTATCGCTGGAAACAATGTCAATTACGGTATTCAAATTTCAAGCACTGCTCCAGCCGCACGCGTCAGAGTTTTCTTTAATGACGACTTTGGAAATTTATATGAAGTTTATAGCGTGACTCAACTTGCCACAAACAATTGGTATCACGTTGCTGGAACCTGGGATGGTTCGACCTTGCGTGTTTACATCAATGGACTATTAGAAGCCTCAATTAATTATGGTTCAGGTGTAACCCCCGCTTTGAATTCGGTAGCAGTAAATATTGGCCGTGATGGGGCTGGTGCCAACTCGTTCACAGGTTATATTGATAAAGTGCGTGTCTCTGACATTGCCAGAACCGCTTTTTTAAATAACTAAGTTTTAACTTTCTTTCTTGAGCCACAAAGTTTTTTGCGCGAGTGCAATATTTTCTTTTTGCAATCGCTCAAGAAGTCTTTCGTTGAGTGCTCGTTTTACTTTCCATTGATCGGCAGGCTTCGTGCGAATGAGTAAACGGTAAACGACTGCTGATTCTCCAAGCTCCTCTACTCCCAAAAACTCAGGTTCTTTTAAAATCATTTCTTTGTAATCGGCGCTCAATTTAAAAACTTCATCTTTAATCACCTGAGTGACTTTTTCAGAGTTCGCCCCATAAGCCACACCAATTTTAAAATCGAGCTGGGCATAACGGTTGGTTAAGTTCTCAACCATACTAATAAAACTATTAGGAATAGTGACAAGGGCTCCGGCATGATTGCGCAACTGAGTCACACGCAAATTAAGTTTAACGACTTCTCCGGTTTGCTCGCCGACTTTAATCGTGTCACCCTCAGCAAATTGATCCTCCCATAAAATAAAAAAACCGTTGATTGCATCTTTGATTAAATTTTGAGCGGCAAAACCAATCGCCAACGAAAAAACACCCGCTGTTGCCAAGAGTGCGCTTAAATTAATGCCTAAATTATCAAAAACAATAATCGAAAATAGAAAGATCACTACGCTGTTTACTAAGTAAGTCACTAAACGAGCCAGCGTGATGCGGCGCTGGCGGTCACGTACAAAATTTTGATGGCGCGCCGCGTTTGATTCAATATAGTTTTCAACCAGATTGTTAACAAGCCGAATTAGAAATTGAATTAAAATTAAACAATACACTATCCACAAAACATTTTTCACATAGGTGATGGCATATTTTTCAAAAAATACATGCCAAATGCGGTAGGTGCTTAAAAAAACTGAAAAAAACAAACTCGAAATCAAAAACCGATCAATATCTCTTTTTTGGAGATGATGAAATATTTTTAAACGGTGTGCAAAATTAAACTTCCAAATTAAAAATGCAAACACTACAAAAAACAAAGCTAAAAATCCGGTGGCGATAAACTTGCCAATTAAATCGGGAGATTTAAAAAAAATATTTACAAAACGATCTACCAAATTGTAATTAACAATAACGTGTTGAGCGCTGCTGCTAAACGATTCGCTAGGCAAGAGTTAACACCTCGGCTCCCATTGGACCAATATAAAGAGTGTGTTCAAACTGGGCCGAAGGTTTCCCGTCACGAGTTCGCACTGTCCAATGATCTTTTTCATCTAAAACCGTATGGTAAGTTCCTAAATTAATCATAGGCTCAACGGTAAAAAACATGCCAGGCAAAATAGCCGTGTCGGTTTCGGGACTGGGATAATGACAAATGGTGGGTTTAGTATGAAAAATACGGCCGACTCCGTGGCCGGTATAATCGCGCACAACCGAATAACCAAGCGGTTCAGCATAATTGGTAATGGCTCTAGCAATATCAATCGTGCGTCCGCCAGGAACAATGGCTGCGATGCCCAGTTCTAAGCATCTGTAAGTCACTTCGACTAATTTTTTGATTTGAGGATCAACCTGTCCCACCATAAAAGTAGCAGACGTATCTCCAAAGTAACCATCCAAAATAGTGGTCACATCAATATTGACGATGTCTCCTTCTTTTAGAACATCGTCTCCGGGAATTCCGTGACAGACGACATCGTTAATGCTGGTGCAAACACTTTTAGGAAATCCCCCTTTGGTGATTTTGGGATGACGAGGATTGGTCGGAGCAAAAGGATAATTAAGTGGTGCGGGATAAGCCCCCGCCGCCAAAGTTTTTTCATGGACGAAATCATTTATTTCAATTGTTTTAACACCAGGTTTAACTAAAGTTCCGGCTTCTTTAAGAATCTGTGCGGCTAACTGACAGGACTTACGCATCCCTTCTAAAAAAGCCGATTCAGTAATGTTAGACGTTTTGGTTTTAGTCGTCATATAAGATTATACCCGCATCTCTTATCTCGTTTTCAAAACTTCATACATGGCGATACCTGCAGCCACCGAAACATTTAAAGATTCAATTTTACCGCGCATGGGCAGTTTAATAAGGTCATCACAGTGCTCTTTCACAATACGAGAAACCCCTTTGCCTTCTGAACCGACAACCAAAGCCACCGGTCCTTTGTAATCAATTTCGGTATAAGTTTTTTGAGCATCCATGTCCAAACCATAAATCCAAATATTTTCTTTTTTTAACTTTTCCATCACGTCCGTGATATTTGAAACTTGAACAATGGGCACAATTTTTGATGCGCCGGTCGATGTTTTTTCAACGGTTTCATTCACGCTCACCGACCTGCGATTAGGAATGATCACCCCGTGTACCCCCACCGCTTCGGCAGTACGTAAAATGGCTCCAAAATTTCGAGGATCTTCTAATCCATCTAAAATTAAAATAAAAGGAGGTTCATTTTTATAAGCTGCTATTTCTAAAATGTCTGACAACTCCACATAAGTAGTTCGATGCATCGTGTTAATTTTTGTTTTGGGCATTTGTTCTCCTAAAGTTCACCAAGAGTCGCTTCTATTATATTAAGTCCCGTTTTGATTTCACGTTCTGAAACATTAAGAGGCGGAATGATTCTGATTGTTTCACGATCTTTACCGCAAGTAATCAACAATAATCCTTTTGCTAAAGCAACATTTTTAAATTGAGTCGCCAAATCGCCTGATTTAAATTCAACTCCAATCATAAGACCAATTCCTCTCACTTCAACCAAGAGCTGGGGGTATTTTTTTTGGAGTACGGTGAGCGCCTCAAAAAATAATTTTGATTTTTGATTCAGTATTGGCAATAATTTTTTAATTTCTTTTAAAGTGGCTCTCGCCGCTGCACACGACACTAAATTACCTGTAAAAGTTCCGCCATGACTAGAGACGGTCCATTTTTCTGAAATATTTTTTTTCATGACCAAAGCGCCTAGCGGTAATCCGTTAGCAATCGCTTTTCCAAGACACAGCAAATCAGGCACCACTCCAAATTGTTCAAAAGCAAACATTGTTCCGGTGCGTCCAAAACCGGTTTGAATTTCATCTAAAATTAAATAACTGCCATTCTCATCACAAAGCTTTCGCAGTTCATGAATAAATTTTTTATCTTGAACAACATAGCCCCCTTCCCCAATCACCAGCTCTGTTAAAATTCCGGCCACTTCTTTTAAATTTATTTTTTTAATTTCATTGATATCCCGTGGCACAATCAGCAAATCAGGCACCAAGGGTTCATAAGGTTTAGAATATTTTTCAATGTTTGAAGAAGTCAAAGTCATCGCTCCAAAAGTACGACCATGAAAACCACCCTCTAAAGCCAGGACTTTTTTTCTCTTGGTCGTGTACCGCGCACACTTAATGGCCGCTTCAATGACTTCGGTTCCTGACTGGCAAAACCAAAATTGCCACGCATTTGCATCCGAATCCGCAGGCAGAACTTTTGAAATTTCTTCCATTAAAGCAACACCCGGTTCAGCATAAGAAACCCCGGCGCAATTATGGGTAATTAAATCTAATTGTTTTTTAGCGGCTTTATTCACTGCAGGATGTGCATGACCAAGACTGGTCACAGCCACTCCGCAAGCAAAATCTAATACTTTTTTGCCTTCTGTCGTAAATAAATAGCTGCCTTTTCCATTTTTTACTTGCAGATCAGTGTAATGGCCTTGCACAGGCGACATCACTTTTTTGGCGCGCGCCACAAGATTATGTTCGTCGTTCATCTGCCCAGTTTATCAAAGAATTTGCGTAGGTAGGGACAGGACATTGTCCTAGTCCCTACCAACCAATCACGCGCGCGGATGGGTCGCGTCAAATACCTTTTTGATTTGTTTTTTAGAAACATGGGTGTAATTTTGCGTGGTGGAAAGAGATTCGTGGCCTAAAAGCTCTTGCACGGCCCGTAAATCAGCCCCGCCCTCTAATAAATGAGTCGCAAAAGAGTGTCTTAAAGTATGGGGGGAGATTTTTTTAGAAAGTCCCATTTGACCAATGGCTTGTTTTAAAGTACGTTGAATTTGGCGTACGGTAATGCCTTC
>CAYMKA010000036.1:0-12244 GCA_964390935.1 uncultured bacterium
CATTCCTTGGAACATTAAGAACACATAAACAGGAATTCCGTATCCTGGGAAAATCGCGTTCATGTCGATTCCATTTAAAAGCAAGTATTGTAAGTTACCCACTAAGCCATTGATGGTTGGACCAAAGGCCATGGTGTAACCAATTAAAATCCATTCAATGCCGATGACTGCCAAAGCAATCAAGCTGTGCATCATGGTTCCTAAAACGTTTTTCTTTCTGACAAGGCCAGCATAGAAAAATGCCAAACCAGGTACCATTAAGAAAACTAACATAGAAGATAAAGCCACCCACACGGTGTCAGCAGCATTAAAAACAGGTGCTGCTGCAAAGGAGGCGCTTCCAGCTAAAACTAAACTAACTACGGTCAATAGTTTTTTCATTGTCGTCCTCCTTTTAGATTGCATCTTCACCGCGTTCGCCAGTGCGAATGCGAATGACATCGTTAATATCGGTAATAAAAATTTTACCGTCTCCGGTTGATCCTTTTTTGCCACTACGAGCAGAAGTCACAATCGCTTCTACAATGGTTTTAACGTCTTTTGTTTTGGCAGCTACTTCGATTTTGACTTTATCGATGATATTTACTTTCACGATCTTGCCGCGGTAAGACTCGGTATAACCTTTCTGGTTTCCGAAACCTTGTACGAATGACTGGGTTAAACCGCTAACGCCAGCTTTTTCCAGTGCTTTTTGCACCGCCCCGAGTTTGTCGGGTTGAATAATGGCAGTGATTAACTTCATGTCGCTCTCCTTCTTTTTATTGATTTTGGAAACTACTCGCCTATAGGGGGAGTGAGGCTCCATTTGTCTGGTAAATACAGAAAAGATGCCAAGTCCTGTGACCCAATCATTCTAATTTGTTACGAAATTGTTATTTTTACCTTAGAAAAAACACAAAAATGTTGAAAGAAGGCTATTTTTTTAGAGGTGACGAAGCAATTCTTGGGTTTTTAAAGCTTCTAAAAAGTCTGGATTTTTTAGAAGCTTTTTGAAAGCAACGCCATGTTGTTCTGCAGGAAGCTGGTTTAGTTTTAGATAGTATGAATTTAGTTTTTGGTGACTAAGATTCTTTAGTTGATTGATTTTGCCTTGCATTAAGGAAACCCCATTTCCCGAAAGGAGAACGCTTATTTCTTCTTTTTCTTTATCAAGTGCGTAATTTCTATCAAGCGGCATTTCGATGATTTGGGTATCACGAATATACAGTCCTTTAGCTTTCAGTTGGTCTAAATCGACTTCATTCATTGGAATATTTGTTCCATTGTTTAAAACTGCCAGGACTACTTTAATTTTTGAAAATGTTTCTCCCCCCATGTGCGGGAGAACAGCTTTCATCTCATCGAGCAGGGGAGTAATTGATTGAAGATAATCTGAAATTTTTTGTTGAGCTTCTTTTTCTGATTTTGATTCCAGTCTTAGTTTGGTGAGCTGACTAATGATCTGATCTTTGGCTAAAAGTGTTTGGTAGATACGCATTTCTTGGATGGATTCACGAGTTCCTTGAGGAAATTGTTCGTTGGCGGCCGAAATAGTTGATTGCGCTCCCAGTTCGCTGGCAAAAAATCGATTGAAATTACTCACCGCGTGACCCAGTGTTCCTCCGACTGTGTCTAAATTAATGTTTCCTTTGCCAAGTGCTGTCATGCTTGAAGAACGAGCTGTGTCCATATAATAGAGCATGATTTGATCAATATGGTCTTGCCATTTACTTCCAAAGGCATGTTTGTAACTTCCTACGGCGATATCAGATAAAAGTCCGACCACAGCTGCTAAGTTCACTCCTTTAAGAATTTTTGAGTTGGCAATCAAGCTAGATCCACGCGCCGCCATTTTTAATCCATTGCGTTCTAGTAACTTATAAGCCAATGCTTTGGCTGCATTTTTATAACCCATTAATTTGGCAAGAGAACTTAAGGCTTGAGGAGCAAATGATCCATACAACCCTGCTTGGGCGGCTGTTTTTTTATCAATTCCAAAACTGTTTAGTAATTCGGTAATAGACTTTCCTAGTAAAACAGTTCCACCCATTCCATTGATTCCCTTGAAGGCATTAAGCATGCCCGCATTAACACCCTTAAGACTGGCAAAACTTGCAAAATATTTTAAGGTTTCAGGGCGGTATAAATTTTTATTAAATAATGCTGTGGATCCCGAATTGGCGGCATGTCCTAATAAGAGCGATACTGCAAAATGCATGGCTGGGTCTGGCGGATTTTTTTCATCAAAACCCATTAAGCGAAAAAGTTCGTCTGTTCCGTAAACTGCGGCTATGCCTACGGCTACTCCCATAAGACCATGTTTGCCTGCTGCTCTCAATTGAGTTTTAACTTCAGGAGAAGTTTTAGGACTTCGTAACTGTTCATTGATAAAAGCAGCAATAGTGGTTTTTTGTTTATTTAATTTTTCAGCAAAGTATTTTATGTCTTTTGGTTTTTCTGTCTGAGATTGTTCTTGAATACCCATTAAAACGGCATCGACATCAAAATATTTTTTAACATCTGAACTGAGCATAACCCCATCTATTTTGTGTCCTTTAAGGCGTTGCACCGCTGTGTCACCGCGGGCAAGTGTTCTTTCGGCAGATTCATTTTCTAATTGCGGAATGGAAGTGCCACGCAAACTTACTCCCGGTAAGGGTTTTAATAAATTTTTATCCAGTAAATACTTTATGACTTCATCTGGATAAGATGCTTTGTCGAAATCAACTTTGCCTTCATAAATCCCTTTGTCTGATTTCTTGACTAGTTCGTATTTTGTTAATAATTTTTTTAGTTCTGCGTTTTTTTTATCATCAAGATTGACTGAAAATTTATTATAAAGTTTAAAAGTGTCTTTTAACTTTAAAGTAATTTCTCCTTCACTTTGAGAAATAAGTTTTTTCGCGTTATCTCCCTGATATTGTTCTGATACAAGTTCCCACAACATTTGGCCTCTTTTTTCGCCATTCACTTTAACGAGGTCTGATTTTTTAATTGTAATTTTTTCTTGATTTAAATTTGTTTCGAGTTCATTAACCTTTTTTGCTATTGCATCTTCAATTTCAATTCTTTTTTCTCCCAGCGCCTCTTTCATTTCTACGTTGATCACCAGTTCGTCTCCGCCTGTGCGGTAAATCATGACCCGGGCTTCAGGATATTGAGCTTTTAAATTTCCGAGAATGCCTTGATATCTTTTTTCAAATAAAAAAGTATCCGTATTTTCTCGGCCATAAAAATAATTAGCAGAACCGATTCCTGCTAAATCAAGAAACACGGTGACGTTATGACTGGCTACACCGCGTTTAAAGACATCAGCACGAGCCACATCAAAACTGTTACGGTTTAATATGGGAGTTTCTTTTCCGTCGACTTTGACATATTCGCTTACAAAAAAACTATCGCTTTGTCTGGTAAGCATTGTTTTAACATCAATTGGCAGCTCAGAATGTTCAACCGCATGTTTAAAATCACGAGGATGAAGTGTGATGGAATCTTCTGCAAATTGAATAATTTTTTGTGTTTGGGCAGGAGATATTGCATTCGCTTTTAAAAGAGCGCCTTTTTCTAGTGCTGCATCTTTTTGCAAATAGGGTTCGGAAGAAACTGTGTAGACACCGCCTTTGGAAACGCTTTTGAGTTTTCCTAATAAGGCTTCGACCACTTCACTTGAAGGAGTACGTGAATGTTTGGGAATATCCATACAAGCGATGCCGATGGCATGACTGGTTGATTTTGCGCCGATCAGTTCACTTATTTTTTGGGGTTTTTTGCCCTCTGGATGAATGATCCAGTTTTTATTTAAAAGTTTTTCTAAATTTTTTAAATGATCAGGTGAACTGTTCTCTGCCAAAACAACTAATTTTCCATCTTTATAATAAAAAGTTGCTTTGCTGCCAAATTCTTGATAAACCGCTGTTTTTAAATCTTTAATCAATTGATCGGCATAAGCAGTGTCTTTTTTATTAAGGGTGGCAAGTTCTCTAAAATCGACGGCTAAAATTTTGTGATCGGTTTCTGTTTGATAGAGCTGAGCGGCAGCTTCAAACTCAGATTTATACACAAAAGTTTTAAATGGGGTGGCTTTTTCGGATGCTACAGGTTTGATGCCAGCGGCTTGAAGTCCCGAAACATTGTGTGCGCCCATCCGGTTGATGTTGGAAGATAGAAAAACGGTATTTAAAAGCAGCATGTTAAATGCCGATATGATTTAAAATTTTGGCCGCTAACTTAGTAAGAGATAAAAGATAAGTAATTGAGTTTCGATCGAAATGAGGGTTATCGAACAAAGCGCCGCCCGGTTCGTAACCGAAGAGCAACATCCCCTTAAATTGATTTTCGGTCCAGAGTGGAAAAAGGGCAGCAGAAGTCATTGCAAAAGTTCTAGGTCCGCGGTTGGGGTTATGACTGGTTAAAAGATTTAAATCGATATTGTTTAAACTTTTAAACCATTTGATCTGTTCTTTATTAATTTCTGTTTCACTTAAATTTGCAAATAAAATTTCATGTTTAGCTGGAACATGTCTGATAAATTTTTCATTGGGATACATGATATTGAAAAACTGCAGAGCACTGCTTTTGTGTTCGGTCGCAGCTAGGTATTGGTATAAACTGTTTTTTTTATCGATCTGCCAGTCTTTTAAATTTCGCTGGAGAGCTTTAGGAGCATAAGTTTCTCCATTCCATAGTTGAGGTTTGTTGTTTTTATCGATTACTAATAATGAAACGACTGTGGCGGGCATAAAAAAAGTGTCATTTAAAAGTTGAATGTCTTGACCAAGTTTTTCTAGTGAGCTGCCTTCTTTAAGATGTCGTCCTGGAAGTTGGATAGCAGAGTGAATAAACGACTCGCTGTCGAAGGGAAGAGGCATTGGTGATCCGCCTTTTTGGTAAATTTCCCCGAAAGGTTTTCGCGTATAAGGACTCGTGGCAAAACTATTTTGTTCAAAAGACTTATTTTTAAGCTTTTCAATATTCAGCATTTCTGAATCGGGCTGACTTAGGTGTTTAGGGTCATACATTCGTGTTCTATTCCCCCTTTTAGCTTAAAAAATACCTTTAAACAGAAAATTTCGATTCATTTACTAGCTCATGTATAGCGATACCTTATTGGGGGAATATAACTCTTATGAGATTTTTTAATCTTGAAGTATCTGCAACACGCAGTGTGGGGGCTGGTGCGATACCGCCTACCGGCAATCGCCAAGGACTTTCGGTCAGGTTGGATCCTCCAGGTATTTATAAAAACAACAAAGAAATTGAAATTGACTCAATTCAAAGTCATCACGTTATTAAGGCTGTTGTTAATCCGTTGCATGAGAAGGCAACGGGTGCTCTTAAAGAGAAATATGCCAACATGATTAATTATGTCGATCAAAAAATGTTGAACCGTGCCATCCGAGCGGTCGACGAAAACCGAATTATGATTTTTGGAAAGCCTTATGATGTGCCTAATGCCAAAAAATTGGCTGAAGATATTAAAACGAGTATTCGTAAAGGTGATGATAAAGCTGCGCAAAGCCTAATCGACAGTGTGGTCGAAAAAACCATAGTCCGGAAAACCAGTGAAGGCGATATTAATCGAGATGGAAAAATTCAATATGGTGAGTCCGTTGCTTTTGAATACAAGGGACAAAAACTTGTTGGGTTTGTTTTTGGCTCTGAAGTCAGAGACGGCAAAACATTTTTATTAATGACAGCAAAACCGGCTGGGTCTAACGAAGAAGAAAACGATAGGAATATTTTTAGCGCACAGATTGATAATGCAAACAGAGGAAATTTATCAAAAACAAAAATTGTTTATGAGGGTCCAAGACCGTTCAAGAACGATGATGTGGGTATTAACTTGGCTAAGAATCACAGAGCGACTCTTTTAGCTCAGCAGTTTTTAAATCCGAGCAATGGAGATCCATACGGTTTGAGCAAATTAAAAAAAAGTGATTTGCATGGATTTACGCGGATTATGCAGCAGATGGAAGCAGACATGAAAATGGTTTTGACCCTCAGGACTCCAGCAGGCAGAGAAATAGAATATTTAGAAAAAATTGAAGAAAAATTAAAAGCGGCCGGGATTGAGCCTGAGAATATTCAACAGTTGATGGGGCGGCTGCTTAGAAGTTCTATTGATAAAAATAAAAATTTAAGAAATGACTTTGGCGGAAATGCTGTGACTGGCAAAACATTGGAAGCTTATTGTCATAAGAGGGGCATTAAGCTTGATCAGTCGATTGATTTTACACAAATTTGGAATCTGATTAAAAAGCCAGTCGCCAATACTGCTAAGGATGCCGCTGTTGCCCAAGCAGAATGGCTGGCGCCAAATAAATCAAATCCGCAAGGGAAATCAAACTGGAGTCTTGAAAAAGATAAACTTCCAAAAGATACCCGACTCGATCAAGCAGGTTTAAATAGAATTTTTGACGCTTACCGAAATTTGGTTGTTAAACATGGTCCAGAAAAATTCAGTGAAAGAATTAATCAGCTGGGACTTGTTGATTTAAAAGTTAAGCAAACAACGGTATTGAGATCAGTTAAAGATAGTAATCAAGTCTTTTCTGATGCCGTCATTGTTGGTTATTCAAAACAAGGTCTAGATGGAAAACATTTTGTAGTGATAGAGCCGTCAACGGGCAATCCTTTTTATGGCCGTACAGAAGATGAAGCGATGGCTAATTATTGTAAAGGAGCCAGCTTAGAAGCTAATACCAAAATTGCATTTCGTGACAGCAAGGGTATCCCTAAAGAAGGCATAGTTACAATCGATAGAGTAAAAGGAGTCGCTTATAGAGTCGGCCTAGCTTTAGTCATTGTCGGTAGTCTTGTTGCCAGTGGAGGGGGCAGCGCTGCTCCGATTGCAACAGCTGCTGCTGTAGTAGGCACAGCAACGATGGCTACTGTTGATATATCTGATTTGCGTGCAAAAGCCGCTAACGGCGAACCTATAAAATGGACTGACTATGCGACCGTAGGAGCTGACGTCTTGTTAGGTGTTATTTTGCCTACAAGTCAGTTGGGCAAACTTCGTAAAATGTCTGACCTAGCTAAGGCAGAGCAGGCTGCAAAATTTTTATCTAATCCCAAAAATGAACTTCTAGCTGAAGGTGCAGTAAAAGAATTAGAAAGCCTTCGAAAAAATAACCATCAAGAGTATATAAAAAAAGTGGATCAATATGTAAAACAAGCTGCCACTGAAAAGCCAGAAGTTTTTACCAAGGCATTAAAAATTTCATCCCAAGAAACGACCAAACCTTTTCAAAAAGGCGGGGCAAAGGTTGAAGATTTGTTTTATTTTGATTCCAAAGGCAATCGAGTTCAAATATCAACAATCAAAACTCAATTGTCAGAAAAAGAAGCTCTCGCGAAATTTGAAAAACTTTCTCCGGAAGTTAAATCAAAAACGATTTACAGCGGTAAAAATTTTGTTATATCTGAAAATGGGGTTTTAAAGACACAGAGTGGCAAAGCAATTTTTCACGTTCATCCCCAGTCCAAGGCCAAACCTGAGTTATTACAGTCGGGTAAAATTTATTCTACTCAAGAACAAATTGGACAGGTTTATCAAAATTTGGGAATTTCAGGAGCTGATTTAATACATGCTGCCAGAACAGATGGAAAAGTTCGTATCATTATTCAAGGTGAAAAGGGCGGTTATCATGCGGTAGAAATAGAAGTTAAGTTTGAAGATAAAGCGAAAGGAATTTTGAAGTCAATAAAAGTAGGGAATGTCGTATTTAATGAAGCTCTGGTGAAGTCTTCTAAAATAGAACAGTTAGAAGCGTTTGCAGCGGATATAGAAAAACATAATGGAGCAGCGGATGCGGCGTTATGGAAGGAATTTGAACCAAAGTTCTTGGCAATTCATAAAGAAATGAAAGGTACAATGGAACGTACAGCAGCAGAAGCAGAATATTTTGAAACATTAGTAAAGCAAGGAAAAAATCTGGCTACTGAGACCGATGTAAATACATCCGCTGCGAAAGTGAGAAGCTTAGGTGGATCAACAGAACCAGATAAAATGTCAGCGCTAAACGGAGATACTCGCGGTAAAGTTGCTGAAGGAATCTACAGAACTAAAGTAGCTGCGCTAGATAGAATGATAGCAGATGTGAGGGCAAAACAAGTAAAGGTTTCTAATGCTTTCAATGAAGCGCTTTCAACAACAGCGATTACTGAAAATACAGGTAGAGCAATGAGTGAAGGGCTGATGCCATTAAAAACAGACCTTAAAAATATTGCATCACAATTTAAGACAAATAAAATATCCCGTGAAGTTGCATTGATAGAATTAAAAAAATTAAGAGATCAAATAAATGATCGTATCGGTACTATGTTGAGAGGTGAATACGCAAAAGGACATGCGTATGCCGGGAAAGTGATTAAAGATCATACTCAAATAAGGGATGTTATCTCAGATATGATCGCTAAATTAAAATAAAGGCCATAAATGATGATTAAAAAAATGTTTGCCGAAAGAATCCCATTGGTCCAAAAAGAAATCGTCAATTTAGAAAAAATTTCTAAATTGTCTGAACGTCATGTGTCACTTCAAAAGCTGGAAGCTATTATTATCCCTTTAACGATGATGGCCATTAAGAAAACGGATGTATCCCTGACTGATTTAATTTACAAATTAGTGCGTACCCATGTTGGTTTCTCTAAACAAACTCTTTCAGCACATTTTGTTGAACAGACTCATCGCTTAATTGATCAGTTGATAAATCATAAAGAAGCTTTCGGACAGTTCCTTCTTCTGTATAAAATTTTTTCAGGTCTATATTCCCGTATCTTGGATAAAAAAGAACTTAATTTTTTGGCAAAAATGGCTGTTGAAAAAATGAAGTCAGCTCCACCGGAATTTAAAATTAAACATGCTGAATTAATGAGGCAAATGGAAGATGATCTGGAGTCGAGCACCCAGGATTTGCAGATAGATTTATTGCCAGATGATAACAGACCTTTGACTACAGAAGAGTTGGAAATGAGCAGTGTGATGGGCGACATGATGGATACTTTGCTTGATCTTCAGAATTATCTTGAAAATGAAGGGATTCTGCTTCCTCAAGATTACTCGAATTTAAAATTAATGCTAGAAAGAGAAATTAACCAACTTCAACAGCCTACTCCCCAATAACAGAATAACTAATCACTTTTTTATAAACTCTGCCGTCCAAACTTTTAATGAGTAAGGTTGCTTTATAGTCGCCTTCTTTTTGATTATTAGGAATATTGTATTGACCTTTCCAAATTTCAAAATCTTTATCTCCAGAATTTTTACTGAGCGCGACACTGTTTAAATTATTATCGTCTTCTCCGAAAATTAAAAATACCGAGAGTGCCTTTAAAACCGTTTGTATTTTGACTTTTACATCAACGGGTTTACTAGCAATGACCGGGTGAGGATAGAAGTTATAAAACACATTTTCTTGAGCAGCCATATTTTTACGGGCCACTTCATAAGGAAATTTTGTTTTGTAATGACGACCATCTTTCGTTTTAACAAAGAGATATCCAAATTGAATGCCAGTTTTTAAATCGAGGGGTAATTTAATGTTGGCTTTCCAATAATCGCCACTCGTGGGAGCCAATGCCGACGAAACGAGCCCATATTTATTTTTTCCTAAAAGAACGGCCGATTGCACCACTTCTAACTCTTTAGGAATTTTGACTTTCACAGTTAATAAATCTCCAGGTAAAGGCAGAGCGGGATAAAGTTCAGGTGATAAATAAGCCGCGGGCGGAAAGTCGTTCATCAGTGCATTTAAATTTTGAGCAGTGAAAGAATCGGGCTTGGTAATAGGATTACGAGTTTCAGGATACTTACGTTCGATAGCGGGAGCTTTAATCGGAAAATATTCTAATCTCATGCTGTCGATATAAATTTCGCCTTTTTCACTAGGGTCTTCTGTCTTAAAAATCAAAGCATATTGAATGATGTCGTTTAAGTTTTCTTTTTCAACACTAGAAAGAGGAATTTCCACTTGATGCCAAGTTCCATTTACTAAAGAAATTTCTTTAGAGTCGACATAAGGCGTCATTAAATTTTTGGTCCATTCTTTATCTTTAGTGGAACGTAATTTAATAAATAGCTGGGTTTTTTGAGAGCCGCTGCCTTTTAGCCAAAACTTTAATACTGGGTTTGGTCCTGAAAAATTTCTAACCGGGGTTTCTCTAGAGGTAAGAGCAGCCACAGTTTGTTTTTTAGCAAAATCATAATTAATTTTGACTACACCCGTTCCACTTTGTGCGGGGGCTTGTATTTCAGGAAAGGCATTAATATTTTCAGCTTTGACGAAATTTTCAAAAGGATATTGACGACCGGTCAATTCAAAATCATCGACCATCACAGGAGCAATGGAATCAATTTTGACTGGGAGTAAAGCAATTTCAGTTACGGCGTTTCCGGCCCGGTCAGTTAATGTGCCCATCACTCTAAAGCTGCCTTGCACGTTCATTTCGTTTAAGAAAAATTTGCCTGTGTACTGACCGTCGCCGGCTATTAAATCGCCGTTGGTGCCATCGTCATACATCTTTATTTCTTGGTCTGTCTTTGAAGGAAAATCTTTAATTTTAAAAGTGGCAGAGTTACCGGCTTCGCCAGTCAAAGTCACAACCAGGGTGTCATAAACTCGCAGGGGTTCCACAGCACTATGAACAATCTGAGCAATTTTAGGAGGAGTCGTGTCATATTCAATTAAATAATTGGCAGGCGCACTCATGTGTCCTAAAGAATCTTTGGCTACAAATTTAAAGACCTGCTTGCTGCCAGGTAGTAACTGGTGATCAAATTCAAAACGACGTGGTGTTTCATTTGGTTTTTCTCCCGGCTTAAGCGGCAAGATGCTAATGCCCTGAATGGTGTCATTCGCTAAGACTTCCACAGTGTCCGGAGATAAAGTTCCTAAAATAATATTTTTAGAAGTGGTCGTGATTTCAATTTTGACTTGAGCGGGAGGAAGGGTGTCGATATAAATCGTATCGGTTCCTGGAGCAGAAATATTACCGACATTATCAATGGCAAAAACATAAAAAGTATTGGCCCCTTCAATGCCCAGTTCACTGTCTCCTGAAGAATGAATATTATTTTTATGCCAGGTGGGGTTAATGCCCATTAAGTGATAACGAATACCTGAACCTTCATCCATTCCGTCCGTCCAGGTGACATACACTTCTTTTTTATTAGAGTTTTTATTGGGGTCTGCAATTTCTTGTTTTTTCAAATCACTAAATACACGCACCCATTGCGGGGGTTGAGGCGGCGTAAAATCTTTAATAATTTTGATCACTTGTGCAGACGTGTTGCCAAATTTATCTACGGCGGTAATGACCAAATCCCCTGGTTTGTCTGACGATTGAATGGTGTACTCCACAGACCAGTTTCGAGTTTTAGGATTAATAATCGGAGCAGGGGCGTCGCCTAAAAGTTCTGGAAAACGAATTTCTTTAACGCCTGTGCCTTCATCTAAAATGGTTCCTTTAATGGTAAAAGTTTTAGGTCGTTCGATGCCCGATCCAAAATATAAAGTTTTAGGATTGGGGGAATATAAAAATAAACTGTTTGTTTCAATGGCCGTGATTTCAATTAAAGGAGCCGATTTATCTTTGCGATAACTGATCAGATATGGTTCTGACCAATCAGTCCAATTGCCATTTTCATCTAAAATCTTCACTTGAGCATAAAAATCGTAAGGGCCGCTTTCAAATTGTTTGACCCAATAATTGACCTGACTGCCTTGGACTTGGCCTGAATCAAAATCGTAAGGGGCTTGAGGGGGGTTGTCACGATCAATCACGACTCTAAATGCGCTGTGTTTGATTGGGCTTTTCCAATTAATGAGCGGTTGGCCGGCATTAATTTCGACCTTATATATAGAGGGAACATTTGCCAGTGCTGATAGACTGCTTTTTTGAGAAGAGTAAAAATTAAGTTGATAACTATTGTCCCCAAAATTAGTTTTACTGACCCAAGTGATGTCATATCCTGCTAATGGGACAAAATTTTCATAATTGTTTCCGCCAATTGTGCCCAGCTTAGGGTTAGAAACAAAACTGCCGATACTCAGTTCGTCCATTACCACCACCCCTGACCAGCTTTCAGCCGCTGTTTGATAAGAGCTATAAACTAATTTTCCATTTTCAACCCACAGGGCATGCAGCAGCCCGCTGCGGTCGATCGTGGCGGTGAGTCCTCCAAACCAGGGCATGGCGGAAGTTGAAAGTTGATATTCTTTTTTACAAAAACCGAAAAATACTCTTTAGCGTTCTTCGGTTT
>CAYMKA010000037.1:0-12212 GCA_964390935.1 uncultured bacterium
ACTTTTGCCAGACGGCTGCAGGTTCAAGAACGTTTGACCCAGGAAGTGGCTGAAACGATTCAAAAATATTTAAAACCACGCGGAGTCGCAGTCGTGATTGAGGCTTATCACATGTGTATGGCCATGCGCGGCGTTCAAAAACAAGCTTCGTTTACCACGACTTCCAGTATGCAAGGAATTTTTAGATCAGATCAACGTGCCCGCAATGAATTTTTAAAACTAATCGGAAAGTAGTTTTGCACTAATACTTTTAGTGCAGAGGAAAAAGTCTTTCCAGATTCATTAATAGCCTGACTAAATCAAAAACTTTTTTAGGTTTTTTAGAGGTCATCGATTAACCTCCTAAAGGGCATGGTGTCAGTGCCTGAAGTTTTTTCTTTTCCCAGCGCTGCATAAGCTGTCTTAATTACATTTTGATCTTTGTCATTAAAAATAGCACGCCATAAAGTGTCTTCAGCAACTTGATAATCATTTTTGTCTTTGATATTTTTCAAACTTAAGTTGATGGCGGCAATCATTCGTTCTTGAACTTCTTTGACTTTAGGATTTCCTTTGGGGTCGTAACTTAAAACTTTGCTGAGCCTTTTGACTTCGTTCTCTGGAATTTGTTTTTGATGATTTTTATTTTTTGACATGACTCTTTTGTGCCCAGACATGAGTGCGGTAAACATTGATTTTTTGTGTTGGGGTTGTGACAATGCGGTCAGTGACTGCCCCTAAAAAAGTATTGGGAATTTTCGTTTTGTTTGTGCTTTTGTTTTCAGCTTGTGGTTCCCCGACATCCATTAAACTTTCTAAACCGGTTTTGCCTGACGCAAAACGAGCAAGTGCAAATGGTATTTTAAAATTTTCTTTAACCGGTGAGCCCACGCTCATTAACCCCATTCTTTCGACCGATGTAAATTCTTCGGCAGTGGAAGGTTTAGTTTACGAAGGTTTGGTTCAGGTGAATAAGAATTTACAGTTCGAACCTTTGTTGGCTGAAAAATGGACAGTCTCTGCCGATGGTTTGAAATGGAATTTTTTCTTGAAGAAAAATGTTTTGTGGCATGACGGCAAAGCTTTTAATGCCGACGATGTCATTTTTACTTTTCAAAAAATTTTAGATCCTAAAACGAATACGGTACGCCGCAATGGTTATTTAATTAATGGAAAAGCGATTGCCATTAAAAAGATAAATGACTTTCAAATTGAAATTACATTGCCTGAGCCTTTTGCTCCATTTATAGACTCGATGGGAATGGGAATTTTGCCCAAGCATTTATTCGCTAATCAAAACATCAATACGACTGCTTTAAATCGTAAGCCAGTAGGGACCGGTCCGTTTTTATTTAAAGAATGGAAAAGCGGTTCATACGTGAGGCTAATTCGTAATCCTAAGTATCATGCCGGCAAGGTGCAAGCGGCTGAAGTGATTTATAAAATTTACCCCGAAACCAATACAGCACTGGTTGCTTTAGAGAGCGCCGAAATTCATGAAGAGGCGATTCCCCCTAAAGATTTACCACGTTTTTCGCGCAATAAAAGTTTGAATTTATTTTTGTATGAGCAGCTGCAATATTTTTATATTGGTTTTAATCTGGATGGTTTATTTAAAGATAAAAATTTACGTTTGGCATTTGCGCAAGCCATTGATAAAGACAAAATGATTAAAGTTCTTTTTAAAGGCTTATATACCCCGGCTTATTCTCCAATGCCTAAAGTCAGTTGGGCTTATGAACCAGGCGTTAAAAAATATGAATTTAATCCTGGTCAGTCTAAAAAATTGATTGAAGCAAGTGGTTACAAGTTTAATAAACAAACCGGCTACTATGAAAAAAGCGGCATGACCCTGCAGTTTGAAATTTTACTGCCTCAAGGCCGACGTGATAGCCAACGCGCTTGTGAAATGATGCAGCAGTTTTTAAAACAAGTGGGCATTAAAATGGAATTACGCTCGCTAGAGTGGACTGCTCTTTTAAAAATTTTAAATGCCCCCACCAGTCCAAAAAAGTTTGATGTAACGATGATGGGTTGGTCAGCAGGCGTTGATCCCGACGGTTACTCGATTTGGCATTCTAGTCAGTATCCTCAGGGTTTTAATTTTATTCATTATCAAAACAAAGAAGTAGATGAGCTTTTGATTAAAGGCCGCAGAACCCTTGATCAAAAAAAACGGGCCGAAATTTACAGTCAAATTCAAAAATTGATTGCAGAAGACCAGCCGTATTATTTTTTATGGTATCCCAAAACGATTACGGCTGTTTCTAAAAAATTAGGCGGTTATGATCCTGAGCCAGGACCCGCCGGACCTTTTTTAAAGTCTGAAACGATTTTCGTAACAGAATAATAAAAGACGAAAGAGGGGTGAATGAAATGTTTAAAACTCATCTAATCATGATGTTTTCGATTTTATCGACAATTGCTTACTATTTATATGTCACAGCGCTTGCGCAAAAAAAAGCTTCTTTTGCCCAAAAGCTGGGAATTTTTTTGGCCGTGATTATTGGTTTAATTGCTTTGGTGATTGGTCTTAAGTTTTTAGTATGCACCATCAGTTGTTACTTTTTGGGTGGTTGTCATTACGGCAGATAATAAATTGCCGAGTCTTTGTGCTCTAATCACAAAGGCTCGGTTTATAATTCCTTCGTGCTTAAATATCTTTTCAGGCGTTTACTAGAATTTATTCCTCTTCTTTTATTGATTTCGCTGATTTCCTTTTTTCTAATGAAGTTAGCACCGGGAGACCCTGTGCAAATGATGTTAGATCCTAGAGTCACCGCAGAAGACATGCTGCAACTCAAAACAAATTTGGGGCTTAATTTGCCACTTTGGCAACAATATTTGATTTGGCTTAAAAATATTTTAACCGGCAATTTTGGAACTTCACTTGTAACATCCTGGCCCGTTTTAGAAATGATTTTAGAGCGTCTGCCAGCGACACTTTTATTAATGGTGGCTTCTTTTGTAGTCACTCTCGTCATTGCAATTCCCTTGGGTATTAAAAGTGCGCAGTCTCAAAATTCGATGACTGATCATGGCATTACTTTTTTTTCGTTTATTTCGATGTCCATTCCTTCTTTTTGGCTGGCACTGATGGCGATGTTATTGTTTTCGTTGTGGATAGGTGTTTTGCCCAGCTCAGGAATGTACAACTTAGAAACTCCCTCATGGCTGCGGCCCCTGGATGTTTTGTGGCATATGATTTTACCAGTCACTGTTTTAACCATTGGCGAACTGGCTGCCTATGTAAGATATTTGCGAGCTTCGATGATCGGTGTTTTAAAACAAAACTATATTCGAACGGCAAAGGCAAAAGGACTCGATGAAAAAAAGATTATTCAAAGACATGCTTTAAAAAATGCATTGCTTCCACTCATTACTATTTTAGGTTTGTCACTCCCTGGACTTTTTGGTGGGGCATTTATTATTGAAAAAATATTTTCTTGGCCTGGCATGGGCATGTTGGGCGTAAACGCCATTTTTTCTAGAGACTATCCGCTGATTATGGGACTGATTTTATTTTCTTCGTTTTTAATTATGCTGGGAAATTTGCTGGCCGATTTAGCATACTCGTGGGCTGACCCGCGCATCAGGGTTTCATAATGTTTAAAAAACTTTGGAAACAAAATAAATTTAAAATTTCCTTTATGATTATTGTTTTTTTGTTTTTACTGGCTGTGCTTTCATATTGGGTGACTCCGTATAATCCCGATTCGATGGATTTATTATCCTTAGAAGAAGCCCCCAGTTTTACACATCCTTTTGGTACTGATGATTTGGGGCGTGATGTATTTAGTCGAGTGTTAGCCGGGACACGGATTACTTTAAGCGTGGCGTTAATTGCTGTTTTTATTTCTATTAGTATCGGCACTTTTTACGGAGCGGTCAGCGGCTACCTGGGTGGAAAAATTGATCATCTCGCAATGCGTATTGTTGATGTGCTGTTGTCGCTGCCTACTTTATTTTTATTATTAACGATTCAAGTGATTTTAAAACCTTCTATTTTTAATGTGATGATTGTGATCGGTGCGACTAGCTGGATGGGTGTAGCCAGACTGGTGCGGGCTGAATTTTTAAAACAAAAAAAAATGAATTATGTACTGACTCAAAAAGCCTATGGTTTTTCGAATTCTAAAATTATTTTTAAAACCATTTTACCTAATACGATTGGGCCCATTGCAGTGGCGGCAACTCTGGGTTGTGCCGGTGCGATTATGGTTGAGTCAGCGCTGAGCTTTTTAGGGTTGGGTGTTCAAGCACCGATGGCAAGCTGGGGTTCGATGCTTCAAAACGCGCAAGAGTATTTAGTGAGCAGCTGGTGGCTGGCGGCTTTTCCGGGCTTTTTTATTTTTCTGTCCGTACTTTGTTTTAACTTTATGGGAGAAACAATTCGTGAGACGATTTCAGCGAAAGAGGGCGTGAGTTAATGTTACTTCAAATCAATGATTTGGCGATTGAATTTCAAGGCTCCCAAAAAAAAGTGCAGGCTGTCGATCATATTTCTTTTAATATTCAAAAAGGTGAAATCGTCGGACTAGTAGGAGAGTCGGGAAGCGGCAAAAGCGTGACGGCTCTTTCAATATTAAACTTGATTGAGAAACCTGGCCGTATCACCAGCGGGAAGATCATTTGGAAAGATCAAAACTTATTAACGATTCCAATTAATGCTCTACGAAAAATTCGTGGCCGTGAAATCGCAATGATTTTTCAAGATCCTTATGGCTCACTCAACCCGGTCTATCCGATAGGGCAACAAATAGCTGAAGTTTTAGAGCTGCATAAAGGTTTGTCTAAGAGTGAGGCGATGAAGGAAACCGTATCGCTTTTAGAGAAAGTAAAAATTATAGACGCTAAAAACAGAGTGAATGATTATCCTCATCAATTTTCTGGCGGGATGTGTCAACGTGTGATGATTGCGATGGCGTTGGCCTGTCGGCCTGAACTTTTAATTGCAGATGAGCCCACCACAGCACTGGATGTCACGATTCAAGCGGAGATTATGCAGCTGCTTTTAGATTTACAAAAAGAACTCGGCATGGCCATCTTTTTAATTTCACACGATTTACCGCTTATTTCTAAAGTGTGTGACCGTGTTTTGGTAATGCAAAACGGCAAAATCGTTGAAGAGGGGAATGTGTCTGATGTTTATAAAAATCCTAAACATGATTACACTCAGAAGTTATTGTCGACGTTGGCCTGGAGAAGATAGTTTCTCGCTCACTTCGACTACGCTCAGTGAGCGGTAGATTTTGAAATGGGTTTTGTTCTTACATTCAGATAATGGATGTAATTCGTTCAGTCTGTTTTCAATTAGCGCCCTCTTTTTCTTGTGTGACCAACCTTGAATTTGTTTTTCTCTATAAAATGCTTTATCAATTCGATCAAAAGTCTCGATATAGACAAGTTTCACAGGCCCGTATTTTTTTGTTTAATTTGCTCCTAGTCCGTTGCGATGTTGTTCTAATCTCCGTCGTAAATTCTTTGTGCTTCCTGTATAAAAACGTCCGTTCAAACATTCAAGAATGTATACAAAAGGCATATTTATTAAAAATTAAATTTTGATGCCAATTTTTTTATTTCGTTCACTGAGCGTAGTCGAAGTGAACGTGTTGGAAAATCCTGGTGTTAGTTTTTTAACTAATTTCCAATAAAAACCATTAAGATCCACACCGTGTTAGGCCCGCCGAATTGGCTGGAGCCTTGATAAACCCCAATGCCGATCGTGTCGTAATTTTTATTTAAATACTCTGGATCCATTTCAATTTCTTGTCCGCCTTTGATGCGCATAAAAAATGTTCGGGCTTTACGATAAGGAATTTCTTTGGCTTTTTCTGAAAAATTACTGACTTGATAACCATCAAGTGTTACTGGATCTTGTTTTCCAAATTGTTCGGCTTCGTTTTGGGCCAGCTGATCTAATTTTTCTAACTTTTTAAAAATGGGACGGCCTTTTTCACGGGCATAGGCGTTAAGTTGATCAAATAATTGATTACGAATCTGATCGGGAGAAACATTTTGTGATGCATTTAAAAATATTTGTGTTGCGTAATAATAGTTCACGCCATTTACTTTTTTAATCGCGATGCCGATACCCCCTTCACCATAACTGCCTAAAATATTTTGACGATGGCCAGGACTTTCCATGAGTCCCTCATGAATTCCGACAATACTCTGGCTGTATCCCAAATTTTCAGCACAGCTGATGTAATCGATGCCCGCATCATCTAAACGTTTGCCATTATCTTTATTGGTAACAGGAGAGATATGTGCAAAATAATCTTTGTCCACCATTTCCTGACTGTGTGCACGTGCAACGTCTTTAAGAGATTCATTCCATTTGAGGGCAGGTAAATTATATTTTTGGCGAGTCTGATTGAGCAGGACAAACAAATAAGTTTCAGCTTGTTCGACAGTCAAATCTTTTTTAGGGTCTTTAAATTCTCCGACAGGAAGTTTGGGAGCCACGCCCACATAAATAGGAAAAAGCGCAATGACTTCAGGTCCTAAGTCTCCTTGGGCAGTCACTTCAACCTGGTAAACACCTGGTCCGGAACTAGTATAAAAACTTCCCGAAAAATTATTTTGATTAACATTGGTATTGATTTCTTTTACTGTCCCGCTGGGAACTGTTAACCAAATTTGGGGTTTATTGAGTTTATTAGAAATGACGCCTGTCAGTGTTTGTTTCATATTGATTTTATTTCTAATGAGAACTGGATTTAAAGACACGTTGCGTTTTGCAAAGATAAATAAAGTAAAAATTCTTTTAGTGTTAGGGTCGGTCAGTTGGGCAATGCCCACATCAGTCGCATCCTGATTTTGAAACATGTCTTTAAATTTATCGTCGATCACGTCTTGCCCGGGAGATTGTTCGACCAAGTAAGGATGAAGGGCCGGCAAAATATTTCCTGCTAATGACCCAAAATAACTAATTTGTCTTAAAGATAATTGGGTCGAACTCAAACTCAGATAATGTTTTAAATAATTTTGAGCCGTTAAAGTCAGTGGGGGACTCAGTGCCAAATCACTTTGATTTCTTGATTTTCTTAAATCATTCATCTGTTGATACAAATCGTAAATTCTTTGACTGACTTTAAAAGTTTTAATGGCAGGTTCGTAGTTATTAATTTGAATATCAGCGGACTCCAGAACGAGAGCAGGCCCTAGTAACAAAATTCCCAGTAATAAAAATTTAAAAATCGTTTTCTTCATAAATAGGTTTTTCTGTTATTTTCCACTGAGCGTTTTGTTTAATGAGCACGACTAATTCTGGGCTGGCGGTTTCGCCGTCTGTTTCAAATTTGGGCCAGTAAACATTTACTTTGACCAGCGCCGTATTGCGCTTTAATTTTGTAGAAATAATTTCATGATGAGTTGGTCGTAAAGGAAACTCTTTAAAGTCGGTGACGTATTTGTCCTTAGCAATATTTTGCTGATCGGTTTTGGCTAATAAAACATACATTTTTTCGGGCAGACCTGTTTCCCAGGCTTTGTAGTATTCGTTAACGACTTTTTGGACGGCAGAACGGGTTTGATAAGAAGGAGAAAGTTGCTGCCAAAGCTTTCGAGGAGTTAAACCTGTTCCCATTACAAATACGGCCAAAATCATGCCAATAAAAATACTCAAAACAGTGATTGGGATCAGTCGATTCATGTACACAGAGTTTAACAAAGAAAAAGGGCTATGTATTAAACCTTGCAATTTTTTTCATTAGAGCACGATTATCTATGGAGGAAACCTTTGGGAAAATACTTTAATTTACGAATCCTTTCTGAAATGGATTCCATGGGGATTACCAAAAAATTGTGGGATCACCAAATGGAAGCTTTGATTAATGCTGATAAATTAAGAGAACAGGGCATTAAAAAAGGGATTGCCATGCAGTTTACTGGTACTGGCAAAACTACTTTTGGAGTGATAGATGCTTTAAAAACCGTTCGCAATGTCAAAGAAAAGAAGCAGATCTTTGTGGTGGTGCCTTCTCAAGAGATTCGATCGCAGTGGATTAATACTTTTAAACATTATCAACCAGGAATTAAAACTTTTGAAACTGCGATCGAAATGTTTGATGAAAAATCGATACGTGAAGCAGATGTGATTGTGACTCATTTTGCTTACTTGCATCGCTATCGCTCGGTATTTAAAACAATGGGGCTGCCAGTGGGTTATGTGATTATTGATGAAGCTCACCACATGTTTGCTGACAGTTATGCCGGAGTTCGTCCCGAAATGGAAGAAAGTTTAGAGCCTGCTGACTTAAAAGTTTTTAAACCTCATTTTACTTTGGGGTTAACAGCCACTCCGATTGGTATTTCTGGAGCTAAAGCAAAATCTTTTACCAATGGCCAGGGTCAATTTTGGATTCAAGATCTTTTTGATAACCATGTCATTATTGATAAAACCAGTGAAGAAGATTTACTGAACTTTATTTACTTAGGAATTTTGGTGCCCATTCGCCAAGAGTTAGCCGAACTTCCTGAGGCGATTTATGCTGATGTCGTTAAAGAAAATAATATTGTGGCAGGAGAAGATTTTGATCAAGGGAAAATTTTTAAAAAAATTGATCGGCAAGCTTTTTATGATTTTTTGATCGAAATCTATCGTAACCGAGTTCCTGCCCAAAAAAAAGAGAAGCCAACGTTGGTTGTGGCACTTAATATTAAAGATGCCGAGCAAATGGCTCAAGCTTTTCGCCAAGCTGGATTTCATGCCGAAGCGCTGCATAGTGACCTGCCCGATAAACAGCAGGAACGTTTAAAAAAAGATTTTAAAAGCGGCGAGCTCAAAATATTAATTCAGGTGACCATGCTCGCAGAAGGATATGATTTTCCAGAAATTGAAACCTTGCTGATGGCCAGACCTATCTATGCCCGTCATCTTTATTTACAGTTTTTGGGGCGAGGACTGAGGGCGTTTGAAGGTAAATTAGATTTATTGTTAATTGATGTGGGTTGGAACTTTATCCGCTATGCCTCACAGCGTATGAATTCAGTTTTTAATAAGGACCGTATTGCCGAAGCGGCGAAAAAATATTCTGACGCCGGTGAAAATTATATTCAATTAGATCCTAATGATATTAAATTAACGACACATCACTTTTTTGAAAATTTTATTTTGCCGATTCAAAAGGGTGAGCTTTCAACCACCATGCTCACTGATCGTTTGGGTATTGCCCATGCTACTTTGCTTAAGTACAAAGATTTATTGAAAGCTTTACCAGGCTATCGTCAACTTAAAGTGAGAGGCCATGAAACATTTGTTGTTAAAGAAGAATCCTTTAGTCAAATCGAAGAAATTATTTTTAAAAATTTAAAGCAAAAAGCAGAAATATCTATTCATGAGCTTTCCAAATATATTGGTGTGTCATCTATGTCAGTGATTGCTATGGAAGAGAAGTTAAAAAAATTGGACTCTTTTCGGGAAATTTCAAACAACCCCCGCTATCGATTTGTGATCGGAGAAAATGATTTAGAAGAAGCTGAACAAATTGTGAAATCAGGTATTGAACCTAAAAATTCGGATGAACTTTATCATGAAGAAATTGCAGAGCAGTTAAAGGTCAATCATTTAGTGATTTTTCACATGAAAGATATTATTAAAGAACGTTTTCCTGAGAGTTATCGAGAGCTGTCTCGTTTTGGAAGACAGACGTTTGTGATCAAAGACGCTGACTTGTTTGATTTGATTCCTTTGGTCGAAGAGTTTCATCGCCAGGAAAATCAATTGAGCTTAAATAACTTAATGAAGCGGTTCAATGTCAAAGTTTCAATTTGGCCACATATTCAGGATAAAATTTCTAAATTACCAACTTATCGTCAGCTGACTTTGAAAAAAGGCTATGATTTTGTGATTGAATCTTCAGATTTAATCTCTTTAACAAAAATAATTTATGATTTTCAGAAAAAAACGGGTAAAACGAGAGACCGTATTTCGGGTGTTCATTTGGCGAAACGGCTGGATATTTCTTTTAAAGAATTAATCAACAAAATTTCTTCCTTTGAACATTTGCCCAGTTTTGAGTTGATTAGAGAAGGCAGCCGCAACGCAGAAGAAAGATTTATGATTGATATGATTGATTATGAAAATATCAGGGATATTCTGAACCAATAGGGTTGTACAATAGAGGCAATGTCCCTACTCGCCGCTATCCAATTTGATATGTCTTTTGCTGATCCAAGAGATAATTTTGCTAGAGCCCTAAAGTTAGCTGAGCAAGCCATCAACCAAAAAGCGCAAATGATTTTATGGCCTGAAAATTTTACGGTTTCTGAAGGCTTTGATCGCCCGGACCAGTTAAAAACTTTACATCAAGATTTTTTAACGACGCTACAAAATTTTGCGCATAAAAATAAAGTAACCTTATTTGCTCCCATGCCTGAATTTAAAGATCAAAAAATGTATAACAGTTTATTTGTGATTAATCTTAAAGGCGAAATTCAAACGGTTTATCAAAAAATAAATTTATTTTCTCCCATGCTAGAAGATAAAATTTTTGATTCAGGCACAGCAGTGAATGTCACTCAAATTGAAGAACTTAAAATTGGCCTTAATGTCTGTTATGACCTGCGTTTTCCCGAACCGATTCGTGAACAAATTAAAATGGGGGCGCAGATGCTTGTTTTTCCTGCCAAGTGGCCCCAGTCACGAATTCATCATTATAAAAGTTTGCTGGTGGCTCGAGCGATCGAAGGCCAGTGTTACGTGGTGGGTTGTAATCGGGTTGGTAAAAATCGTCTGGGAGAATATAGCGGAGAATCGATGATTGTTGATCCTTGGGGCGAAGTAGTGGCCCAAGCGGGTTCAGAGGAAGAAATTATCTATGCTGAGATAAGTCTTGCCAAAGTGGATGCCGTACGTAAAAAAATTCCGTGTTTAAATTATTTGTTTCAGAAGTAGAATAAGACATGGGCGATATTAGTTTTCATTTTAGTAATCGTGATTTTGTGTGCCGCTGCGGTGAATGTGAACAGCGTGTACGTATTTCATTAGTGCTGGTGGGTTATTTAGAATTAATTCGTAATCATTTCAATAAACGAGTAGACATTGTAAAAGGCTATGAGTGTCGCTTGTCTTCTGAAAAACGCGGAAGTTTTAAAAAAAATTGGCACGCCTTTGGAAAAGCGATTCTATTTAAAGTTCAGGATATTCCAGCGGCCGAAGTTTTTCGTTATGCCGAAACCTTTGCTGAAATTAGAGGGGTGGGCATTGACCCTAAAAATGAAGTGATTTCAATTGACGTTCGTGACCGTGAACAAGCTCGTTTTGTGATTGAGCACGATATGCAAATTGCTCTCACTCCTGTTTTACGACAGCAATATCACTTAGGTGAACCGTTGCCGATGCAGGATTTAAAAGAGGTAAAACCTTTTGGTTCGATGTTAGACGACGGAGACGATGCGAAGCCGTCGTCGACGGCCGCTTCAGCGACCGCTAGCGCAGGCGGACTTCCTAAGCAAGCTTGAAAGAATTAGTTCTTCAATTTCTGGATTATCTTCGTTCTCAAAAAAAATATTCGATTAACACCCTTCAAGCTTATGCATCAGACCTGTTTTATTTTTTAAATTTTTTAGAGCAAAAAAAAGAGGCAGCGCTTTCGTTTGAAAAAATTTCAGTCGAAACATTTCGAAGTTATCTAAGTCATTTAGCAGAAGGCGGAAATACCCCTCGATCGATCAGTCGTAAATTTTCAAGTCTGCGCAGTTTTTCAAAATATTTGATGAAACATCATGGTGTGAAAGAAGTCGCTCTTAGCCAATTGAAAAAAATAAAGTTTACTAAAAAACTACCAGAATTTTTATCGGTAAAAGAAGTGGAAGAGCTTCTGAGTTTATTTAGCGGAACAGACCCTTTGTCACGCCGTAACTTAGCTGTTTTTGAATTAATATATGCTACCGGCATTCGTATCAGCGAACTCACTTCTCTTAATGTTTCTGATTTAAAAAATTCTTTAGAAGTGATTCAAGTGACAGGCAAAGGCAAAAAAGATCGCGAAGTGGTGGTAGGCCGCCACGCTCAAAATGCTTTAAAAATTTATTTAAAAGAAGCACGTCCTCAACTAGAAAAAACGAATAAAAAGGCAAATCCTATTCTGTTATTAAACGAAAGAGGCGAAGGCATTACCGTACGCCAAATTCAACGTACTTTAAAACAAGCCATTGGTCAAGTGGGACTTTCTAAAAAAATCCCCCCCCCTACTTTAAGACACGCTTTTGCGACTCATTTATTAGAG
>CAYMKA010000038.1:0-11977 GCA_964390935.1 uncultured bacterium
TATCGATGCAAAACAAAAAAAGATGCAATTATTTATTGATTTTGAAGCAGGGCTTTGCCGTATTCGTTATTCATCTTAGCGATAAAGTTAACTGAAATGCCTTTAGGGCAGGCGGCTTCACACGAATAGGTGTTGGTACAGCTGCCAAAACCCATCTCATCCATTTTAGCGACCATATTTTTCACTCTGCTTTCGCGTTCAACCTGGCCTTGAGGCAGTGTGGCCAGTTGCGAAACTTTTGCAGATACAAATAGCATTGCCGAAGCATTTTTGCAGGCGGCAACACAAGCCCCGCATCCAATACATTCGGCGGCATCCATCGCTAAATCGGCTTTATCTTTGCCAATTAAAATAGCATTAGCATCAGGCGCAGCACCTGTATTGACCGAAATAAAACCACCGGCCTGCATGATTTGATCTAACGGATTACGATCGACCACTAAATCTTTTAATACAGGCAGGGCAGAAGCTCGCCAGGGTTCGATGACAACCGTTTCTCCGTCTTTAAAATGACGCATATGAAGCTGACAGGTGGTAGTGCGGTATTTTCCACCGTGGGGCTGACCATTAATGACCAGCGAGCACATGCCGCAAATGCCTTCACGGCAATCGTGATCAAAAGCAACGGGCTCTTCGCCTTTTAAAGTGAGTTGTTCGTTTAAAACGTCTAACATTTCAAGAAAGGACATATGCTCACTGACATTATCAACGGGGTACGTCGCAAAATGACCTTTTTGATCTTTACCCGGCTGTCTCCAAATTTTTAAAGTTAGTTTCATCGATTTCCTCTATTTATAATTTCTTTCACTCATTTTGACTTTTTCATAAACAAGTTCTTCTTTATGTAAGATTGGCATTTTGTCGCCTTGGTATTCCCAGGCGCCGACATAAGCAAAGTTTGCATCGTCGCGTTTGGCCTCGCCTTCAGGAGTTTGATGTTCAGTTCTAAAGTGTCCGCCGCAAGATTCTTCACGGTGTAGAGCGTCACGGCACATCAGTTCTCCAAAATCGAT
Organism: uncultured bacterium; assembly: GCA_964390935.1. Lineage (GTDB taxonomy): Bacteria > Margulisbacteria > CAYMKA01 > CAYMKA01 > CAYMKA01 > CAYMKA01. The sequence goes on from CAYMKA010000038.1 coordinate 1,014, forward strand.
AAAGTCAGCAATGCGGCCAGCGTTTTCTAAAGCAGAGTTTAAAGTATTTTGATCGCCGGTGATCTTGCCGTTCTTCCAAAATTCTTCGCGTAGTTCTGGAATACGTTTTAAAGCTTTTTCTAAACCAGCTTTGTCGCGGGCCATGCCGCATTCATCCCATAAAAGTTTTCCCAGTTCGCGGTGAATACTATCGACCGTACGTTTGCCGTCGAGTTTTGTTAATTTGTTTGTTAATTCTTTAACCTGTTTTTCGGTATCTATAAATTCTTTTGATGATGTTTCCGGACGTTTTTGACCATTTGAAGCCAAATAATTTCCAATGGTGTAGGGCAAGACAAAATAACCGTCAGCTAAACCTTGCATGAGCGCACTGGCACCTAAGCGGTTTGCACCGTGATCCGAAAAATTAGCTTCACCAATCACAAACAGTCCGGGAATATTACTCATCAAATTGTAATCAACCCACAAGCCGCCCATGGTGTAATGCACCGCAGGGTAGATACGCATCGGGGTTTTATAAGCATCTTCACCGGTTATTTTTTCATACATTTCGAATAAATTGTTGTATCTTTCTTTAACGGTGTGCTCACCCAGTCGTTTTATAGAATCTTTGAAATCCAGATAGACACCTTGTCCACCAGGACCGACGCCGCGGCCTTCGTCACAGGCTTCTTTCGCATTACGAGAAGCAATATCACGAGGGGTTAAGTTGCCGTAGCTAGGGTATTTTCTTTCGAGATAGTAATCACGCTCGTCTTCAGGAATGTTCTCAGGCTTACGTGTGTCTCCTTTTTTCTTAGGCGCCCAAACGCGGCCGTCATTGCGAAGAGACTCCGACATTAAAGTTAATTTTGATTGATAGTCGCCGGAGACAGGGATGCAGGTTGGGTGAATTTGAGTGTAGCAAGGGTTTGCAAATGCCGCGCCTTTTCGATATGCACGAAACGTTGCACTCACATTACAGCCCATCGCATTGGTTGATAAATAAAATACACGGCTGTAGCCACCACTGGCGAGTACCACTGCATCGGCAGAATAAGATTTTATTTCGCCGGTAATTAAATTGCGGATAATGACGCCTTTTGCGTGTCCATTAACGACAACGAGATCAAGCATTTCACAGCGGGTATACATTTTGACTTTGCCAAGCCCGATTTGCCGGCTTAAAGCAGAATAAACACCTAAGAGTAATTGCTGTCCCGTTTGTCCGCGCGCGTAAAAAGTTCTTGAAACCTGCGCACCACCAAAAGATCTGTTATCTAAAGTTCCGCCGTATTCGCGCGCGAAGGGCACGCCCATGGCCACACATTGATCAATAATATTAGCCGAGACCTGAGCCAGACGATAAACGTTAGCTTCCCGTGCGCGGAAATCTCCGCCTTTAATGGTGTCATAAAATAAACGATCAACCGAATCGCCGTCGTTTGGATAATTTTTTGCAGCGTTAATACCGCCTTGCGCGGCCACCGAGTGCGCGCGACGGGGAGAATCTTGAAAACAAAAACAAGAAACGTTGTAACCCAGTTCTGCCAAACTTGCCGCAGCGGAACCGCCGGCCAGTCCAGAACCAATCACAATCACTTCATATTTGCGTTTGTTGGCAGGGTTAACCAGTTTTAAATTAAATTTATGTTTATCCCATTTTTGTTCCAGAGGACCTTCAGGAATGTTGGAATTTAATTTCATTTATTTCACCAGTCCTACCAAAATACTAAGGGGGATAGAGATATATCCTAAATATAAAATGAGCGCAAAAGCTTTTCCGCCTTTATCAATAATAGGCGACCAATTTTTGTTTGTTAAACCAAGGGTGTGAAATAAACTTTGAATGCCGTGATGTAAGTGTGAGAACAAAAGAGTAAGTGCCAATACATAGAAAAAAACTAAATGCGGCTGCTGAAAACTTAAGACCACCATTTTATAAACATCATGCCAGCCATTTTCATCAACATAGTGAGAAATTTCTGGATGAGTGAGTAAAAATGTGAAATGTATTAAATGATAAATAATAAAAGATAAAACAATGAGTCCGCTGACCGCCATCGTGCGTGATGACAGGGTCGCTTTCATCGCTTTTTTAACTGCATAAGCTTGAGGGCGGGCTTTTTTATTAGCGAGAGTTAATTTAATGGTGAAAAAAATGTGAATAATGATCATCGCTATTAAACCCAGGCGCATAGTCCAGGTGATCTCAGGAATTTGTTTTAAAAACCAGGCGTATTGATTAATAGCGTGGGCGCCAATAAAAATTTGTAAATTTCCAATTAAGTGCGCTATTAAAAAACCAATCATCGCTAAACCAGAAATTGCCACTAAAAATTTGTTGCCGATTGAGGAGTTAAATAATCGCTTAATAATCATTTCCGAAATCGATTATAAGAGTAAAGCTTTTTAACGTCATCTCCAATCACCCCCGCAATCTTCAATTTTTGGGCTTTTTTGAAAGCATCGAGGTCATTAATGGTCCAAATATTGATTTGGACTTTGTTTTTTTTAATTTCTTTTGTCATCGCTGGAGTTAAGCGTTCCCAAAAAGCATGGATATATTCAATCTTGGCTTTTTTAGCCTTACTTCCTAAATCTATTTCTTCGCTGGCAGTGATTAAAGCCATGGGATAAACGGGATATCTTTTCTTCATCTTGATAATCCAGGAGTGAAAAAAAGAAGAGATGATGACCTGCTTGGGTTTGATGTGCAGTTTTTTAAGTAACGTAAAAAGTTTATTTCCAACAGCAGGTGTTTTGACTTCTATATTAAGGATGATTTGATTTCCAAATTTTTTAAGGACGTCTTCTAGAGTAGGGGCTGTTTTTTTGATGATTCGGTCATGGCTAAGGACCAAGGCTCCGTTTGAGTTTGGTCTAATGTCAATTTCAACGCCATCCGCTTTTGCGTCTAAAGCTTTTTGAATCGATAAAATCGTGTTTTCAGGATATTTGGCGCTGTAACCACGGTGGCCATAGATTTTCATCTATTTATTGTGCCCTAAGTGGCAGAGTAGATAAAACATAAAATTTCGATATTTTTTTGACCGTATTTTAGGTATGGCTGACAACAAAACAGGGCATATCTATGGATATGACTCACCTGTATAAAACCGGTTCTGGCCCAGCACATCCTGACTATTCAGGATCGAAGATAGATAAAAAGAATGACAATCAGAAGAAGAGTGTTGAGCAGAAAATATCAAAGCCTCAAGAAGGGACTTTTCAAAAACTTGCTGAGAAGAGTTTTGATGTTAAAGCTTTTGATAGTGCTCTAAGAGCTCAGTTAAAAATTGATCGTCCTCAAAAAGAAACAGCAGGGACTCATCTTTTACCTTTGAAATTAAGTAAGACTAAGTTGCGGGATGTAGTGGGCCCTAGGATTCATCCCATTAGTGGAAAAAGAAAATTTCATAATGGAATTGATCTAGGTGGTGAAAAAAACCTCCGTGTTGATGCAACTGCTAACGGAACGATTATCAGTATAAATAGAAACCCTAAGAAAAGTGATTTTGGAATTCATCTTCGTATTCGACACGAGGACGGAACGATTACGACTTACGCTCATCTCTCAAAAATGAATCCCAAATTAGTGCTTGGGATGAAAGTAAAAGGCGGTCAAAAACTAGGCGGCGTAGGTAAAACGGGTGCTGTAACCGGCGTACATCTGCACTTTGAAATATCTAGAAAAGCAACTTCAGCGGATAAAGATCTTCCTAAAAACAAGAGGGGGGAAGTTGTTTTAGATCCTTTGAAATATTTTCCTAAAGATGTTGTCGCTAAATTGAGTCAAGATTTTAGCCAAATGCAGGCTCGAAATGAAAAAGATAAGTCTAAGTCGAAACCAACGATCATTGCGATGGGACACGGTCATAACCACTAGAACCATGCCTAAAGATTTTCTAACTTCATTTACTCGCGCCAGCTTATCGAGTGGAAGCGCAAACTATTTGAACCGTCTCATAAACGGTCAAAAAATTCCTAAAGGGAATTATGCTGACAGACATTTGCAGCCGTTAGTGAAGCAGCTGGGTTTAACCGATGTGCATCAATTGAAATTGGTTTTTTTATCTCGAGGCTTTGAGTCGCTTCGCGATGGTTTTCATGCCTGTAAAAACGGCAACGATTTAATGATTGGCCTGATGGCCGCTAAAAAATTCAGCGAACGATTGCAATACGATCGTTTATCGCCTCAAATTAAAGAAAAGTTAAATGAAATTTGTCCCAGACTTTTAATTGAAAAAAATCCAGCAATCAAAAACAAACTGATGCGTGAATCTTTTGTGATGTGCGCGGCATTTGAAAAAAATATTTTGCATATGCTTAAAAAGGACATGCAGTTTGGGCCTGATTTTGTGAATTTAATTTTTAATGTCGGTTTATTAAAAGCAAAAGTTCATCGCCTGATGATGCATCCGGAACTAAGAGAAATTGATAGGCAGGCAGTCAAAGTCACTATTGCTGAAAAGTTGATTTTTAAAATGACCCCGGTCCAATTAGAAGAATATGAAAAACAAACTGAAACAAAGTTAAAGCAATTAGAATTTTTAACTCCTTCTGGAGATAGGTCGTCTGGCCAAGGAGTAAGACAGGATCCTTTTAATAAAAGAAAAGTTCAAGAACATCAAGGGATTGATTATGGTGCAATGCATGGTTCTCCGGTAGACAGCGCTTATCCTGGTAAAGTGGTTTCTATTGATACAGTCGGGAGAACGGGCTATGGAAAATATGTTGTGGTCATGACAAAAACCCCAAAAGGTAATTTCTATACTTTGTACGGACATCTTTCAGGCATCGATGTCGAAATGGGTCAGAATATTAAGTTAGGTCAACCTATGGCACGCGTGGGTTCAACGGGGCATTCCACGGCTCCTCATTTGCATATCGAAAAACGTTCTGAAAATACTTTTTCACAAGGCAGAGGAGAGTATTTAGAATTTACAGAACTAAAAACAGATTCTCAGACAAAAAAAATCTAAACAAAAATTTAACTTTCTGCTTTATATTCTATTTTATATTTCTGGGCCAGTTTTTTATATTTTTCGACATAAAACTTATTTTCACTCTGAACTTTTTCTGAAACAGGGCCAATAATTTTGGCAGGAACACCAGCTGCGAGCATGCCATCAGGCACAACAAAGTTTTCTTTAACGACTGCACCTGCTGCCACCATGGCACCTTTGCCAATTTTGGCACCGTTTAAAACGACAGCTCCCATGCCAATCACTGCGTCATCAGCAACAGTACAGCCATGTAAGATAATTTTGTGACCGCCTAAAACGTTTTTCCCCACAATACAGGGCAGGGTATCAGCTAAGTGAATTAAAGATAAATCCTGAATATTAGAACCTTCACCGATAATAATTTCGTTGATGTCCCCACGCAAAACCGAGTTAAACCAAATGGAAGCATCTTTTTCGATTGTCACACGGCCAATAATTTGGCAGCCGGGAGCAATATAAACATTTTCATGAATTTTGGGCGTATGACCTTGGTAAGTAATTATTGAGGACATGGGAGAATTGTAACGCTCGAATAGATAAAAATGGATACAATACAAAAATATGAAAACCATCATTTTATTAACGATTTCTAATATCTTTATGACATTTGCCTGGTACGGACATTTAAAATTTAAATCTTCACCGCTATGGATTGTGATTTTGGTGAGCTGGGGCATCGCGTTTTTTGAATATTGCTTCCAAGTCCCTGCGAACCGCATTGGTCACGGAACTTTTAATGCAGCACAGCTTAAGACCATTCAAGAAATTATTACGCTGATTGTGTTTTCCGGTTTTTCAGTTTTATATTTAAAAGAAAGTTTTAAATGGAACTATGCTGTGGGTTTTGTCTTAATTATTTTGGCCGCGTATTTTATTTTCAAAAAGTAAGAACTTCGCCCCCTGAGTGACGCGAAGCGTTGTATCGAAGGGTGGCTAAACTAATTTTTTCCAAATTTCTTCAGCGTACTTTTGAGCCGAAGCTGGGCCATCGGCTGTAATCGCTAATCCATCCACAGTGACTGGGGCTTCTACAAAAGTGGCGCCGCCTTGTTTTATAAATTCTTTTTCTTGATCACCTGGCCAACTGGAAGATTTTTTGCCTTTCATAATGCCCGCTTGAGACAAAATGCAGGCTGCCGAACAAATCGCCGCCGTTAATTTATTTTGTTTTTGAAAGTTTTGAATGAGCTCGATTAAATCTTTGTTGTTCCACAAAAAAGTTTTAGAACCTGGACCGCCGGTAATCGAGATGGCGTCATAAAAATCGGCAGCCACTTCATCTAATTTTTGGTGAGCATTTACTTTAGCGCCGAGTTTTCCAGTCGCCATTCCGGTTTTTGTACTGGCGATTGTACAATCGATGCCTTTACTTTTTAAATATTCGTATGGCACCAAAAATTCTTCATCACGAAAAAGCTCTGGTGCGATAACGAATAAAACTTTTTTCATCTAAAGACTAGGCTTTAGCGGTTTCCAGTTCTGCAATACTTTTTACGTAAACTTGCGAACTTGATTGAAGAGCTGTTAATTCTTCTTTTGTCAGTTTAAGTTCTTTAATTTCTTCGAGACCTTTAGCACCTAACAAAACAGGAGCTCCAACGAAAACATCCTTAATGCCATATTGTCCGTTTAATAAAACAGAGCAGGGCATAATTCTTTTTTGATCACGAACAATGGCTTCAACCATCGCAGTCGTTGCTGCTGCCGGAGCATAGTAAGCAGAGCCTGTTTTCAATAAGTTAACAATTTCAGCGCCGCCATCACGAGTACGTTGAATGAGAGGTTCAATTTCAGCTGCTGATAGCAAGTCAGTTAAAGGCACGCCATTAACAGTAGTGTAACGAGCCACAGGCACCATGGTGCCACCGTGTCCACCCAAGACCATGGGAGAAATGTCGCGAACAGAAACGTTTAATTTTTCAGCAATAAAATAAGCAAAGCGGGCTGAATCTAAAACGCCGGCTTGGCCAATCACACGGTGAGCAGGAAAGCCAGAGACTTTGTAAGCTAAATAAACCATCACGTCGATGGGGTTTGAAACCATGATAATAATCGAGTTAGGGGAATGTTTTTTAATTTGTTCAGTAATGCCTGTAATGATTTCAGCATTTTTCTTAAGAAGGTCTAAGCGATCCATGCCAGGCTTACGAGCAAGTCCGGCTGTTACTACGTAAATATCAGAGTCTTTAGTCACGGCATAGTCATTTGAACCAATCACGTTCACGTCAAAGTTTTGAATAGGGCGGGTTTGCATAATATCGAGAGCTTTGCCTTGAGGAACGCCTTCTACGACGTCTACCAAATAGATATCGCCTAATTCTTTTTGAGCTAAATAAAGAGCGGTCGTGGCTCCCACATTTCCTGCGCCAACCACGGTAATTTTTTTTCTTTTCATGTTTTGACTCCTTTAAAAAAACAATAAAACAAGAACGAACAATCTTAACTCCAAAATCGCAGACTGAGCAGTCTAAAAATAAGCGTGGCGCTGAAATTCATTATTCGGTATAATACTTTTCTGACTATGCGAGGCGGACTTCCCTTAATTCCAGAACAGCTTTTGCATCGCGATTATGTGATGAACATGATCCAACGATTGCCTAACTTAAAGCAGTCATTGTTTTCTCAAGAAAAAAAAGATTATAAGTTGCCTCCTTTTGAAGAAGTCACCATCGTTCAAATGAAACGCATCAACGCCAAGCTCAGCGGTTCTTACATTTTGGCCAAAGCGAAGGGTGCTAAACCTAATTTGTTAATTGATATCCGCAGCAAACGCGGCAACATCAGTGAAAAAGAATGTGAAGGACTTTCTAAAGTAAAAGATGCCTTGGAAAAAGAAACTAAAAAGAAAACTTCGGGCTGGTTGATTTGTTTTACTTTAGGTGACGACATTACCCGCAAGATGCTAAAAAAATCTGGCATCATGATTACCGAAATTGAAAACCTAAAGACTCTCTCTCACCAACTACACTAGACTTTTCTTCTTTTAAAGATTTTTAATAATCGCGTTTCCAAATTCAGAAGTTGAAAGTTTTTTGGCATTCGTCATATGGCGTTCAAAATCGTAAGTCACCGTTTTTTGATCAAGTGTTTTTTGAAAGGCAACAATCAATTGATCAGCAGCTTCGGTCCAGCCTAAGTAGCGCAACATCATTTCAGCAGATAATAAAATCGAACCGGGGTTGGCCATGTCTTTGCCGGCATATTTTGGAGCAGTGCCATGGGTCGCTTCAAAAATGGCAAAGCCGTTATCGTAATTAATGTTTGCTCCTGGAGCGATACCGATTCCACCCACTTGAGCAGCAAGTGCGTCAGAAATGTAATCACCATTTAAATTAAGAGTTGCGATCACGTCAAATTCACTAGGATGCAATAAAATTTGTTGTAAAAAATTATCAGCGATGACATCTTTTATTAAAAGTTTGTCACCTGGATTACCCTGACAGTCATCCCAGCTGACCGCAACGTCGCTGAATTCAGATTTTACTAATTCATAAGCCCAGTCACGAAAACTGCCTTCAGTAAATTTCATGATGTTGCCTTTGTGGACGATCGTCACGCTTTTTCTTTTTTCTCGCAGAGCATATTGAATGGCAGAACGAACCAGACGCTGAGTGCCTTTTTTAGAAACAGGCTTCACGCCAATGCCAATTTCATCAGGGGTTTCTTTGCCAAAGCGAATTTTTTCTGAAAGTTTGGGAAATTCTTTTTGCAGCAGTGTTAACATTTTCTTTTGTTCATCCGTACCGGCTTTGAATTCAATGCCGGCATAAATGTCTTCAGTATTTTCACGGAAGATAATCATGTCGATGTCTTCTGGTTTTTTTACGGGCGAAGGAACGCCGTTAAAATATTTTACAGGTCTTAAACAAACATAGAGGTCGAGCATCTGACGTAGAGTCACATTGAGTGAACGAATTCCGCCGCCAACAGGAGTAGTGAGCGGACCTTTGATCGCCACAACATATTCTTTAATCGCTGTGATCGTTTCGTCAGGCAGCCAAATGGTTTCGCCGTAAACCGTGTTCGCTTTTTCACCTGCATAAACTTCATGCCATACAATTTCTTTTTTACCGGCGTAAGCTTTTTTGACAGCGGCATCAATGACATTTTTCATGACGGGACTAATGTCAGAGCCAATTCCGTCGCCTTCGATGTAGGCAATAATCGGATCGTTGGGAACGACTAATTTGCCGTTTTTCATCGTGATTTTGGTGCCGGTTTTAGGTTGAGCGAGTAGGGTTTTAGTCATTTTTGGAATATATCAACGTCCTTTTACTTAGGCAATCGTAAGGCAGATCACATTTCTCAAAAATTTTTGAAATTGAGATCGTAAAGTAACGATTAATGTTTAAGTTGATAGAAATAGGAGGTCCTTAGTGCCGCCCGAATTAAGAGTTCCGACCCTAATGATAACAACACCTATCAGGCCAATTCATAAGCCTGAGGATCTCAAGCTTTATAAGACTTTGCCTGCTTCTCCAGAAACTAAAAAAACTGTAGTTACAATGTCACCTCGACTACGCTCGGTGAGCGGAGCCGAACCGAGTGTCAAAATTAATTCTTTGGTTAAGCCTGTTCCACTCATTACGGTTGCTAGCGAACAAAATGAATTTGAAAATTTTGTAAAAAATAACTTAAAAGGTTTGAATTCCAATGTAAAACAAGATCGTCTTAAAAAAATGATGGAATGTTACCGGGATGATTTTTATCGTCATGTGCCATATACCCCGATGCAAACCGAACATAATTTTTATGATTATTTAGTGAAAAGACATTTTCCTGAGCTCATGCATTATTTGGGGGTGACAAACATTGCTCCTAAAAACTTTCCCATTAAAAAAGATAATCTCGAATATTATTTAAAAATTGAAAGAACCATTTTGCCTCTTGCCAGAGCTTTAGGTTTTAAAGAGTTAGAGAGTTTTAAAAAGTCTCTAGAGTTTTCCTCTTTTCAAAAAGGCTTTGGAAATTATTTAACCAATCTGAACTCTGCTGCAGATCAAAAGATTGTTTTTATTTTAACCAAGGGTAAAGAAGTTCCGCTTAGTTTTCGTTCAGCCCCTACAGATGAAATTTATAAGCCAACACTGCCACCTCTTTCAAACGATAAATTAAGCACTCAAGAAGAACGACTCGCCTTGCTTTATTACATAGAAAATTATTTTGTCGGGAAAAATAAAGAATCTGTTGTGAAAGAAATTAAATCGACAACGGATGCCGTTAAACTTCATTTATTGTGGGAACAATTTATGTCATCTGTTGAGCGAAGAGCTCAAGTGGACGGCAAACAAACTTATTTATATTTTGAACCTGTTGTCTGCGGTCGCATTTCATCCAAGGCAGGTTGGCGCCGTGATCCATTACGTTCTCGCCGCAGAAAAATTGTGCTCAACTTTCATAAGGGCACCGATCTGCCAGCTTCTGAAGGCACTAAAATTTTTAATCCATACCCTGGCAAGGTGATTTGGGTTTCGCATGATGAAGATACAGGTGCTGGAAAAACAATTCATATTCAACATAAAAATGGCTTGATCACCCGTTACAAACATTTAAGTAAAATTAATGTAAGTGTGGACGATGAAGTTCCTCTGGGCCGCGTAGTCGCTGAGTCGGGAGATACCGGACATCGCACAACGGGCCCGCATCTGCACTATGAAATTATTGATCCTGAAAAAGAATATTCTTACCGCTTTTCGGCTAAAGTAAAAAATTTAGTGGGTTATCGTTATAAAAAAGTGAAACGAAATGGTAAATATGTAAAATTAAAAAGGCCGGTTTATCAAACGGCGACCATTAGAAGAAACAGCACTGCTCATATTGCGCCTATTAATAAAAAAACATTATTTGTACATACCAGAACTCGTTTGTCTTTGAAACAATTGATCACCAATGCTGAGAAGAAATATGCCGAACGTTTGCAGAGACTTTTGGCATTAAACTGAGCTAATGTTCTTAACAAAAATCGTTCAGCAAAAT
>CAYMKA010000039.1:0-11762 GCA_964390935.1 uncultured bacterium
AACTCTTTTTGTAGTTCAGTGTATGATCTAGGTATTTTTTTTACCAAACTCATAGACCTCTTTAGTGACTTTGACGTCCTGTTCACAATAATCGAGCATTAAATCGATTTGGCCGTTTTTAAACCATTCGATCGCCTGTAATCCGTCGGCTGATTTACCAACGCCTAATGTGGCAGAAGCAATGTTGCCCAGCCCTACTCTAAAATTATATTTTTTATAAATGACATCCATTAAATCGAGCTGCTTGATGCCGTCCAGCGCGCCTGGCAGGGTGTAATTATTTAAAACGGGAATATCAAAACCTAAAGTATTAAAACCAATTGAAAGCGTTGCAGTTTGCAAAAGTTTTATTAAATCTTGGATATTGCTTTCGGTATAACGGTGGTATTTTTGATCGGCAGAACTGTAGGCAACCGCACCAGAAATGCGTAATTTATTAAGGCCACCCACGTCTTTAATGGTTGATTGAGTTTCAATATCCCAAATAACAATATTTTCACTTTTTTTATCAGATTTCTCCGGGGCAGCAGGGGTTAAATCGAATAGACCTATTTGACTCATTAGGCCATTATATTTTTGAATTGTTTTTTGTAAAGGGACGATAAATATCTGAAAGGCAGAGACTATGAAAAATTTATTAACTAAAGTCGTTATTCTTCATCAAGGAGTTGATTTAAAAACCTTGGCCACTGAATATGACTTACCTCACTATTCGCAGGGGCAAGAAGCGGGCAGAGAAAGATTGAAATCTTTAGCATTTTTAAAAATTGAAGGGTTTCAAGCCCTTATGCTCTCGAAAAAATATTTAGAAGCTAAGAGACTTCTGTTAAATGCCGCAGGCACTCGTATTAAATTTGAAAAAGTTTTTTCTAAAAATCCTTTTACTCTTTTTCGAACCCCTTATTGGAAAGGCTCATATGTTTATGCGCTCATGGATACTTTTCCTGAATTAAACCTTAACATCCTTGATTTTCCAAAAATTCCAAGACATGCAGAAATTATATTTGGAGGAGTTAAATTTTTAGAAACACAGGTGAGCGAATCACAAAACATTGACCCAAAAAGAGTGAAGAAGTTTTTGCCCAATACTTTAGAGAAGGGAATAAGAATTTTTACCGATAGGCCAATTACAGGAAGAGTTCCTAAGGGGGCCTACATTAATCGAGAAAAATTAATTAAACGTGCAACAGCCCAAATGGCAGTTAAGATTGAACGCCAGCAGTAATTCTTGTCAAATTTTTTGACTGTCTGCATAATCGCCTAATGGCCGATATCAATGAAAAATGGGATGACAATGTTGCCGGCAAATGGTTTGTCGATAAGTCGTGCATTTTGTGTTCGGTTTGCGCCACCGTCGCTCCTGATAATTTCCGTGAATCTGAACAAGGCGACCACGATGTGGTTTATAAACAACCTGAAAATGATCAAGAATTGGCTGCCTGCAAAGATGCTAAAGAGCAATGCCCGGTTGAATCTATTGGCGTTGCAGAATAATTAACTCTCTTGGCTTTTCGAAAAATTTTTCCTGTCTCTGAAATTACTGAAGGTGAATTTAAACTTTTTCATTTAAGCGGTGTGCAGGGAGTTTTGACGATGCAAAAGGGAAAACATTTTGCTTTTGAAAATTCCTGTCCCCACAAAGGTGCGACACTTTCATCAGGTCAAATTTGTTTTAACGAAGTGACTTGTCCGCTGCATGGCTGGACGTTTAATTTAACAACTGGCGAAAACAATGTAGATCCCGACAAAACCTTACTCGTTTTTCAAACCAAAGTTGAAAACGATTTTATTTGGGTCCAAGAACCTGAATTTTAATTTGCCAACTTTAAAATTAAGGAACAAAAAATAAAGTTAATAGGAGAGTGATTGCTAAAACTGTCGCTCCTAAAGTAAACGGTGCGCTGACTGCAAACTGTTGAAACACAATGGTTCCGGCTACCGGACCTAAAATTCTGCCCAAACTGCCCATTGATTGCACACCGCCTAAGACAAAACCTTTTTCTTTATCTGGAGCGACTTTTGAAACTGTGCTGCTGACAGAAGGATTATTCATGCCAAAGCCCATCGCGACTAAAGTATTCACTCCGATAAAAATACCCAGATTAGGGCTGAAAGGCAAAAGTCCTACACCGATAGCTAAAGCCAATTGACCAGCCAGCATTAACTTTTTTTCACCGAATTTTTTAGAAAGTCGGCCAATGAGTCCGCCCTGCATGACGGCTAAAACGACGCCGATATAAACAAAAAGATAAGAAATTGTTTGCACATTAAATCCGTAGAGTTTTTGACCCATCAAAGCAAAAGTAGACTCCATCATTGAAAAAGCAAAAATAGTTAAAAAATAAATAGCATAAAGAGCGGGGACTCGCGGAATTTTAATGAGATGCCACAAATTGTTAAGCGGCAACCAGTGCGAAAGCTTTAACTTTTCGGTCTTTTTTTCGGCAAGCGACTCCGGCAAACGAATAAGTGCTAATAAGAAGTTGGCAAAGCAAATACCGGAAGCAATATAAAGAGGCAAGGTTTCACTGTGCCCTGCAAAAACACCGGTTAGGGCAGGTCCAAAAATAAAACCCAGCCCAAAAGCTGCGCCGACAATGCCCATGCCTTTGGTGCGATTTTCGGCAGTCGTGATGTCGCTGATATATGCAAAAGAAGTTGAAATGGTGGCACCGCATATGCCGGCAATACAGCGTGAAATAAGAATCCATTGCAAGGTGGGGGCGAGTGCAAAAATAATGTAAGAAAGAGCTGATCCAAATAGTCCTAAAAGCAGAATCGGTCGTCGCCCGACATGGTCAGAAATTTTTCCCCACATGGGAGATAGTAAAAATTGCAAAAGAGAGAAAGAGGTCATTAAAAAACCAATTTCAATGACGCTGGCTCCAAATTTTTGAGCATAAAAAGGAAGAAGTGGAATGATGATGCCAAAGCCGATTAGATCAATAAACACTGTCATAAAAATAATAAAAAGGGATCCTTTTTTGACTGTCATAGTGGCTCCTTATATTTCTATTTTGAAGTTGAATTATGCAACTTTTTGAATATTCCGGCGATAAATATTGGGGGCATGAAGCAACGAAAGAAAGGGTCAACATGCCAAATAACAATGAAAATAAAAATGTCCGCCGAGAATTGGCCAAACAAATTCGCGGTATGCGCGGTTTAAAAAGTAATCCCCATATCAAAATAAAAAAAGTTTCCGCTCACAATAAAACAGGCTTTGTAAAAGTAAATATTCACGGCATCAACCAGCCCATTTTATTTTTTACCGGAAAATCTTTGGTTGGCCGCACCATGATCGAAAAAAACGAGATTTCCGAAAACTAGCACTCATATATAATCGCTTTATGAAGATCTTAGTCATTGGTTCCGGCGGGCGCGAACATGCGCTGTGCTGGAAATTAAAACAAAGTCCTAAATGTGAAAAGTTATATTGTGCCCCAGGGAATCCGGGCATCGCTCAAATTGCAGAACTAGTCGATATTCCTACCGCCAATAAAACAGAAGATTTCAAAAATTTAGCTGAATTTGTGAAGACGAATCAAATTGACATGACAGTGGTTGGTCCTGAGGTTCCACTGGTTGCTGGCATAGTGGATTACTTTGAAAAACAAGGTCTTAAAATTATTGGACCCAATGCCAAAGCAGCTCAGCTTGAAGGCAGTAAACAATTTGCTAAAAAGATTATGAAAAAATATTCGGTGCCCACTGCCGAGTCGGCTACGTTTGATACCGAACAACTTGCTAAAGAACATTTATTTATGTCTCATTTTCCTATCGTCATTAAGGCTGATGGACTTGCTGCTGGTAAAGGAGTCCTTGTCGCAAAACTTTTGTCAGAAGGTCTTAAATTTTTAAAATCGGTCATGGCTGAAAAAGTTTTTGGAGAAGCCGGGGCACAAGTTGTGATTGAAGAATTCATGAGCGGACAAGAAGCTTCGGTTTTGGCATTTGTAGACGGCAAAAATTTTATCAGCATGATTGCCGCTCAAGATCACAAAGCCATTTACGATAATGATGAAGGTCCCAATACCGGCGGGATGGGTGCCTATGCTCCCGCACCGATCATTACTGAAAAATTAAAAAAACAAATTGATGCGGAAGTTTTTCGCCCGATGGTGGAAGGCATGGCGATGGAAGGCATTCCTTTCAAAGGAATTTTATATGCCGGGCTAATGATTACAGCCACTGGCCCTAGAGTTGTGGAATTTAATGCACGCTTTGGGGACCCTGAAACCCAAGTGATTTTGCCGCTTCTTGAAACTGATCTTGTTGATATTTTTGAAGCCATTCATGCTGGAACACTTGATCAAATAGATGTGAAATGGAAACAGGCCAATGCGGTGACAGTCGTTATGGCTTCAAATGGTTATCCTGGGAAATATGAAACAGGCAAAACAATTACGGGTTTAGAAAATGTTGATAAAGGCACTGCTTTTCATAGCGGGACCAAATCTGTAGACGGCCAAGTTTTAACTAACGGCGGTAGAGTTTTATCTGTCACCGCAGTGGGGCCAAATTTAAAAGATACGATCCGTGATGCTTATTTTGAAGTGAATAAAATTGATTTTGAGGGCCGATATTTTAGAAAAGATATCGGTAAAAAAGCACTCGAAAAAGTTGCTGCAAAATAAATGAATTTAATTATCGCGTCTGGCAATCTGCACAAAGCCCGCGAAATTTCAGAATATCTAAATTTACCTGGAATTAAAACTCAAAAAGAAATTGGTTTTGATGTTGATGTCGAAGAGACGGGCCTGACCTTTATGGAAAATGCACTCATCAAAGCAGAAGCTCTGCATGATTTTTTAAAGAAGAAAAATGAAAAAAATCTTAATGGAGCTTGGGTGCTAGCGGATGATTCGGGCCTAGAAGTCGATGCTCTAGGCAAAAGACCAGGAATTTATTCAGCGCGTTATCCAGGAGTAAAAAACCCCACTAATTTTGATTTTTGTAACAAGATTCTCGAAGAGTTAAAAAAGATTCCAAACTTGCCTGAAGATAAGCGAACAGGGCGATTTGTGTGTGCCCTAGCTTTAATAAGTCCTGAAGGAAAGACTTATAAGATAGAAGAGACGATAGAGGGCTTAATTACCCATGAAATGCGGGGCCTAGAGGGCTTTGGCTATGATCCGATTTTCTTTTACCCGCCTTTTGGCAAAACGACAGCTGAAATCCCCTTGGAACTTAAAAATACGGTTTCCCATAGAGGAAAAGCTCTTAAAAAGCTAAAAGAGATATTAAATTTTGTTTGAGTGCGGGGTAGTGGCCTAAAACAGGTTGTGTTAACATACCCGGCATTTCTTTTTTGTATTTTTTCTAATTTTAGTTTAAGGAGCGAGTATGTCATCTCAAAGTGGTAAAAACGTGAAATACCCTGGCATTCCGTCTACAACTGACGGAGCCGGAGCGGTGGTGTGGGTCGAAACCCACATTACACAAGGCGCAGCAGCATTTCCAATTACATCATCAACAACTATGGGCCAAGGCTATGAATTAGCCCACTCTAACGGCGTTAAAAATTTATGGGGCGAGCCGCTTCAGTTTACTCAACTTGAATCAGAACACTCAGCACAAACTACTTGTGAAGGTTTTGCATTGGCCGGCGGCCGTGTTTCTAACTTTACCTCTGGCCAAGGTTTAATTTTAATGAAAGAAGTTCTTTACACCATTTCTGGGAAAAGACTTCCGATGGTACTGCACATTGGTTCTCGCGCGATGACTTCTCAATCTTTAAACGTACACTGTGGTCACGACGACGTGATGGGTTGTGCTGATGTGGGTTGGGGGATGGTTTTTGCGCGTAATGCTCAAGAAACGGGCGACTTGGCTCTGATTGCACGCCGTGCTTCAGAAGCTTCTGAAACACCTTTTATGAATATTCAAGATGGTTTCTTAACCACTCACACGGTAGAAAATATTCTTCATCCCGAACCTGAATTTATGAAAGAGTTTGTTGGTGATCCGAACGAAAAATTAATTAACTATTTTGATCCAGCACGGCCTGTCATGGTGGGCGTAGTTCAAAACCAAGACTCTTACATGAAGGGCAAAGTGGCTCAACGCTTTTTCTACGACACGGTGGCGCATCATCTAGAAGATGCTTTTAAAGAATTTGAAAAAAATACAGGTCGTCATTATGACCATACATTGCCTTATCGTTTAGAAGATGCAGAATATGTCATTGTGGGCATGGGCTCGGCGATGGAAACACTGCAGCCTACTGTCGACTTTTTACGCAATAAAGGTGTGAAAGCGGGTGCTTTAACAGTGCTAAGTTTTAGACCTTTCCCTGGTAAACAAATTGTAGAACGTTTAAAAAATGCCAAAGTGATTTCAGTGATTGAGCGTGTGGATATTCCTTTAATGCAATCAAACCCATTAACTGCTGAAATTAAAGCTGCGTTTACAGATGCAATGTGGGGCGAAAATGGTTACGCTAAAATCACCAGCATTCCTAAAATTTATTCTGGTGTTTATGGACTTGGTTCTCGTGACGTACGTCCTGGCGATTTAATTGCGACTTATGAAAATATGATGAGTAAAAATCCTAAAACATTTTTCTCTTTAGGGATTAAACACCCTTCTGCATTAACCACGGGAGAAGATCCAGATGTTCGACCAAAAGGGGCTTTCTCAATGCGCGGACACTCGGTGGGTGGATATGGTTCAGTAACCACAAACAAAGTGATTGCGACGATTGCCGCTGATTTGTTCAAACTTTATGTACAGGCTTATCCTAAGTACGGTTCAGAAAAAAAAGGTCTTCCAACTACTTACTATTTAACGATTGCTGAAGACCATATTAAAACTCACTGTGAATTAAATTATGTAGAGTTTGTGCCTTTGAATGACGTCAATGCGTTTAACTTGGGTAACCCGCTGCATGGTTTACAAGACGGTGGATTGTTATTTATCCAATCAGAAGAAACCGATCCATTAAAAATTTGGCAGCGTATTCCTGAAAAGGGCCGCAAAGAAATTCGCGATAAAAAAATTAAAGTTCTGGCGCTCGATACAGTGAAAATTGCTAAAGAAGTTTCTTCCAGCCCTGATCTTGTGCAACGTATGCAGGGGATTGTGCTTTTGGGAATCTTCTTAAAATCAACTCCTTACATTAAGCAAAGAGGTTTAACCGAAGCTCAAGTATTTGAAGAAGTAGAACATTCACTGCGTAAATACTTTGGTAAACGTGGTGATCGTGTGATCGCAGACAACATGACTGCAGTAAAAAAAGGTTTTACTGACGTGTTTGAAATTCCAGCAAGCGTGATTAATCAGCCGGATAAGACTCCGGCAATGGCCAAATAATTTAAGGAGAAAATAAAAAATGGCACACATTACCGATAAACAATTAGACGCAAAAGATTTTATTAACCGTGTTGTTGATTCGTATAACCACGGAACAGCTGAAGAAGGCCTCGAAGCTAACGCCGAAGTAGCTCGCAGTATTATTCCGGCAGCGACGGGTGCTTTTAGAGACTTCTCTTACATCGCTCCTGAGATCCCAGAATTTATTGCCGAAAACTGCGTAGGTTGTATGGACTGTGTGACTGAATGTCCTGATACTGCTATTTTGGCAAAAGTGATTCCAGACGAAACGATTGAGAAATCAATGGCCACTCACAACGCTGCTGAAAAACAACAAATCAGTAAACACTGGGCCAAAACACAAAAATATTATGAGCTTCCTCAGAAAAAAGGTCAGACCGGCGGTAAGTTTGGGATTTTTATTGACCCAACCAAATGTAAAGGTTGCGCAGAGTGTGTCACTGTTTGTGGCCCTCAAAAAAATGCGCTGAAAATGATTCCTAAAAATAAAGAAGTTTTAGATGAAGCACGTTTGAGCTTTAAATTCTTCAAACAAGAAACTCCTCCAACTCCTAAAGAATTTATTAATGAAAAAATTCTCGCTGACCTCATGTTAAAAGACGAATCTCTTTTATACGTGGGTGGTGCAGGATCTTGTATGGGTTGTGGTGAAGGAACTGCACTTCGTATGCTTATGGCTGCGACGGGTTTCGTTTATCCTAAAGAAGATATTGGCATTGTGGCTGCAACCGGCTGCAACACTGTTTACAGCTCGACCTATCCTTACAATCCTTTTGCAACCAGCTGGACCAATTCACTTTTTGAAAATGCTCCTGCTGATGCAATGGGTGTTCGTATGAGATGGGATCAGCAAGGCTGGCAGAAAAAACGTTTATGGGTCATTGGTGGCGACGGCGCGATGAACGATATTGGATTCCAATCATTATCTCGTTTATTAGTTTCTGGCGCTGACATTAAAGTTTTTGTGATGGACACTCAAGTTTATTCAAATACCGGTGGTCAAGCTTCGACCGGAACTTACATGGCGCAAAACGCCAAAATGGCTAACCACGGAACTTCTGTGTTTGGTAAAACAGAACGTCGTAAAGAATTAGCGCTGATTGCAGCAATGCACCCTGATGTATTCGTTGCTCAAACCACTGCTGCTCATATTAACCATTTCTACAAAGCCGTGATGACTGCGAATGAATTCCCTGGACCTGCAGTGATTAACGTTTACACCACCTGTCAGCCTGAACACGGTGTTGCGGATAATATGGCTAGTTCGCAAGCAAAATTAGCGGTTGATACTCGCGCGTTCCCTCTGTTTATCTACGATCCTCGCAAAGGGGAAACAATGGCTGAACGTTTTAGTTTGCAAGGTAACCCAGGACTTGTTGATGACTGGTATGTAAATCCTAAAACCGGTAAGGCTGTTGATTTCGTAGAGTTTGCCCGATCAGAAGGACGCTTCATGAAACAATTTGATAAAGACGGTAATCCTAGTCAAATTATTTTAGACGCTCAAAGCGATCGTTTAAAAAACTGGAGAACATTACAAGATTTGGCTGGAGTGAAAAGAAAGTAGATAAACGTAACGGAGGATATGTATCCTCCGATTCAAAAGGAGAAAAAAATGACACAGATTACATTAAAAGGAAATGCCATCAACACTTCAGGAGCTCTTCCAGCAGTTGGATCTACTATAAAAGATTTCACTTTAGTAAAAGGTGATTTGTCTGAAGCGAATCTGGCTAGTTTTGCCGGCAAAAAGAAAATTTTAAATATTTTCCCTAGTATCGATACAGGAACTTGTGCTGCTTCTGTTCGTAAGTTTAACCAAGAAGCCGCTGCATTAAATAACACTGTGGTCTTGTGTATTTCTAAAGATTTACCTTTTGCTCAAAACCGTTTTTGTGGTGCAGAAGGGATTCAAGGTGTTGTAACCTTGTCTGCTTTTAGAAGTTCTTTTGCTAAAGATTATGGTTTGGAATTTGTAGACGGTGGTTTAAAAGGTCTATGCTCTCGCAGCGTGATTGTTGTTGATGAAAACAACAAAGTTTTATACACCGAACAAGTTTCTGAGACTGTTAACGAACCTAACTACGAAAAGGCTTTAGCTGCTTTAAAACAACCTGCGTAAGAAGGCCCCCCAACCCCCTACCGAAGGCACGCTTCGCGTAAAGGGGGAGTAATTGAAAAACGATCAGCCGCTGGGAAGTATTCCGGCGGCTTTTTTGTTTTAGAGCTTATTTAAATCAGGTTTTTCTTTTTTGGTGAGCTTTTCAGTTAATCCATGTGCGATCACATCAATAGCGTGGTCAAGATATTCTGTATCCTTGATCCTTTTTTTGAAAAATTTAATTTTTTGTATTTTTTCAGTACGACTTAATGAATTTGTTTCTGCTCTTTTTTCTTTGCCAAAAAGACCAAAATAATAAGGCAGATAGGAATGCGCTTTAATATTTTTTAAAAATATTTTCATGATAGATACCTGCTAAGTTATCGACACAAACAGGGCTTAATTGCAGGCTTTGGGGCTTAATTCTTAATCCCCGCATGCTTTAAAAGGGGTTCTAATGAGGGTTTACGGCCTCTAAACTCAATAAACATTTTTAAAAAGTCATCTGATCCGCCGCGCGAGAGGAGTTTTTCCAAGAATTCTTTGCCAGTAGCTTGATCGAATATTCCCTTTTCTTCAAATTTAGAAAATGCATCAGAAGATAAAACTTCAGCCCATTTGTAACTGTAATAACCGGCAGCATAACCGCCGGCAAAAATGTGCGAAAAACTATTTTCAAAGCGAGCTATTTCAGGCTGTGGCAGCATTCCGGTCTCTTTCCAAATTTCTTTAACGAGCTGATTAATACTTTTTTTGCCGCCTAAATCAAAATCGGTATGCAGATGCATATCAAATAAAGCAAAAGCCAGTTGTCTCATCATTTGATAACCAGACATAAAATTACGGGCGGCTTTCATTTTTTGATATAAGCCGTCTGGAATTTTTTCACCGGTCTGATAATGACTGGCAAATAAATCGAGAGATTCTTTTTCGTTAATCCAATTTTCAAAAAATTGTGAAGGCAGTTCCACGCCGTCCCAAGGCACCCCATTGATCCCGCTGACATCTAAATAATCCACTTTAGTTAAAACGTGATGCAGCGCATGACCAGTTTCGTGAAATAACGTTCTGACGTCATCATATGTAAATAGTGCCGGGTCATTGCCAATCGGTCCGCTGAAATTACAGTTAATGTAAGCAACGGGTGCTTGAACTTGATTATTTACTTTTTTACGGGCGATACACTCATCCATCCAGGCTCCGCCACGCTTATTAGGGCGAGCATATAAATCCATAAAGAGTTGTCCCTGCAAATTGTTTTGTTTGTCTCTTAAATCATAAAAACGCACATCTTTATGCCAGGTATCTGTTTTGCTTTCAGTGACTTTAAATCCATAAAGTCGTTCAATAATTTCAAAAAGTCCTTTTAAAACTTTGGGTTCTGGAAAATATTTCTTCAGTTCTTCGTCTGAGTAATCAAAGTTTTTTTGGCGAAGCTTTTCACTGTAGTAACCAAAATCCCAAGGAGTTAAGTCATCATTTCTGCCAGTCAAAGCTTTTTTAAATTCTTTTACTTCTTCTAAATCTTTTTTCGCTTTGGATTTACTTTTTAGAGCTAAATCTTCTAAAAATTCAAAAACTTCTTTTTCACTTTTAGCCATTTTGGTCGCTAACGAATACCCTGCATAATTTTTAAAACCAACTAACTCGGCCAGTTCTTTCCGAAGCTTTAAAATTCCATGCATAAGTGGAGTGTTGTCGCGTTCTCCTTTGGTAGCACGGGTAATATTGGCGGTATAAAGCTTTTGACGGAGAGCATCATTCTCGGCATATTTCATTACGGGAATAAGGCTGGGGGCTTCTAAAGTGATCTTCCAAATATTTTCGCCTTCCTTGCCCTTGCCGTCTTGAACCGCTCTTTGATGGGTCGCCGCAAGGACTGATTCAGGCAAACCCTTTAATTCGTTTTTATCGGTAATCAGCAGTTCAAACTCATTGGTGTCATCGAGAACATGGTCGCTATATTTAGAACAAATCTGACTGAGTTTAGAAACAATTTCTTTGTAAATCTTTTTTTTATCATCAGATAAATCTATGCCGGCTAATTTAAAATCACGTAAGGCATCGTCTACAATTTTTTTTTGCGCCGTGTCTAATTTAGAATATTCAGGTCCGTTTTTAATCTCAGCATATTTTTTAAATATTTCAGGGTTTTGTTTCATTTCGGTTGAGTATTCAGACAAAAGTGGCAGAGCCGCAGTATAGGCATCTCTCAGTTCAGGTGAATTTACGACAGCGTTTAAATGCGAGACCGGCCCAAACATTCTAGAAATTTTTTCGTTAATTTCACCGAGTGGCGCACAGAAATTATCAAAGGTGACAGGAT
>CAYMKA010000040.1:0-11742 GCA_964390935.1 uncultured bacterium
GGCAGTGAATATTTTATACATTACCAAACTCAATTAGAAGATAATATTGGATTTAATGCCGGGCTGTCTTTATTTAATCCGGGCAAAGCGCTCAATGGCACGGCTTCTCAAACCTGGTCATATGTACAAACCAGCCTTAAGTTTTAAGCAAATTGCTCAGCTCCATGCTGAACATGAAGATTTATTTTTTTTGCATCAGAAGGCTTTGATCGATCGCGATGTTGATGGGGCTTTTGGTGTTTTGCAAAAATATGAAATTGCGCTTAATGAACACATTGATTTAGAAGAACGCTGGCTGTTGCCGGCTTATGCCAGTTATGAAAAAGAGGGCGGGGAGGTTTTGCTTTTTACGGGAGAACACAAGCGTATTAAAGAATTTGTGCACCGTTTCTATGAAAGGCTTTATGCCATCAAAGTCACCAAAACAAAAATTTTGCGTGACCAAGAATTATTGAAGCTCTTAGATCACCAGGCTCTGTTTAAGGGCTTAATCGAACATCACCATCGTCGGGAGGAAATTTACTTGTTTCCGACCCTAGATGAAAAGTTAAATGAAGTGCAAAAAAATAAATTAATGAGTGCGTTTTTATGATGCACCTCATACAAAAAACGTGCAACGCCAATTAAGGTTGGGCATAATATAAAAGAAGAAAGGGAGTTTATGATTAAAAATTTGAAGAAAGTTTTTTTTATTTTATTTGTGGTCATGCTGGCCTCCGCCGGATGGACACTCATTCAAGGAGCGGGAGAAGCTGAAATTGTGGGTCAGGAGAATGCAGTTTTAACAGATGCTCCCAATGTGCCTCCTCCCATTACCCGCAGAAATAACACTAAAGTGATTGTTAATTTAGAAACCAAAGAAGTGGTTAAACGTTTAGCCGACGGTGTGGAGTACACCTTTTGGACTTTTGGCGGATCAGTACCCGGTAAATTTATTCGTGTGAAAGAAGGCGACCTGGTGGAATTTCATTTGAGTAATCATCCCTCCAGCAAAATGCCGCACAATATCGATTTACATGCGGTCACCGGACCAGGCGGCGGGGCGGCTTCTTCTTTAACAGCACCGGGACATACATCGACATTTAGTTTCAAAGCCATTAACCCGGGACTTTATGTTTATCATTGTGCGACGGCTCCGGTGGGAATGCATATTGCTAATGGGATGTATGGTCTTATCTTAGTGGAACCAAAAGAGGGGATGCCCAAAGTTGATAAAGAATATTATGTAATGCAAAGTGAGTTCTATACCAAAGGTAAATTTGGAGAACCGGGGTTGCAGCCTTTTAGTATGGAAAAAGCTTTAAAAGAAGAGCCTGAATATGTGGTCTTCAATGGATCAGTAGGGGCACTCGCTGGCGATAATGCCATTAAAGCTAACGTAGGTGAGACCGTGAGGTTGTTTGTGGGAAATGGCGGACCCAATTTAATTTCTAGTTTTCATGTGATTGGAGAAATTTTTGATAATGTTTTCACTGAAGGAGGCAATGTGGCGAACCATCAAGTGCAGACGACGCTTGTGCCTGCCGGCGGATCAACCATGGTCGAATTTAAATTAGAAGTTCCAGGAACATTTATTCTGGTGGATCACTCTATTTTTAGAACTTTTAATAAAGGCTCTTTAGGAATGTTAAAAGTCACGGGTCCCGAAAATAAAGAAGTTTATTCTGGAAAATTATCTGATGAAGTTTATTTGCCAGAGGGATCAACAATTCAAAATGTTGACGATCGTCCGGCACCGACAGCCCCTAAAGCCAAATCAAAAACAGAGCGTATTAATTTAGGCAAAACCATATTTAGTGCGAACTGCATGGCTTGTCATCAAGATAATGGCAAAGGAGTCGAAGGTGCTTTTCCTCCACTGGCTAAATCTGATTATTTAAATAAAGATAAAAACAGAGCAATCAAAACCGTGTTAAAAGGGTTAACGGGAGAGATTGTGGTCAATGGCAAAAAGTTTAACAGTGTGATGCCCGCTCAGCAGTTAACCGACGAACAAATTGCAAACGTTCTAACGTATGTTTACAGTCAATGGGGCAATGCGGGACACGAAGTCACCCCTGCGGAGGTTAAGCAATTAAGATAATTATTTATAGTTTAATTTGTTTTTTAGCTGGCCCGGTGCTTTTTGCACAAGGGCCAGCCGTTTCCCATCAAGGGATGGTCAAAATTCCCGCAGGCAATTATCAGCCCCTTTTTTCGCAACCTAGTCAAAACTCAAATTTGAAAAATCAAACTCAGAAAATAAAGGTATCCTCTTTCTATATTGATATTTATCCGGTAACCAATCAACAGTATTTAGAGTTTGTAAAAAAAACACCGCAATGGCAAAAGTCAAAAGTGAGTTCGCTGATCGCTGAAAAAAATTATTTGGTTCATTGGGCAGATGATTTAAAAATAAACGCCGCACAAAGACATCAGCCGGTAGTCAATGTCAGTTGGTATGCCGCCTCTGATTATTGTGATGCGCTGGGCAAAAGCTTGCCGACAGTGGATCAGTGGGAATATGTCGCCAGGGCAGATTTTTTTCAGAAGGATTTAAAAAACACGACACTCACTCAAAAAATTTTAGATTGGTACAGCAAACCTGACCATGATCATTTAGGAAAAGTGGGCAGTACTCTGAAAAATAAATGGGGCGTTTATGATTTGCATGGACTTATTTGGGAATGGACCGAAGATTTTAATTCAGCCATGGTGACGGGAGAATCTCGGGGAGACTCGGCGATTGATCGAAAGTTTTATTGCGGCGGCGGCGTCGTGGGTTCTTCTGATTTTAAAGATTATGCCGCATTTATGCGCTTTGCCATGCGCAGTAGCTTAAAAGCTAAATACACCTTGAGCACGCTTGGGTTTCGCTGTGTGAGTGATCATTAATTAAGGAGCGAAAAGATGAAACATATGAAAAAAATATTACTTTTAATTTTGCTTGGTTTGATAGTGCAGTTGCCGCTGGGGGCTTTTGATAAGAATTCTTTGTATCAAATGCCGATAAAATTTAAAAATCAAAAAAATGAAACGGTTAGCCTTGGCCAGTTTTCGGGTCAAAAAACAGTTTTAGCGCTGTTTTTTAGCAGCTGCCAGTATGCTTGTCCGCTTATTTTGGCTGAAATGAAAAAAATTGAAAAAGGTTTAAGTGCGGGGCAGCGTCAAAAAATTAATTGGGTGATGGTTTCAATTGATCCCGAGACGGATACTCCTGAAGTATTAGCCGCTTTTGCTAAACAAAAACAAATTGAACATTATCAACTGTTAACAGGCCGCGAAAAAGATATTCGAAAATTGTCGGCACTGCTTGAAACGAGTTATCGTAAAACTGGCATTAAAAATTTTGATCATGCCATTTTAATTACCGTGCTTGATGAAAAGGGTGTGATGGCACATCAACAATTAGGCAACGGACAAGATTTGAGTGAATTGTTTAAAAAATTAAAATAATTCTTTTAGGGCTTTAAAATTTTTGACTTCAATTTGGCCGCGGCCCGGAAAAGTAACCCACTGTTTTTTCTCCCAGTTTTTCATGACGCGAATAGTAGTTTCGACAGTAGTGCCTGCCATGTCGGCAATGTTTTGACGGGTGAGAAGTAGTAATTTTTTTTTGCCTTCGCCTGTTTCATGTAAGACCACTTTAGCTAGGCGCTGCTCGACCGGGTCATTAGAAAGCGACCGCATTTTTTCATGAGAATGTCTTAAGCGTTTTGAGACCATTTGCATTAAATTTTGATGAAACAAAGGATTTTGGGATAAAAAATCTTTAAAGACTTGTTCGGGAATTCTGGCAACTTTGGAATCTTCAGCCATGCTGCAGGTGGCTGGAAAAGCAAAATGATTTAACAATGCCACAACGCCGATGGCATCTCCTGGATTCATGGTGTCGATAATCACTTCTTTGCCATCATAAGCACTGCCTAAAATATGGGCTTTTCCTTCAGTTAGTAGATAAAAATATTCAGGCTTTTGACCTTCACTGAATAAAAGCTGCCCCGATTTTAAATTTTGAATAAACAATGATTTTTCTAAAACCTCAAGCTCTTCTGGTTTAAACAGTTTAAAAAGTTCAAATTTTTGTAATAGATTTTCTGACATAGTGAAATATGATCTGCATTATAGAAAGTATTTTGTAATGATGATACAAATAGTCATCATATTTAGTTTAAAAGGAGTTAAAAATGAAAAAAATGATTGCGACTGTAATTTGCGTTTCTTTATTAGCGCAATGGGGAGCGATGGCTGCCGATTATAAAACGTCGACGCCTGAATTAATTAAAAAAGGAAAAGCTGCTTACACGACTAACTGTATGACTTGTCATGGTGAAAAAGGCGACGGAAAGGGTCCTGCTGGTGTTGCCTTGAAACCTGCTCCTCGTAATTTTGCTAAAGATCCTTTCAAAAAAGGTGATAAAACCGAACAAATTGTTGAAACCATCACTAAAGGCCTGCCTGGAACAACGATGGTTCCTTACGGACATCTGCCGGAAGCAGACCGCTGGGCGATTGCACACTACATTCAAACCTTCAGACCCGCTAAGAAATAAGGTTTCTTCTATTAATAGTAAATAATAGAAGGGTTGTTACAAGGGGTCAGACGCGGGGCGCGCTTCGCATAATCTGACCCCTGATTTTTTTACCCCATTTTTATATGATCCTCATCATATCCGTCTAAATCGAATATCACGCAAAATCACTGGAAATTAAATTCTGAGGAGGAAACATGGCTCAAAGTATTTCAAAGAAAAATGAAGTGGTGAGCGGCGCTTTAGTGCGGGCTTACACAGCGGTCGCGATGGGTGTTTTTCTATTGCCATCGGTTTTGACGCTTTTATTGGCAGCCAAGTTAGTGTGGCCCGATTTGTTGGGAGGGATTTCGTTTTTAAACTTTGGACGTTTGCGCGTGTTTCATACCAACAGCTTAATTTTTGGATGGATCGGTTTGTCTTTCTTTGCTCTGCTTAATTATGTTGTCCCTAAACTGGCTAACCGAAAACTTTATTCAGAAAAATTAGCATGGATCACGTTGTGGATAGCGCTGGCTGGCGTCGGCATTGGCTTGATCGCTATTTTGTTTGGCGGCATGCAAGCAGTGGAGTATGCTGAAATGCCTTGGTATGCAGACATCATATTTGCTACGGCATTTCTCATGGCCAGCTTTAATTATTTGGCGACTATTTTTAATTCAGAAGAAAAACAGCTTTATATCAGTGCCTGGTATTTTATTTTGGCTTTTGCTTTTACAACTCTTAATTTTGTAATGGCCAATACGATCGCTGCTTATGTGGCCCCAGGGGCTGCGGGTGCGGCCATTACCGGATTGTGGATTCATAATGCGGTCGGGTTATTTATTACTCCTTTGGGTGTAGGAATTATTTATTTCATGCTGCCGATTATTCTTAAAAAACCAATTCACAGTCATTTGTTATCGTTAGTGGGTTTCTGGACACTGGCCTTCTTTTATCCTCTGGGCGGTTCACATCATTATTTTTTTAGTCCTATTCCTTGGTGGGTTCAATCTCTGTCAGTACCTATCACTGCTATTTTATTTGTAGTGGTGGTGACAGTGGTTTATAACTGGATGAAAACCCTGCAAGGAAAATGGTATTTAGTTCCCAAAAGTCCCGGACTTGCCTTTATCGTCACCGGCATTTTTGCTTATATGCTCACCTGTACTCAGGGACCGTTTCATACTTTTTTAACTATTCAAAAAATCATTCACTTCACCGATTGGATTGTGGCTCATGCGCATTTGGCGGTTTTTGGAACGTTTACCTACTTTAATATCGGATCACTGATGTACATCTGGCCTAAAGTGACCGGAAAAAATTGGTACAACGAATCTTTAAATTGGAATGCTTATTGGCTCATGACCATTGGTTTTTATTTGTTTTATTTTGTGCCTCTGACCGCTTCCGGTTTGATTGCTGGTTATTTGTGGGTGAGCGGAGCGCCTTTTTCAGAATCAATTATTATGTCAGTTCCCTTCTGGATGTTTCGGCTAGTGAGCGGGCTGATGATTGTCACCGCATTTGCGCTGATCAGTTACAACTTTTATAAAACTTACACTTCGGGCAAACCTTATCGCGAAGACCTAGATCCATTAGAAGCGTAAGGGGGGAAATGAACATGACAAATACAACAGGTAATAAATTAGAACGTTTTACGACATTATTTTTGGTGGCGGGGATTGGTTTTTTCTTACTGGCATTTATTGGCATGGGGCTGGCTCCCTGGACGACTTTAAAAGATGTTACCCGCGAAAACCGCATTGAACGAAATGAGTTAGAAAATTTGGGCCGCAAAGTTTATATGAAAGAAGCTTGCTGGCATTGTCATACTCAGTTTGTTAGGCCAGTGGCTAATGAAGAACTCCGTTACGGCCCGGTCTCTGACCCTGCAGAATCAATCGCTGATGTGCCTCAGCTTTTTGGCACGCGCCGTGTCGGTCAAGACTTGTCCCGTACTTACGGCCGTCATCCGGACGATTGGCATTTTGCCCATTTATACAATCCGCGGCATGTGGTGCCTTGGTCGGTCATGCCCAGTTATTCCTGGATGTTTGAAAAATCACCCGATGGAAGCATCACTCCTAAATTAGAAGCGAAAGCACTGGTGGCTTATTTGCAGACGCTGGGGCGTGATAAACATTTTGAAATCGATAATTTTAATAAAGAGTATCAGGATAATTTTCAAATTGGAACCAAAGTTCCTAAAAGTCTGGCGATGTTAAAACGTGGCAAGACTTTGTTCGCCCGCGAATGCATGGCTTGTCACGGCCTCACCGGCGATGGCAAAGGAAAAACGGGCACAATGTTACAGCCCGTTCCCAAAAGTTTAGTGCTTGCTCAACTGCAGCCAGAATTTGTTTATACCTTACTGCATTTAGGCCGTCCGGGAACGGCAATGCCGCATTTCAGGGAATATTCTGAAACAGATAAATGGGCTCTGGCCTATTATGTAAATAGTTTAGTCTCAGGAAATGCTCAGCCTGTTGTTGCTGCAGCTCCGGTTTCTGCCGCACCTCCCGTGAGCCCCGCTTTGTTGGGTAAAGGAAAAACTTTATTTGCTTCTACTTGTGTTTCTTGTCACGGTGCTAGAGGTGATGGCAAAGGCCCCGCTGGACCGGCGCTTAAACCACCTGCGGCTAATTTTACAGATGCCACTTGGAAATTTGGTGGCAGCGTTGAAGAAATTTTTAAAACGATTTCTCGTGGCAGTCCTGGTACAGGTATGACCCCCTATGTTTTCTTAACAGAAGAAGAGCGCTGGGCCCTAGCTTATTACGTGAAAGGATTTGGAAAGTGAATACTTCGACAAGCTCAGTAACCAGAATAATTTTGACACTGTTGATGTTTTTTTTAAGCGGGGCAGGGCTTACCGCCTGTCCCGTTTGTAATCCGGACGGTGGCGAGAGCGGTTTGTTTATTATTTGGGTGATTGGGGGCGGTGTGGTGGGCATGTTTTTTTTCTTGCTATGGTCAATTGCCAGCGGCCACTATCAGGAAGTTGAAAATCCCAAAGAACGTGTCGTTAAATTAAATAGACAGACAGGAGTGAAAATATGAATCACATCGGAGACATGGCTCAATATTGGGTCGCTTTTTGGATGGGGATTGCGGCGCTGGGTTGTTTTGGTTTTTTATTTTTGTGGTCTTATGCCCGCGGTCAATTTCAGGGAGTAGAAAATCCTAAAAATCGATTGCTGGAAATCAATCAAATGACGGGAGTAAAAAAATGAATGACTCAAAAAATGAAAAGATGCCAATTTGGATGCTTTCACTTTGGATCATCGGCTTAGTCGGGATAGTTGTTTATTTTTTAAGCTCTTTAGGACGAAATCCTTTTTAAAGATAGCCCATTTAGCTGCTAAAATTTAACAGTGAAAAGTAAACCAATTATCTTTAATCGGCTTAAACGCCGGGTGGTGGAACTTTTTTTCGCTGTGCTGCTTGTGGCTGCTGTGGGGACCTGGGGATACATTGCAATTGAAAAGGTCAATCTCAGCGATGCAGTGTATATGACTGTGATTACTTTAGCTGCAGTGGGTTATCGAGAAGTATTTCCTTTAAGTAATTTAGGCCGTTTATGGACTTCAGGTTTAATCGTGATTGGAATTTCGTTTGTCGGCATTTGGGTTGCGATTGTTTCAGCTTTTATGTTTGAAACCGACTTTTCCTTGACTCAGTGGTTGACGAATCGAAACAAAAAATAAAAATTTCGATTTTAATTAGAAAATACCCACCCCTTCGCTATAATGCCAAGATGAGAAAAAGAGAGATAAAAATATATTTAGTTTTAGCTTTAATGGCTGTTTTGCTGATTTCAGGCTGTGGCATGGTTTCTAAAGACACCGGACCTTTAAGCAGCGAAGATCCTAAGAATATTACGATTTATGCGGTTACGGATGATGGACTCGCGATTGGTTCTCGCGGTGGCGAGAACTGGGAAAACATTCATTCGGCTAAAAAGAAAGGCCTCGTCTCGAATATTTTTTCTGGTTTAGTGATTGCGGATAAAACCATGTATTTGAGTTTTGCCCAGGGCCTTTCGATATCGACGGACAATGCCAAAACATGGATCAGTGTCAGTTATCCTGCTCCTCTAGATAAAGCATTGATTAATCAAATTTTAAAACCCAGTGATCAAATATTTTTAGCCACCTCGCAAGGTGTTTTTATCTCTACTAATAACGCGAGTACATTTTTCGCAGCCAACACTCAGATTGGGATGGTGACCAAAATTGCCGGACAAAATGGCAATTTTTATGCCATGAATAATGCTCAGCTTTTTGTTTCGACGACTAATGCCCAAAGTTGGTCGTCAGTGGCTTTGCCTTTCAAGGCTAAAATTAATGATATCGATTTTAATGGAACCACTCTTATGATCGGAACCGATCAAGGCCTATTAGTTGCCAATGCTGCGACTCTCGCAAATCCGAGTGCGCCTAGTTTTAATGTTGTTAAAGACACTCAGGGCTTACCTGAAAACACTATTCAAGCAGTGAAGGTAGACGATAAAAACGTGATTTATGTTGGGACCCGTCAAGGGCTTTCTGTTTCAAAAGATTTGGGTAAAAAATGGAATACTTTTACCAAAACCGATGGACTTGAGAGTGAAGCGATCAATGCAATTGAAGTATTTAAAGGGCATTTATTTTTGGGAACAAGTACTGGCGTTTGGGTCAGTTTTCAAAATGGCCAAAAGTGGGACAAGTATATGAAAGGCACAGGGCTGCGTTCTAATAATGTAGTAGAAATATTGGCGAAATAATTCTCGTTTTCGATTATAGTTTAGAGGATTAATCAGGAGGCTTCTTATGAAAAAACAATGGATAGTTCTTGGCATTGCCGTGGCAGTGATCTTTTTTTCGTTTTTGAGTTTGATCAGCAGTTACAACAAACTGGTTAATTTGGAAGTAAACGTTCAAGAGCAATTTGCCCAAATTGATACTGTTCTGCAACGCCGAAATGATTTAATTCCTAATTTGGTCTCTGCGGTAAAAGGAATTGCGAAGCAAGAAAAAGAAGTTTTTGGAGCGATTGCTGACGCCCGTGCTCGTTTGGCTGGCGCAAAAGGCATTAATGACAAAGTGAGAGCCAACAATGATTTAACTTCTGCGATCAGTCGTTTGTTAGTGGTTGTCGAAAATTATCCGCAACTTCGTTCTAGTGATAGCTTTTTAAGACTTCAGGATCAATTAGAAGGGGCTGAAAATCGTATTTCGGTAGAACGCAATCGTTATAACCGAGTGGTTGGCGATTATAATCGCGTACGCCGTTCTTTCCCGATGTTTTTCTTAGGAAAACTTTTTGGTTTTGAAGGTGCCAAAGAATTTTTTAAAGCGCCTGAATCGGCAAAAGCAGTTCCAAAAGTTGAGTTCTAGGTCCCTCCCGTATTCCCCCTTTAGGGGGTTAGGGGGCCTCTTAATTCGTTGCTTAATTCATTAGGGTTTCTGTTCGAAGCAGGAACTTTTTGACTTAAAATTTCACCGCAGCGTTTGATTCCCAAAATCATAGCGGAAGCCACGTTCTTCTCCTTGATTTCAGTAATCATATCGCTGACGACGAGATCCCAGGTTTTAGGCGGAACGAGCTGATTAATGCCTTCATCAGCTAAAACTTTGACTGTTTTTTCCTCCAAAAAAATAACAATTAAAATTCCAGTTCTTTTTTCAGTACGGTCCAAATGATATTGATAAAAAAGCTCCATGCTTTTTTGATCGACAGCCTGATTGATTTCGGTGTGAGTCAGTAAAAAATATTTTAATTGAGGAAATTGACTAAGCAAAAAGTAAGTGGCTGCAAATGAAATGAGCTGAGTTAGAAATAATTGAGCGGCTGAGAGCGGTCTAAAGAAAATAAAAAACAGTGTACTAACAATTAAGCCGACTATAACCGGACTACGATAAAGGACAAATTCATAATGATCAGCTGAAGCCACAGCCACCGGCACAATTTCACCGCGGGTATTTTTTTCGGCTGCCCCAACTGCTTTTTCGATTTGCACGAGTTGTTCTTCGGTTAGATTTTTTCTTATTTTATTTACCATTTGCCAGATGCTCCGCCTCCTCCAAAACTGCCGCCGCCACCGGAAAATCCGCCACTGCTGCCGCCAGAAGACCAGCCGCCACCACCGCTGCGATAACTACCACCCTTTGCATTTAGAAAAATTTCAGCTAGTAACCAGGCCAAAATGGCATAAGGCCATCCCAGCAAAATCAAAACTCCAAATAAAACGATAGAAACTTTAAATCCAAAAAGCAAGATGAGGAGCGGCAATACAAACATTCCGGCAATGCCCTTCATCCAAAATTTGGGAATCAATTTCGTCACAATACCAAAAAAGACAGTGAAAAAAAGCAGCATTACAAATTTATCTTCAATATCTTTTGGGACCCCACTGCCAGTGCTTGAGGCGGGTATATCGACTTCCAAACCTAAAGAGCGATTCATTAAAGCTTTAAACGCATTTTCGATTCCTGTATTAAAATCTCCCGCTTTAAAAGCAGGGACAATTATTTCGCGAATGACACTTCCAGAGAAAACATCTGTAATCACACTTTCGAGTCCATACCCAACTTCAATTCTTATTTCACGATCATCGCGGGCGATTAACATAATCAGACCGTTATCTAAATTTTTTCGACCGATTTTCCATTTTTCAGCCACTTTGATTGAATAATTTTCTAAAACTTCACCTTCTAAACTGGGAATCGTTAATAAGACAAACTGATGGCCGGTATTTTGTTCATGTTCACGTACAGTGTTTTCTACAACGTGTTTTAGTCGTGGGGTCTGCAACCGTGCTGTTTAATTGATATAACCAGTCATATGGGGGACGTTAAGATCATGTAGTTCTCCAAAGATTAAAAAGTCGTCAATAAAAAGCAATTTAAAATTGAAAATACAGATAAGAAGACAATGATTCAGATTGCTAATGAAATCAATGCATTAATATTTAAGAGTCCATTTAGATTATATATTTTAAAAAAATATTTAAATAATATCAAAACTGGAGCTTCTCTTCTTTTAGTTGGAAAAGTAGAAACGGAAGGAAAGTTTCTTAAAGAATATTTAGAGCAATATTATCCAAATAGAGAAATAGTTTTTATTTCTGGTGGAACCGATGAGAAAACTAGAGAAGAATATCGTCAGCGTTGTAAAGATCCAAATTGTAAAATTATATTGATAGCAACATATCCAATTTTTCAGGCTGGAGTAGATATTCCAGCTTTAGCGCATGTATTTTTAGTTG
>CAYMKA010000041.1:0-8103 GCA_964390935.1 uncultured bacterium
CTAGGTTTCTTTGAAACTGAGCTTCAGGGTAAGCAGTTTGCAGATGCATAAAGCTTAATGTCACGAGTGCAATAACCGAAAGAGTGGTGAGCGTAACACCATGTTTTAAAAATTCTTTTTGGCCCCAAAAGTAAGTGATTAATAAAACGGTCGCAATAATATTTAATAATAAATAAGGGATCAGTAATGGGTTTATTAATTGAGTAAAGGAATCAGAGCTGTTAAGTCCGGCACTAATTAATCCCAAAACAAAAATAACAGCGATGGCTCCAATGCCTGTAATAAAATTTCTTTCACGTCGCGATACTTGAACATTTAAAAAATAATTTGCCAGCATGATTGATAAAGGAACATAAGCAAACATTAAGTAACGAATGACTTTTAATTCGCCCGAAGCAGAAAAAATAATAAAAGGAATCACAAACCATAACACTAGGCTTTGTAATTTTTTATTTTTAAAACTTGCAACAAAAGCCGGGATTAAAGCGACAGCAAAAGGCAGGTAAATGGCTTGAACAGTTAAAAAATAATTAAACCATTCGTTGTCACGGTGACCGCTGGAACCATGAGTCATAAAAAGTCTTAAGACATGTTCTTTCAGTAATAGATAAGTAAACCCTGAGCCGTAGATCTGATATTGAACAATGAGCCAGGGCAAAATCAGACTGATTGAAAACAAAATAGCTAAAAACTGAATCAAAATATGATTCAGAATCGCTTTGCGAATGGGGGCTTCTTTTACAAAATAAATAAACAATACGATCAAAGGCATCATTCCAAAGGTCGAACGAACGAACAATGCTAAAAAGCTAGCAACATAAATGCCAAACAGGTATTTGGGTTTTTGTTTTTTTAAGAATTTAACTAAAAACCAAAACCCCATCGTGACAAAAAAAGCACATAAAATATCTTCTTTAAAAGCAAAACGTAAAAACAAAAAGTTAGCTGAAGCAAAAAAGATAAACGACGCTAAAAGAGCTTCTTTTCTAGAAAACAGTTCTTTAGCCAGTATATATATAGAAGCAACCAACAAAAACGAAAAAACTTGAGTTGGCAGCATGAAGGCCCAGGTATGTACCCCAAATATCTTTAAAGAAAGGGCGTTGAGCCACATGTAGAGAGGCGGCTTTCCTAAGAACGGGTGAAACGATAACCAATTGTTGTTCCAGTAAATTTCAAAGCTTTTTTCGAGCCACAAATAAGAATCAGGGTCTAAAAAAGGAAAACGGCCTATTCCGGCAAAAAGGGCAGCAAAAACAAACCCAAAAAATAATTTTTCTATGTTATTTAAATCAAAAAGTTTTTTTAAGGTTTGCATGAGGCAAGAAAGTTTACATTAGGCGTGTGGATTCACAAACCTTATCTTGTTCACTTACACTCCCTCTGTCGTGCTAAAAATAAAACTAAGTAACAAATCTTGGCGGGCAATTTTTGTTTTATTGATATTTGCTTTAGTAATATGGCTGATTTTTGTCACAACCACCCCGCATTACGTGACCGCTAAAAAAGCCTTGCAGCAGCATAAGGCCCAAAAAGCGATTACTCATTTTCAAAAAGCTTTAAAGCAAAGCCCCGATCTGCGGGAATATAGTTTGTATTATTTAGCAGCCAGTTACTTTGAAAAAAAAGATTATCCAAACGCCAAACAAACTTATCAAAAATTAATCGAAGAATATCCGATTTCTACTTTTTCTAAGGAAGAACTTCACAAAAAAATATTAGAAATCGAAATGCAAGAAACACAGCCTGATCAACTGTCTCCCGCCAAATTATTTGAATATGGAAAATTCTTAGCCCAGAAATTTGATTACGGTCCGGCGATTGTGGTGTTCGAAGATCTGCTAAAAAAATATCCTAATATTCCAGTTAAAACTGAACTCTATTATTTTTTAGCTGACAGTTATCGCGGGATGAATCAATTTGATTTGGCCAAAAAGTATTACAGCCGCGTGGTTTATGTGCCGTTTCAATATCAGACGGCAGCGATTGTGAGTCTGGCCCGTATTTATCGCCAGGAAAATAACGGGGCAGCGGCAGTGCAGCTTTTTTCTTATTTATTAAACAGTAATCCCAGTTCTAAGTTAGCACCCTCCAGTCTTTATAACATTGCCAGTGTTTATGAAGAGCGCGGCAATATTGATCAGGCGATTAATCATTATCAACAGCTCATTAATCGATATCCCAAATCTTATTTGGTGGATGATGCCTATTTTAAAATTGCTAATTTTTACATGAACATGAATCAAAAGAATTTGGCTTATCAAAAGTTTTTAAATGGTTTTAATAATGTGCCTTTTGAAGATTTGTCAGCAGGGCTGGGTTATTACGCAGGGCTGATGGCGGGAGAATTAGGTAATGCCGAACAGAAAAAACTTTTGTGGGAAAAAGTTTTAAGCGACCATGATCATAATTATTATGCCTATGTCATTGCGAACCGTTTGAATATCAAAAGTCTGCCGTTTAATAAATTAGAAATGTCTTCGGATGATAAACGTCTTATTAAAGTTTCGGCACTGTATGATTTTTTCTATAAATATAAACAGTATGACGACGCAGCGATTGAATTAAAAAATCAGATGAAAAATTTTCCAGCAAGTGACCGCGTGAAATTAAATTTACATTTGGCAGATATTTTATTTAAAGCTCAAAAATATAATCAAAGTATTGAAA
The DNA here is from genome assembly GCA_964390935.1 of uncultured bacterium. Classification (GTDB taxonomy): domain Bacteria; phylum Margulisbacteria; class CAYMKA01; order CAYMKA01; family CAYMKA01; genus CAYMKA01. The sequence continues at coordinate 2,671 of CAYMKA010000041.1, forward strand.
TTGCCAGCGGGGTGCTTTTGCCTTCGCTTTATAAAAAATCGCAAACACCTGTTTCACCAGAGTTTTGGAAATATGCATATCCATTGGGTTATCAAGAAACTGTTTTTCATTATGCTAATTTATATGGAGTTGATCCGTATTTTGCACTGGCGGTTATTCGAGAAGAAAGCCGCTTTAACCCAAACGTGATTTCGTGGGCGAGGGCGCATGGCCTCATGCAGGTGATTCCTCCAACGGGTGAGGCATTGGCTAAAAAATTAAATATTACTCACTTTAATGAACAAATGCTGCTTGATCCAGAAGTGAGTATTCGCATGGGCGTTTATTATTTAAAAATGCTTTTTGATGCCCACCCTGATAATCCGATTTTGGTGCTCGCTCATTACAACGCAGGCCCTGTGGCGACTGACAGGTGGCTGAAAGCCAAGGGTAACAAAGACTGGATTGAGTTTATTGAAAGTATTACCTATCGAGAAACCCGCTTTTATGTGAAGAAAGTTTTATCGAGCTATTGGGAATACCGCCGAATTTATACAAACTCAACTGGAATTACATTGCCGAAATAACGGTAGAATAGATTAATGGATGAGCAGCGTATCATTTCTCCCGAAACTTTAATTGATGATCAAGAGTTTTCGCTTCGTCCCAAATTATTAAAAGAATTTATTGGCCAACAAAAACTAAAAGAAAATTTAAAAGTTTATTTAGAAGCCGCTCGTAAGCGTAACGAACCGCTCGATCATTTACTTTTTTATGGACCTCCAGGATTAGGAAAAACAACTCTCGCGAATGTCATCGCAAACGAAATGGGAGTAGGAATCAAAGTGACGTCAGGTCCGGCGATTGAACGTCCAGGTGACCTTGCGGCTTTATTAACTAATTTAAAAGAGGGCGATGTCTTTTTTATCGACGAAATTCACAGACTCTCCAAAAATATTGAAGAAGTTTTGTATCCAGCGCTCGAAGACTTTGAACTGGATATCATGATTGGCAAAGGACCAGCAGCAAAATCAATTCGTTTAAAACTTCCTAAATTTACTTTAGTGGCTGCAACAACCAAGGCTGGAAATATTTCGGGGCCGCTGCGTGATCGCTTTGGCATGGTCGAGCGTCTGGAATTTTATGATAACAATCAATTGGCTCAAATTGTGACGCGCTCGGCGGAGATTTTAGAAACTAAAATTACAAACGATGCAGCGATGCAGGTGGCGACACGTTCTCGTGGTACGCCGCGTATTGCAAACAGAATGTTGAAACGTCTGCGCGATTTTGCGCAGGTGCATCATGCGGGAGAAATTAATGCAGCCGTGTGTTTACAAGCTTTTAAACAATTAGAAGTGGATGATTTGGGTTTAGATAGTTTGGATTACAAACTTTTAAAAACTTTAATTAATAAATTTCAGGGTGGGCCAGTGGGTCTCGATACTTTGGCTGATGTGATCGCTGAAGATTCGCATACTTTAGAATATGTTTATGAACCGTATCTACTTCAGCTTGGTTTTATTAATCGCACTCAGCGCGGCCGCGTTGCAACGGAACTTGGTTATAAACATTTAGGTATTCCTGTTCCCAAAAACGCCGCCATCGCGAATGATATGCAGGGGAGATTGTTTTAATGCTTTATTTTTTAATTAAATTAATTATTACCGCTGGGGCGGTAGTGCTTATCTCAGAAATTTCTAAACGAAGTTCATTTATTGGGGGAATTTTGGCATCGATTCCTTTGACTTCGGTTTTGGCTTTCATTTGGATGTACAACGAAACAAAGGATATTGAAAAAATTTCTGCACTTTCTTTTAGTATTTTCTGGTTAGTTATTCCGTCATTAGTTTTGTTTATTGCCTTGCCACTACTTTTGAAAAAAGGAATTCCGTTTTATTTGAGTCTTGGGTTAGCGATTCTTGTGACGGCGGTTTGTTACTACTTAATGTTGGCCATTTTGGCTAAGTTTGGAATTCGGATTTAAAAGTTTACTCCGTCTTCGTTTTATACAAAAAATAAAGTGGCACGCTGATTAGCGGAATCATCAAAATTAATCCGGGATAAAGAAGCGGCAAGAGAATGTGATTAGGTTCGTATTCGCCTCGCATCAAAATTTGTGCAGTCGAATTGGCGATGTTAGTGATGCATACGAACATGACTAAATGACATACGGCGAACGCCCAATCAGCTTGTAAGTTTGGTTTCTTTGTTTCTTTAATATAAAACAAGTAAACATATAAAGCGGCGCGGACAATAAAAACTGCTCCAAAGGTCATGAGGTAAATAAAAACAGCTCTGCCCACCTCAACAATGGCTGAACTATATAACCACATAAAATAATTCACACTTAAAATTAAAAAAGTATGGGTTGATTCCCAAGTGGCGTGTAAATAATGTCCGCCTTTATCTTTAGGCTTTCCAATGCGCCGAAAGGCAATATACAACTCCACCACAAACATCGGGATGTAAACAATCACCGGAACTAAAACAAACCACAGTGCTGACATTACAGTAATCCTTTGGCTGGGCGAATTTTGCCTTCGCTTTTAAATAGCAGCCACAACGCCGCGATGGTTACAATAAATAAAACTAAAAATAGTACCGGAAAAATATATCCCCACGCTCCAATTTGTCCTGAGGCACTGAAAGCTTCATGTGTTCGCAAATATCCATTCACTGCATATGGTTGTCGTCCAAATTCCGCCACCATCCAACTTAGTTCCACCACAATGACAGATAAAGGACCCAGCGGGAGCAGGGCAATGAGCATTGGTTTTTTAAATCGAAGGTCGCGAATTTTTTCTTTTAATCTTTTGCTATGGAGCAACACAAAAAGAATTGTCACACATGAAATAAGAGCGACGAGTAAAAGTTTTGTTTCAAATAAAATATTTAAAATCAGCATCGGCCAAGTATCTTTGGGAAAATCTTGTAATCCTTTTACCTCAGTCGCCGGATGATCGCCGGTCAAAATGCTAAGCATATTAGGAATACGAATTCCGCCTTCGACTTTTCCGTCTTTGGTCCAATGTCCGGCAATAATGTAAGGCGCGTGTGTGCGAGTGGTTTCGTTTAATTCAATCACGGCAAATTTGCGGGGCTGTGACTGCGCTAAATATTGAGTTTGAAAATGACCGATCAGAGCTGTTAAAAAAATAAAAAAAACAGCGCTGGCTGCCAGGCGATACATAATTTGTTTAACCGCTCTTAAATCAATGCCTTTGGGTTTAAATCTCAAAGTGTAAAAAGCATAAATACCCAGCACGCACAGCATCGTCGCCAAATAATATCCGGTAATCGAATGGGTAATCATATAGAAAGCAGTTTTTGAAATAAGCGCGCTAAGCGGATTATCTGTTTGCACAACGCCGTTAACGATATTGAGTTTGCCTGGGTTTTGCATCCAAGCGTTTCCTAAAGTAATGGCGAGGGCTGAGCCAAACGAACCAATGGCAATGGGCAGTCCTAGTAACCAATGCTTCCAGCCTTTTACTTTGCCCCAGGTAGCAACATAAAAAGCTAAAAAAACGGCTTCAATCATAAATGCATAGCCTTCCCAGCCAAACGCCAGTCCCATAATCGGTCCGCCAAATTTAATTAAGCCGCCCCACATGAGCGACATTTGAATCGAAATGATGGTGCCTGACGCAACGCCAGCGACAACTAATACGACGGTCGCATACGATAAACGTTTGGTGTGTTCCAAAATCATGGCGTCTTTTCGTCTAAGACCTAATTGTTCGAGCAAAATAATGACGAGCGGAAGTCCCACGCCAAGGAGTGCAAAAATAATATGAAAACCAAGACTGTCACCCATCAAAACTCGTGCGGCGTTTACATCGAGCATAATCTGCATGCTACAAAATAATAGTTAAAGTGAATATGGGATAATCTTTTTTAGTGAGTTCAACACATTACGATGTAATCATTATTGGAGCTGGAGCGGCAGGTCTTATGACTGCTATTACGGCTGGCGAGCGCGGTAAAAAGGTTTTGGTTTTAGAAGCTGCTGATAAAGTGGGTAAAAAGATTCTGATCTCAGGCGGGGGACGCTGTAATTTCACAAACCTGGGTGCTTCGCCAGCCAATTACATTTCAAATAATCCGCATTTTTGTAAATCGGCTCTGAGCCGCTATGTTCCGCAAGATTTTATTGCTCTCGTTGAAAAGCATGGTATTAAGTATCACGAAAAAAAATTAGGACAATTATTTTGTGACAATCGTGCAACTGATATTGTGAATATGCTTTTAAAAGAGTGTGAAGATAATAGAGTCGAAATTAAAACCGATTGCGAAGTAACCAATATTTCTAAAACTGAAAATGGGTTTGAATTAAAAACATTTCATGGGCCATTTACTTGTCATTCTTTAGTTATCGCTACAGGCGGATTATCAATTCCTAAAATGGGCGCGAGTGCCTTTGGTTATCAAATTGCCAAACAGTTTGGTATTAATGTTTTACCGACCGAAGCCGCTTTGGTGCCATTTTTATTAGATCCAAAAGATTTAGAACCATTGAGCGATATTCCCGGTATATCCGCCGATGCAGTGGTGAAAACCGGCAAAACGACTTTTCGCGAAAATATTTTAGTGACTCATAAAGGCTTAAGCGGTCCGGCAATACTGCAGATTTCCAATTATTGGAAAGAGGGGCAACCAGTTGAAATTAATCTGTTTCCAGGTGGCAACTTGGAAACCCAAATTGAAGGCTGGCGTAAAAATTTTCCTAGTGAAATGCTTTTAAGTTTGTTAAATCCTTATTTCACTAAAAGTTTTGTGCGTAACCGCATTGAAAAAACAGTGGGTAATAAACGCATTAGCGAATATTCAAAAGTTGAAATTCAAAAGTTAATCGATGTGTTTCAGCATTGGAAATTAATTCCTTCCGCTACAGAAGGTTACACGACAGCGGAAGTCACTCGCGGAGGCGTCGATACAAACGAAATTTCTTCGCAGACTTTTGAGAGTAAAAAAGTAAAAGGTTTATTTTTTGTGGGCGAAGTTTTGGATGTCACAGGTTGGCTGGGTGGCTATAACTTTCAATGGGCCTGGTCGAGCGGCTTTTGTGCAGGGCAAGCAGTCTGAGATCTTGATAGAATTGCGCATGCCAACTAAAAAAGCTGCAAAAACATCTGCTCCAAAGTCTCGTAAGGCTGAAATCAAGCGTAAAACCAAAGAGACTGATATTTTTTTATCTCTAAATATCGATGGAACCGGTAAAAACGAAATTTCGACTGGTCTTCCATTTTTTGATCACATGCTCGACTTGCTGGGCAAACATTCTGTCAGCGATTTAACTGTTAAAGCGAAGGGCGATTTACACATCGATGATCATCACACGGTAGAAGATATTGGTTTAGCTTTGGGTGAAGCTATTAAAAATGCGCTCGGCAATAAAGCTGGCATTAAAAGATATGCTCATATTATTTTGCCAATGGATGAAGCGCGCGC
>CAYMKA010000041.1:8203-11523 GCA_964390935.1 uncultured bacterium
CCTTCAACAAAAGGCATGCTTTAGTCGCAACGATATGGTATCTTTGACCTCAATGCGTAGATTAGGGGTACTGTTTTCTACTATTGTATTGTCTTTTTCTCTCATTATTTTGTTAGCGACGGGCTGTGCTCCCAAAAAGGTCGCGACTGATCATATTGTTCTTGAAATGTGGATTATGCCTAACTCGCAGGAGCCAGTGGCAGATCTTGAATCAGTCATTGCAGCTTTCGAAAAAAAACATCCCAAAATTAAAGTCAAAATTACGTCACTAGACTGGGGTTCTGCTTGGCAAAAAATTACTACAGCCGCTATTTCAAGTGATGCTCCCGATGTGGTTCAACTCGGTTCAACCTGGGTGGGATCAATTACCTCGATGGGCGCCAATTTAGATTTAAAACCGATGGCAGCTCAAATTAATGCTCAAAAAATGTTTGTGCCTGCGGCCTGGTCAACCACCGGTGTGGTTGGTTCTGGTCAAGTAAATGCGATTCCTTGGTTAATGGATGTACGTGCGCTTTATTACCGTACTGACGTTTTTAAAAAATTAGGACTTTCTGCTAAAGATATTGATACTTGGGAAGGTCTGCAAGCCACTCTTCGTAAAATTAAAAAAGCAGAATTGGTCATTAATGGCAAAAAAATTCAGCCGCTGGGCATTACGGGCAAAAACGATTGGAATGTGATCCATAACTTGGCGCCATGGATTTGGGCTGGGGGTGGAGAATTCTTAAGTAAAGATTTAAAAACTTCCAATATCAATTCTCTTGCTTCTGTAAAAGGAATTAATTTTTATACTAATTTGGTAAAAGAAGGTTTGGTTCCTCTTGATTGTTTAGAGTTAAACACCGCCCAAGTTTCTTCTGCCTTTAATAATGGTAACTATGCTATTTATATTGATGGACCTTATGCACTCAAAACTTTAACCACTCCGCCAGAACGCGGAGGTTCTGCCGATTTACCAGTCGCGAAGAACTTTGCCGTGGCTCCTTATCCCAAATCTCCGCAAGGACTACGCGCGACATTTTTGGGTGGGTCAAACTTAGCAGTATTCAAAAGCTCAAAAAATAAAAAAGAAGCCTGGGAATTAATTAAATTTTTAACGACCGATAAAGAAGCGCAGGTGGCTTATTCGAAGCTGACTGGTTTTCTGCCGGCACTCGTCACTGCGTTTGATGATCCATATTTTTCGAATGACCCCTTTAGAAAAATTTATAAAGATTCTGTGAAGTTTGGAAAAACTTATCCTTGTGTGCCAGCCTGGGGACCACTGGAAACGGTTGTGCTCACTCGTCGTTTTGGTTTGTTTTGGGATCGTCTGTTAAAAGATCCTAAAGGTTTTGATCAAGAAGCCATTCAGGACGAATTAAACGTGGCCGCTAAAGAAATGAACAGCGTTCTTAAAAAATATTAATCATGAGTCAAATTAAGGCGCTTCTCGAAAATATTAAAAAAACTTTTATTAAACATCGCGTGGCTTACTTCTTTGTGCTGCCGTCAGTCGTGGCAATGCTTCTCATGCATTTTTCACCACTGATGCAGGGCATCTATATGTCTTTCACAAAATTAGATCTCTATAATTTTTCAAAATATCTCAAGGCACCTTTTGTCGGACTTGATAACTATTATGCAGCACTATTTGATACTTCTTCACCGGTGCGACTGGGTTTACTTGCAGCGGTTCGTAACACCATTATTTATGCCATTGTTGTGACGTTTGGAACCACTGCCATTGGTTTGGGCGTGGCTCTTCTTTTAAATCGTGAATTTAAAGGCCGTGCGATTGTGCGAACTTTATTTTTATTTCCGTGGATTGTGCCTTCATTTGTGGTGGGTATCCTTTGGGGCTTTATGTGGCAAAAATCAAACGGAATCATCAATATTATTTTGTATGACTGGCTGCATTTTCCTGGGCAAAAACCTTTTTGGTTAATTGGTCCTGCCACCATGATTGCGATTATTTTGCCTACCATTTGGAGAGGCTGGCCGGTTTCGATGCTGCTGCTTTTAGCAGGTCTTCAAGGCATTCCAAAAGATTATTATGAAGCGGCAGAAATTGATGGCGCCAATTCTTGGCAGCAATTTAAACACATCACTTTGCCACTGCTTCGACCTGTGTGGGCAATTATTATTTTGTTTGGTCTTATTTTTAACGTTTATTCTTTTAATATTGTGATCATGATGTTTGGTAACGGCGCTGGTTTTCCGGGCGAGTGGGGCGATTTAATGATGACCAATATTTTTAGAAATGCCTTCTTAAGCTGGGATTTTGGAACTGGTGCTGCCGTGTCAGTGCTGCTCATGGCTGCCATGATGGCTTGTGTGTCGCTGTGGTATCGCTTCTATCAAAAAATTGAAGAAGATTCTCGAGGGGGCTAAATGCAAGCGTTCATAGAAAAATTGAAAACGTACTTAAGATGGCCGTATCAAGAATACTCTAAGTTGCCTTATCACGACCGCAAAAAATTAAAGATGCGTGTTTCAAACGTGATCATGTACACTTTTTTATTTATCTGTTTGTTTCCCATTATCTGGATGTTTTTCTCATCCTTTAAAAGCAATTCGGAAATTTTAGAAGGCAAAGTTCCGATCTCTCGCGCTAAAAAAGATGTTATTTTTTCTAAAATTGAAAATGGCTTTTTTTGGGTGATCACGTCCGACGGGACAGTTTCTCAGTATGAAAAAGATAATTTGAGATTATTAAAACGTAAAAAGTTTAAAACTTATTCAACCAATGCGATCTCCAGCGATCGTTATTTGTGGCTGGCCAGTTCTAATCGTGGGCTCATTCGTATTGATAAGACCAACATGGGCAAAGTTTCTCGTTATCAAATTCCGTTTGGAGAATATTTAGATCAAAATAAAATTTCGAAAACTCTCTTGGCATTAGATGAAGCCCATGGGCAATTATGGGTTTCGGTAGGGTATCAAAATTATTTAAAAGTTTTGCTGTTTAATATTCCTCAAAAAAGTTTTGAAAAAACAGTAGATACTAAAGACTGGCTGCCCAAAGGGAAAACGGCTTTGTCAGGAATCCATTATCAAAATGGTAACTTAATCATCGCCTCTAACGCCGGCCTTTTGCAGTTAGACACAGTGACTCTGCAAAAGAAAAATTATTTAACACTGCCTGAATTTTCAAGTAACGAGCCCCGTTTATTTGCTTTTGACGATGCTCAACGCGTGTATATTTCTTCTATCTATAATATTTTTACTTATGACCTGGTCAATAAAACGCTCACAAAAATATACAGCACGCTCTCTCAACAGCCTCCTGCTCAAGTTTCATCCTTGACTGCTTTTGATGATAAATTATTTGTGGG
>CAYMKA010000042.1:0-2469 GCA_964390935.1 uncultured bacterium
TTTCTGCAACGCGAATAAACTGATCAGGCGGGACCTCTTTGTTTTTTCGTTTCCAGCGCATCAACAGCTCGTAACCTTCAATTTCATTGGTTGAAATATTAACTAATTTTTGAAAGAAGGGTCTGAAGGCCCATTTCGATTTCTTGCGATTGTGATCTTTAAATAAATCATTCATTAAAAGATTTCGTATTAATTTGTTTTGGCGATAGGCAGAAATGTCTTCGGTGAGCAGTGATTCTGAGAGGGTAATGGCTAAATTAATTTCATTAATATTATTATTCAGAAGATGGTAGCTGACATGAGGATATTTTTTGTTTGAGACAATATTTTTTATGGCATTAGCTTCCGAAACAATTAAAACCACTTTGGTATTTGAAAAATGATGATCCTTGTTGATGAGATCAAGAAAGTTTCCGTTTGGTCCTTCAATCATTTCTTCTTCAATGAGGATTAAATTCACTGGATTCGGAGTCAGAAATGAATCATATGTTTTGATGACAGCTTCAGCATAGGTGGCTGTTTTGTCATAGTTTCGCCATTTTATTTGAGTGAGCAGATCATTGATTTTTGTGTTTTCGCCCACGGTCAAAATTCGAGGCTGCCACTTCAGAAGTTGAGAGGGAATAGAGATTGTTTTCATGTGAGTGAGGCGCATGATTATGTTAATTATAATTAAACATTTATTTAAGTAAACAAATGCAACAAAAATTTACTTGCCGTAGCAATAAAAATTTGATTCGGGTATATTGGGCCTGTCCGTTGCGTAAGCTGCCTCTTTTGGGGTGTCGTACGCAGCGGACCATCTTATATTTAAGGTTGGTTTAAGCTGATGCGATTTACCTTTAATGTAGTCGACGTCGAGACTAATGGTCTGACGCCAGCAGAAAATGAATTAATTGAAGTGGGCGCGGTGCGAGTCGAATGGCTCGAAGATCACTTTGCCATTACCGGTCAATTTCATACTTTAATTACCCCTCACCACATGCCACCTTTTAATATTCAAAATTTAACAGGCATTACCCCGCAGCTTTTAAAAGGAGCTCCCCGTTTTGAAGAAGTGGCTCCTGATTTCGTGAAGTTTTTAGGCGATGAAATGTTTATTGCTCACAATGTTTTTTTTGATATCAAAGTCATTAACGGCAATCTAAAAAAAATAGGTTTTGCAGAAATGGATCCTCCACTGGTTGATAGTCAAAATTTAATCAGCATGGTTTATCCCACTCTAGAAAATCATAAGTTAAATGCCGTGGCACGCGCGCTCGATTTTAAATTAAAAGACAGTCACCGAGCTTTGGATGATGCCAGAGTCACCGCCGAAATTGTGATCAAATGTTTAGAAGATATTAGCCATTACGACTATATTTTTTTAGAAGAATTGGAACGCATCTTAAAGAGCACGTCACTGCCCATCAAAAAACTTTTTCAATTTATTAAAGAAGTAAAAATTAAGCGTGGCGAAAAAGTGGAGCCTTTTAATCATTTTCATCAACTGGTTCATCCTTATGAAGCTTTCGGCGACAAGGCCAAAAAAGCCGAAGCTCTGATTCAAAAATTAGATCCTGAAGAGGTTGATAATTATTTTTTACCTGGCGGAGCTTTTTCGAAACTTTATGAAAAATATGAAATGAGAAATGAACAGTTAGAGATGGTGCAGTGGGTCACGAAGGCTTTTAACGAAGGCCGACCTCTTTTTATCGAGGCAGGAACCGGAACGGGAAAAAGTTTGGCGTATTTAATTCCGGCAGTTTTATTTGCAAAACTTAATCAAGTGCCAGTGATTATTTCTACGAAAACAAAAAATCTGCAGGATCAACTCATGGACAAAGATATTCCGCTGCTTAAAAAAATATTGCCTTTTGAATTTAATGCGCTAGCCATGAAAGGCCGGGAAAATTATGTCTGTCTTCGAAAAATGGAAGAGCTTTTTCATAATATTGAAAAAAAAGCTTCGCCTTTGGATCGGCTGAATGCGTTACCCCTTTTAACCTGGCTACAGCAAACGAAACGAGGAGAGTGGGGGGAACTTCATCCTTCTCTTGCCACCCGTTTTGGAGAACGACTTAGTTCGCAAGCTAAAACTTCTCTGAATGAACGTTGTCGCTATTTTGACGGCTGCTACGGACATGGCATTCGCCGTGAAGCAAAGAAGGCAGACATTATTATTACTAATCACAATCTGCTGTTTGCAGATATTCAAGCTGAAAATCATTTATTGCCTGAATATGCTCATGTTATTTTGGATGAAGGCCATCATCTAGAAGATTCGGCCACCGACGCATTTTCTTTTAACCTGTCATCGGGTGTTTTTATGGATGCGTTTAGACATTATCCTGAATCTCTTTTATCGCCTAACCTGGTGCCCATGGCCGAAATGGTCAAAATGAACGTTCACGACTTATTTGATGCTTTTAAAAATTTAATTCAAGAAAATTTAGTTGAGTCTGAAGAAGAGCAACAGCTTATTTTAGA
>CAYMKA010000042.1:2569-11481 GCA_964390935.1 uncultured bacterium
GGCAAAGAATTGCATCGTATTCAATTGCATGGGGCTATGATTGATGTGAGCCATTTGATTTATGAGAAGTTATTTAAAACAAAAAGGACAGTCGTTGTGACATCTGCCACTTTAAAAGTTCGCAATGCTTTTGAATATGTTTTAAAGCGCTATGGATTATTAAATGCAGCCTCATTGCAATTTGAAATGGAGTCCGTTGGTTCTCCCTTTAAATTAGAAGAACAAATGCGGGTTTACTTGCCGCAAGATATTCCAGATATCACCGCTAAAAGCAGCTATATCGATTATGTGGGTGAATTTTTAATTGAACTGTTTGAAAAAACAAAAGGTCGTTCTTTGGTTTTGTTTACTTCTTATCGCACCATGGAAAAAGTTTACAGCCGCATACGAGTCCCAACTGAAAAAATGGGGCTGCATCTTTTAGCTCAGGGTAAACATGGTTCTCGCCGGGCGATTTTGAATCGTTTCAAGGAAGTTCAAAACGGTATTCTTTTAGGGACAGATAGTTTTTGGGAGGGCATCGATATTCCTGGCAACCAATTATCTTGTTTGGTCATTCAAAAACTGCCTTTTTCAGTCCCCAGTGAGCCCGTTTTTGCTGCACGCATGAAAAAACTGTCTGACGAAGGTTCGAATGCTTTTATGGAATACGCGCTCCCCAAAGCGATGATGAAATTTAGGCAGGGTTTAGGGCGATTGATCCGGACCAAAACGGATAAGGGAGTGGTGGTATTACTTGATTCGCGCATGTGGGATAAAAATTATGGATCTTTGTTTCGTGAAATGATTCCTCCTTCGATTCAAATCAAGGGCAATAAAAAAAGTATTTTAGAACAAGTGGCTGCGTTCCTTCCTCTATAATATCCCCATGCAAATTATTGAATGTGTTCCCAATTTTTCAGAAGGCAGAAATCAGAGTGTTATTGAAAAAATTGCTGATTCGATTCGCGCTGTCCCTGAAGTGAAACTTTTAGATTACAGTGCTGATTCAGATCATAATCGCAGCGTTTTTACTTTCATTGGAACTCCCAAAGGAATAGTGAAGGCAGCTTATGATAGTGCAGAGATGGCGCTCGATTTAATTGATGTGAATAAACATGAGGGGGTTCATCCTAGACTGGGAGCAGTGGATGTGATTCCGTTTATTCCATTAAAAGGGATTCGCATGAAAGACTGTATTAAACTTGCAACGCAGCTAGGTTATGAACTAGAAACCCATTTACATTTGCCCGTTTATTTTTATGGTGAAGCGACAACAGAAAAAGCTTATAAAAATTTAGCGAACTTGCGCCGTGATGCTCACAATTTAAAAACACATCGTACGGGAGGTGCCGTTTGCATCGGGGCTCGTGAAGTGATGGTGGCTTTTAACATTAATTTAAAGTCTAATGATATTGAAGATGCAAAAAAAATGATTCGGCTGATTCGTGAAAATGATCGACTGACATCCTGTATTAAACTTTTACCCCTATTTTTGCCTTCAAAAAACTGTGTTCAAGTAAGCACCTGGATCACCAATCCTAAAAAATTACCTGTCGAAAAGGTTAAAGTGGAAATGACTAAAATTTCTCAGACGCTCCATATTCCGATTTTAGAATTTGAACAAATTGGCCTGACACCTGAGCAGGTGAATAAGGCTGTCAAAGAATTTCGAATTTAATCTTTGCAATATTTTTGTTTTGCCTACGATATTCTTTTAATGGATATTGTGACTAACCAGCCTATGGCTCTCAATGGAACTCGTGCTTCGTTTGTAAGCGATCGAGTCGTTTTTAGTATTGACTTGAACGGTTCTCTTAAAATTAAAGATTATAATGTTTTTTTTAAAACTGTGGTCGAGCAAGGACCTTTTATAAAAAATAAACAGGATTTTATTGATGCATACCGAGAATATCATTCTCATCGTGGTGAATTGATGCTGGTTTTGGGTTTAAAACAGAATGCGAGTGATCAGCAAATTATCAATGCGCTAAGAGAAAAGTTTATATTTATCTCTGACAGCACTCCCGATACAGGGCAGGACATTATTGATAAAAAAAATTATGCCCAATCTGAAATGGCTTCTCTTAAATTCAATCGACTTAAACTTTATCAAACCAGTTTAATGAACGGATTTTTATATCCCTTAGCTCAAGAATTATTAGAAAAAAAAGATTATCACCATGCCAAAATGGCTTTGGCCATCTCTTATGTTTTTACTCTTTTTAACCCAAGGACAAATATATTAGCTGACGTTATGCCCCAAGAATACAATTTCCAGCTTGAGTTCATACCGGCTTTTATAAAAAATTACTATCTAAAAAAAGATGATGCGAATTCTCTTTCTGAAACCGAATATAAAATAATTAAAGAAAAACTGCTTAACTTTATTGATCAAAAATAAGTCGTCCTTTCGCTCAAACTCCGATAAAATCTGTCCATGAAAAACCAAATCCCCCGTGGATTTAGGGACTTGCTCCCCGAAGAAGTTGAGGCCGAAAAGAAGGTCATCGATAAAATTCGTGCTGTTTTTGAAAAAGCAGGGTACGAACGAGTGATTACGCCAACGTTGGAATACGCTGACGCTTTAGCACCAGGCTTGAGTGCTGATCTCCAAAAAGAAGCTTTTAAGTTTTTTGACGGCGAAGGACAGCCGGTGATGCTGCGCCCTGAACACACCACTCCCATTGCGCGTCTGGTTTCAACCCGCAATCAAAATGAATCTGAGATTCGTTATTATTATTCTGGCGATGTTTTTAGAAATACTCAGCTCAACCTTGGATTTCCCAGTCAATTTCACCAAATGGGTTTGGAATTAATTGGTGTCAAAGGTACCACCGGAGATAAAGAAGTCATCGATTTAGCTAAAAAAGCTTTGACTGCGGTAGGCCTTAAAAATGTTCAAGTAACAGTCGGCGATGCATCCAAAATTTCTAAAAAATCTAAAAAAGACCAAGAACATCTTTTAAATCAAGATTTTGTTTCGTTAAAAACATTGCCATCCAAAGAAGATTTAGTGGCGCGCAATCACGATTACTATACGGGAATGATTTTTCAAATTTATGTTCCTGAGTTTGGGTATTTAATTGGCAGTGGCGGACGCTACGATGACTTGTTGGGAAGATTTGGCAAAAGTCGGCCAGCTGTTGGTTTTGCCTTTAGTTTAAATCGTGTGCTTCTCGCATTGGAGGCTCAGTCATGATTCGTATTGCCGTTGCCAAAGGCTACTTATTTAAAGAAACCGTAAAAATTTTTAATCAACTAGATATTGAAGTTGATTTAACTGACGCAGATCGAAAACTGTTTTTGTTTGATAAAAGTAAAAAGTTTCAGTTTTTATTAGTTAGACCCAGCGATGTGCCTGTTTATGTCGAACACGGTGCGGCAGAATTAGGTGTCGTAGGAAAAGATATTTTGCATGAACAGGCTGCCCCGGTGGTTGAATTACTTGATTTAAAATTTGGATTTTGTCGTTTAGCAGTGGCTGGTCTCAAGAATGCTAAATTAAAAAACAATATCCGTGTGGCGACGAAGTTTGTAAACAGTGCAAAAGAATTTTTTATTCAAAAAGGTTTAAAAGCAGAAATTATTAAATTATATGGCTCGGTCGAATTGGGGCCCATTGTCGGCTTAAGTGATGTCATTGTTGATTTAGTGGCCACTGGGAAAACCTTAAAAGAAAACGGCTTAGAAGTGATGGAGACGATTTTAGAATCAACCGCTCGATTAATTGCTAATCCTGTTTTGCTCCAGGCTAAATATGAAGAACTGATGCCCCTGATTAATAAGATCTCTAAAAAGATTCAAAATAAATTATGATTTCATATACAGTGGTTCCGCCTGGAAAAATTTCTGGCGTAATCGAAATGCCAGGCGATAAGTCTATTACTCACCGAGCCTATATTTTAAGTAGTCTCGCAAAAGGTAAATCAATTCTCAAAGGTGTGCTTCGCGCCGAAGACTGTGATCATACCCGTGGCATTATGGAAGCGATGGGGGTTCAAATAGAACAAATTTCTGACACTGAGTTTGAAGTCGAAGGTGTCGGGCTAAAAGGTTTGAAAGCTCCTAAAAATATTTTAGATGTTGGAAATTCTGGAACTGGAATCAGATTACTTTCAGGCCTATTGGCTGCTCAAAACTTTTCCTCAACTATTACGGGAGATGAGTCTATTCAAAGACGCCCCATGAAGCGTGTGGTGGAACCTCTTACGAAAATGGGCGCCAAAATCGAATCAAAAAGCGGTAATGCTCCGCTGACTTTTTTGCCCGCTGGCGGCCTGCAAGGAATTTTTTATCCCATGCCAGTTTCCAGTGCTCAAGTGAAGAGTTGTTTAATGCTGGCAGGCCTTTATGCGCTGGGTGAAACGGTCGTCGTGGATCCTGGTAAAAGCAGAGATCATACCGAAAAAATGTTTGAGCTGTTTGAAATTCCTTACGAAAAATATCCGATGATTTCTGAAGGTGAAATCAATAATGGCGACAAGATCACCATTTCTCCTTTAATGACAGATTTTATAGGTCGCGAAGTGCAGGTGCCGGGTGATTTTTCATCCGCGGCCTTTTTTATTTCTCTGGCTCTTATTCATCCCAATGCAGAATTAACAATTAAAAATGTCGGCCTTAATGATACTCGTCGTGCGTTATTAGATGTTTATTTAAAAATGGGTGCTGACATCAAAATTCATTATCATGCTAAAGAAGTCGGCGAACCTTATGGTGATTTAATTGTAAAAAGTTCTAAATTAAAAGGCATTGAGATTAGCGGTGACATTATTCCAAAGTTAATTGACGAAATTCCTATTTTTTGTGTGGTGGCTTCTCAGGCTTCTACGCCAAGTGTGGTTAAAAACGCCGAAGAATTAAAAGTCAAAGAAAGCGATCGTATTGCCACTACGGTGTCAGAACTTAAAAAATTTGGAGTGGATATTGCGGCGACTCCAGACGGAATGATGATTAATCCTTCTCCTAAAATTAAGGCAGCGAAAGCGGTTTCCCATGGCGATCACCGTATTGCCATGAGCAGTGCGATTTTGGCGACTTTAGCTTTAGGAGAATCAGAAATAGACGAGATAAAATGTGTTAACACCTCGTTCCCAAATTTTTGGGCACTACTGGAAAAAATATGTCAGTAATTAATTTAATCACCAAAGATTTTGAAAAATTTTTAAGTAAAGTTGACGCTCGCAGTGCGGAATCGTTTTCTAAAAAAAATGTTGAGATAGTTCAAAAGATTATTAATACTGTTAAAAAAGACGGAGACAAAGCGCTAAAAAGTTTCACTAAAAAATTCGATAAAGTTGATTTAATTGATTTGGCCGTTGATCCGATTGATTTAAAAATTGCGCACGAACAATGTGATGAAAAAACTTTGAAGGCACTGCGTAAAGCCATTGCCAATATTACTGAATATGCTTTAACCCAAGTCCCCCGTAGCCGTACCTATAAACGAAAAAATGGCGCAACACTTGGCGTTCGATTTACGCCAATAAAACGTGTGGGTGTTTATGTGCCTAGTGGTCGTGCTGTTTATCCTTCGTCAGTTCTGATGAGTGTTGTTTTTGCAAAAGTAGCCGGTGTGGAACAAATTGTGGTGGTTTCGCCCCCAGATCAAAGCGGCAGTGTGCATCCTTTAATTTTGGCGGCTTGTTATGAGGTCGGTGTTCGTGAAATTTATGCGGTTGGCGGTGCGCAGGCCATTGCAGCTTTAGCCTATGGCACTGAAACGATTCGTCCGGTTAATAAAATTGTGGGACCAGGCAATACTTTTGTGACCGTCGCTAAAAAAGAAGTTTATGGCCAAGTGGGGATCGACAAACTGGCTGGCCCATCAGAAAGTTTGATTATTGCGGACGCCAAACAAGACGCTAGTTATTTGGCACATGATTTATTAATTCAAGCAGAGCACGATCCAGAAGCTTCTTCTATTATTATTACAAATTCACTGTCCTTAGCTAAAAAAGTAAAAACTTTAGCAGAAAAATTAGTTTCCAAATCACCTCGCAAAGAAATTTTACAAAAGTCATTGTCTCGATATGGAGGCGTTATTGTTGTTCCTGAAATGCATTATGCAGCTGCCATTTCAAATATGATTGCACCAGAGCATTTGCAGCTAATGGTCGATAAACCTTATGAATTTTTAAACTTACTCTCTCATGTGGGAGCCGTTTTTATTGGCCCTTATACCCCAGAAACAGTAGGGGATTACACTGCGGGCCCATCACATGTTCTTCCAACAAACGGGACGGCTAAGTTTTCGTCTCCGATTAGTGTGATCGACTTCTTAACCAGCACGAGTCTTGTGGAATATTCTCAAAAAGCCCTTAAAGAAGAAGCTGCGGATTTAATTCAATTATCTGCGGTTGAAAAACTTCCCGCACACGGGGAAGCGATAAAGGCGAGATTGAAGAAGAAATCTTAGGCCCCTCCCGTCCCCTGAAGGGGATGCCTAGATTTTTAAACTCAAACTCCCCCTTTAGGGGGTTGGGGGGCCCGAGAAACCACAATCTTTTTATTTTTAATCTCTATTGCATTCAATTGATTTTCTAAAAAGTTATCAATAAATAAACTGGTCACATTTTCTAAATTGCCCTTAAGTCTTTTAATGCCTTCGCGAATGACTTTTCTCTGATAATTTCTAGGCAAGACATAGAGTTTTCCTGATTCAAAGAATAGACAGTTTTTAGAGATGTTTAAAACACATTGTTCAAAATATTTTTGAACAGTTTTGGTTTGTTCAGCCAACTCCTCATTAAATAAAGCTGACATTTTTGCCAATGTTTTTTCGACTTCAGGGTTAATGGTTCTAATTTTAGGCAAGATTTCATGGCGAATACGGTTACGCCAAAAAGTGATGTCGGTATTGGTGTGATCTTCCCTGTAAGAAATTTTATTTTGATTTAAAAAACTTAGAATTTTTTCTTTGGAGACGCCTAGTAATGGACGCACTAAATATAAACCTTTTTCTTTGGTAATCGTTTGCATGCCAGATAAACCTTCCAGACCACTGCCGCGAATAAAATTTAAAAGCAGGGTTTCTGTCTGGTCTTGATTGTGATGTCCTAAATATAAGAACTCGATCTTCAGCTTTTTGCAAACTTGATGAAACCAGTTGTAACGTTCTCTGCGAGCACAGGCTTCGATAGATTCTTTATGCTTGGCAGCCAATTTTTTAATATCTTTTGAAGTGCTATAAAAACTAAATCCTAATTGTTTTGCTAATTTTTTAACAAAGAGTTCATCTTCATCAGCAAATAAATCACGTAACTTGTGATTAAAATGAAGTAGGGTTACTTTTTTAATGCCAGATTTTTTTAATAAATGAGCTAACGCGACGCTGTCAGATCCGCCGGAGCAGGCCAGCGCTATGGATAAATCTTTCATTTATATGCTGGCTAAAACTAACTTTACAATGGCTTCGGTATCCATTTCTTTTTTAATTTGAGGCTTAATATGATCAACAGCGTTTTGAATTTCTTTAAATTTATAACCTAAAGCCATCAGCGCTGCCTGAGCTTCTTCTAAAGAATCAAAACTTTCTCCTGATGCAGCTGGTCGTGATGTGCCATTGGTTGTTGTTGAATCAGAATTTTCAACATCAAAAGCCGTCGCAATTTTTTCTTTTAATTCCAAAACAACTCGCTCTGCTGTTTTGCGGCCGATGCCTTTGACCGAAGAAAGCTCAGCAATGTTTTCACTTAAAATATTTTTAATTAATCGCTCAACCGAGACTTCAGAAATAATCGTCATGGCCGACTTTGGGCCGACCCCTGAAACACCCAGTAGTAATAAAAAAGCTTTTTTTTGAGATTTATTTTTAAAACCGTAAAGAACATGGGCATCATCTCTAATTTGTAAGTACGTTTCGACTTTTAAATTTGATCCTAAAGAGGGGAGTTCGCTTAAATAATTTTTAGGAATATTCACTTCATAGCCGACGCCCTGGCATTCGAGAGTAATTTGTTGGCTAGTGATATCGGTTAAGGTTCCGTTTAAATAAGAAATCATCGTAGACTAACTTTAACAAAAGCCTCTGTATTATTGGTAGTGATGGTCACCGGAGAATGAATTTGTGCTTTAAGTTTACTAATCACGCCTGATTTTTGACTGTGACAAATGGCAATGGCTAATCCGTCAGCTGCGTCATCGGGCTTGGGAATTTCTTTTAAATTTAAAAGAGTTTTGACCATTTCTTGCATTTGTTTTTTATCAGCTTTGCCAAAACCGGTAATGGCAGACTTCACTTCATTGGGAGCATATTCGGTAATGGGGATTTTTTTATCCGCAGCGCACATAAGGATCACGCCTAAGGCTTGATAGACGTAGCGGGCTGAGCTGGCGTTTTTACTAAAAAAAAGTTTTTCAATCGCGAGATGGTCTGGTTTGTGTTTGTTAATTAGTTTTACAAAAGCTTTTTTAATAATAAGCAGGCGGTCAGATTGAGAATCCTTGGGAAGAGTTTTAATGATGCCATTTTCGATATGACGAATGCGGTTGCCGGAGTGTTCAATGACTCCAAAGCCGGTTGTGGCTGTACCTGGATCAATGCCTAGGATAATCAATGTGTGCCCCCTGAGTAAGTATAGATTATTTTTTTGATTGAAAGAAATAATGAAAAAATGGGTATAATTCTCATATGCTTAAGGGAATAAAATTCATTACTAACCAAAAAGGAAAAAAGGTTGCTTTGCAAATTAGTCTCCAATCTTGGCCTAGCATTGCAGAAGATATCGAAGATATTTTGGTTTCTGATAAAAGGAAGCACGAAAAAAGAATTTCATTATCAAAAATGAAATCGTTATTAAATTTATAACTCTGCGTGACTTATCGTGTCGAGTTTGCTAAATCAGTTCATAAAGAATTAGCGAGTCTTCCCAAGAATTTTCAAATAAGGGTTATTGGTGGGATAGAGGGTTTGCAGGAAAATCCAAGAC
>CAYMKA010000043.1:0-11441 GCA_964390935.1 uncultured bacterium
GATCGGCTGGATTAATTTCATCGCCTATTCGTTGTTTGTTTTGTGGGTGCTTGTTGAAGCTCAACTTATTTTTGGGCTGACAGGTTTACCTTGGTATATACAAATTTTTTATTATGGCGGGCTGCATTTTGGAATTTTAGTTCTTTCTTTTTTTGTGCTACGCGGTATTTGGCTGCAGTTCTTATTTAGCCCCCCTAAAATTACCCGCTTAAAAGCTGACTTCACTCCGGAGATGTTTAAAATTCCTTATGAAAAAGTAGAAATCACTTCTTCGGATGGCGTGATTTTAAGAGGTTGGTTTATTCCTTCTCGCAAAGAAAATCATAAACAACTCTCTCAGAAGGGAACAATCATTGTTTGCCACGGCATCACCAGCTCAAGATATTTTCAATTGCCGCGTTCTATTTTTTTTCATACCTTGGGCTATAACATTTTACTGATGGATTTACGTGCCCATGGTGATAGCGATGGCAAATATGTGACTTTTGGTTTTAAAGAACAATTCGATATTGAAGCTTCGGTGCAGTACATTAAAAATCGAAAAGATATTTATAATAAAAAAATTGCTCTGGTGGCGCACTCGATGGGGGGCGCCACGGGGATTTTATATACCGCAGTGCATAGTGATATTCAGGCGCTGATCGTTTTGTCTTGTTATTCTTCTATTGAAGAAGACATGGCTTATTGGATTACCCGCATTGCCAGGTTACCCAAATATCCTTTTGTTTATTTTGGAAAAAAATTATTTCGTGACGGCGTTGGTGTCGAGCTGGATACCATAGACCCTATTAACTACATCAATGAAGTGAAAATTCCTGTCTTTTTTATTCATGGCAAAGAAGATGAAGTCAGTCATTATTCAAGTTCTGAAAGGCTTTACACCAAAGCCAACGCCCCTAAAGAATTATGGCTGGTCGATGGCGCAGCCCATGAAACCATTTATGAAACCGCTGGCCGTGAGTTTGAACACCGCCTTCGGGATTTTTTACATAAGTATTTTGACTAAAGTCCCGCTGCTTCCAGCGCGTCCGAAATATTTTCTACAAAACTAATTTCAACACCAGGAATAGTTTGAAAACCTTTTTTGTTGCCAAGAGGTGCTAGGCAATGGGTGAAGCCTAATTTTTTAAGTTCGCTGATGCGTTTTTCAAAGTGTGAAACGGTGCGAACTTCACCGGTTAAGCCAAGCTCTCCGATCGCTGCTAAATGAGTAGAAATGGGTTTATTTTTAAAGCTCGATGCAATAGCTAATGCAATTCCTAAATCAGCAGCAGGTTCTTCAATATAAAGTCCGCCAGCGACATTTAAATAAATATCTTGTCCGCTGAGAATTAGTCCTGCTTTTTTTTCTAAGATCGCAATCATAATGTCTGCTCGGTTTTTATCGATGCCCGTATAAGTACGACGTGAAAAACCAACACTGGATGAACTCACCAGTGCTTGAACTTCAACGAGAAGAGGGCGAGTGCCTTCAACTGTTGGAATCACAATCGAACCACTCGGGTTTAATTTACTTTGATTGCGAGAACTTAAAAATATTTCGCTAGGGTTACCGACTTCTTTTAAACCGGTTGATGTCATTTCAAAAATCCCTACTTCGCTAGTGGAACCAAAACGATTTTTAATGGCTCGAAGAATTCGATAACCGCCATGACGTTCGCCTTCAAAATATAAAACGGTATCCACCATGTGTTCTAAAACTTTAGGGCCGGCAATCATGCCATCTTTAGTGACATGTCCCACTAAAACCAGTGCAAAATTATTTTTTTTGGCAATTTCAGAGAGCGCGTGAGCACACTCTCTAATTTGGGCCACACTGCCTGGGCCAGATGGAATTTCTTCTCTGGCAATCGTTTGAATCGAATCAATAATTAAAAGTTTTATTTGGGAACCTAATTTTTTTAACTGATGAGTAATATTTTCTAACTTCGTTTCAGCCTGAACCAATAAATTTTCATTAAGAGAACCTAGTCTTTGGGCGCGCATGCGAATTTGCGGGAGCGATTCTTCGCCGGTCACATAATAAATTTGATGTTTAGCCATTGCTAAAATTTGAGCGAGCTGCAAACTAAGAGTTGATTTGCCAATTCCGGGGTCGCCGCCAATTAAAATGACCGAACCAGGCACTATGCCACCGCCTAAAACTAAATCGAGTTCAGATAAACCAGTTGGCAAACGATGGACTTCTTTTAAATCAACATCATTAATCGAAATGACTTCGGTGCCAGGATCTTTTTTTAAGGCGCCTTTGACAGGAGTGGTTAGTTCTTCAACGAGGGAATTCCAGGCGCCGCATCCATTACACTTGCCCTGCCAGCGTGGAAAAGGCGTGCCGCAGTTTTGACACACAAAAGCGATATCAGATTTGGCCATGCCGCCTATTGTATAGGAATTAAGCTTTAACTAATTTTTTAGAGGAAGCTGGTTTAGTAGCCTCTTTGACAGTAAAACTAATGGCATCATCTTTGACATCTCCCAAGACAGAACTGCCTTCGCTGATTTTACCTTCTAAGAGCGCATCAGCTAAACGATCTTCTACATATTGGAGAATCGCACGACGCAATGGTCTGGCCCCTTGGTTTTCTTTATAACCTTTCGTGATGACCCATTCTTTAGCGGCGTCAGTCAATTCCAATGTCATTTCTTTTTCAGTTAAACGTTTGTTCAAATCTTTTAACATGATGTCGATAATGTGTTTCATATTCTCTTTATTAAGAATTTGGAAAATAATGATGTCATCGATACGACCCAAGAATTCAGGCGCAAAAACGTGTTTCATTTCTTCCTGAATTTTTTCTTTCATCTTTTCATAAGAAACTTTGTCTTTTTCGTCTTTGGCCACGAAACCAAAACCGCCGGACTTTTCAATTAACTTAGCTCCTGCGTTAGAGGTCATAATGATGATTGTGTTCTTAAAATTAACGAGGCGGCCGCTAGCATCGGTCAAACGACCATCTTCTAAAATTTGCAGCATTAAATTTAAAACTTCGGGAGAAGCTTTTTCAATTTCGTCGAACAAGACAATACTGTAAGGCTTACGACGAACGGGTTCAGTTAATTGTCCGCCTTCGTCATAACCCACATAACCTGGAGGTGAGCCTACTAAACGAGAGGTTGTGTGTTTTTCAGTGTATTCAGACATATCAATGCGAATAATGGCATCGTCTTTGCCAAACATAAATTGAGCCAAAGCTTTTGACAGCTCAGTTTTACCAACACCTGTTGGTCCGAGAAAAATAAATGAACCAATGGGACGTTTAGGATCTTTTAAACCTGCTTTGCTGCGTTTAATCGCGCGAGTCAAAGCCATGATGGCTTCATCTTGGCCGATGACGCGTTTACGGAGTTCATCATCCATATGTAAAAGTCGTTCTGATTCTTTTTCTGTTAACTGATTTAAAGGCACACCAGTAATACTAGAAATAATTTCAGCGATGTCTTCTTTTTTAAGTTTAGTTTTCTTGCCTTGCAAAATAGCACGAGAGGCCGCTTCGTCAATTAAATCAACCGCCTTATCAGGGAGCTGACGTTCGGTGATATAGCGATCAGATAAAGTTGCCGCCGCTTCTAAAGCTTCATCAGTTATTTTAATGCCGTGAAAATCTTCATAACGTTTGCGAAGACCTTTTAAAATAGCCATAGTATCTTCCAGCGATGGCGGTTCCACCATGACTGATTGAAAACGGCGCTCGAGCGCTGAGTCGCCTTCAATGTGTTTGCGGTATTCGTCTAATGTTGTTGCGCCCACGCATTGCAGTTCACCGCGAGCCAATGCCGGTTTAAACATATTCGCAACGTCTAAACTTCCTTCAGTAGAGCCAGTGCCAATAATCGTATGTAATTCGTCGATAAACAAAATAATGTTTTTTGCTTTTCTAACTTCTTCCATTAATTTTTTAACACGTTCTTCAAATTCGCCACGATATTTAGTGCCAGCAACCAGCAGTCCTAAATCTAAAGAGATCACGCGTTTGCCGTGTAGTTTTTTGGGAACATTTTTACTTTGAACTAATTGAGCCAAACCTTCGATGATCGCTGTTTTACCAACACCGGCTTCACCCACAAGCACCGGATTGTTTTTAGTACGTCGGCACAAAGTTTGAATTAAACGTTCGATTTCTTTTTGACGGCCGATCACTGGATCTAATTTGTCTTCTGCGGCGAGCCAAGTCAAATCACGACCAAACTCATTTAAAAGCGGTGTGTTAACTTGAGTGCGAGTGACTTTAGCATCAGCGAGTTTGCTGCCCATTTGTCCTAAGAGCGCTTCACGAGCTCTTTGAGGAGTGACATTAAGGCTGGCTAAAATTTTAGAAGCGATGCCGTCTTGCTCACGAATCAGCGCTAAAAATAAATGTTCTAAAGAAACATAACTGTGACCGAGTTGGCGGGCTTCATCCCACGACATCGAGAGCACATGCTTTACTTGAGAAGTAAAAGGAATATTGCCGGAGGTCACCGCTTTTTTGTTGTATTCAATATTTTCTTCGATGGCATGTTCAATTTCATCAATAGAAACACCCATGTCTTCTAAACTTTTTACACAGACATTGTCTTCGGGAGACGTGTGGATAATTCCAAGAAGGACGTGTTCAGTTCCCACAAAATCATGCCCTAATCGCTTAGCTTCTTCTTGGGCTTTCATGATGACTTGGATCGCTTTTTCAGTAAATCGTGAGAACATAGGAACCCCTCCCTCTCCACTGATTGTAGCGCAGGATGCTTTTGTCTACCAATATTCGCTAACTTTTATACCACCAATAATTTGATTTGATCGATTGGGTATAATCCAAATCTTGCGGATATAAACAATGAAAAAATATGTTCTTAAAAAATCAGATTCTTCGGTTGGCGGCGATTTATCACATCCTATTGGAGATCAAAAACTGCTTATCGATTATCAAAAAGAATTAAACCCTTCTCAATTTGAAGCGGCCACCTCAACAGAAGGTTCTTACTTAGTGATTGCCGGTGCCGGCTCGGGCAAAACCAGAACTCTTGTTTATCGCGTGGCTTATTTAGTGGAGCGTGGCGTGAGACCAGAGCAGATTTTACTTTTAACTTTTACGCGTAAGTCCGCTGAAGAAATGCTGCGCCGGGCAGCAACACTTCTTGATAGTCGCTGTGAGCATGTGGCAGGCGGAACTTTCCACTCTTTTGCCAATCAAATTTTAAGACAATATGCAGCGGTTTTAGGTTATCCCAATCAATTCACTATTTTAGATCAATCAGATTCGGAAGATGTGATTAATATGGCCCGCCGAGACTTGGGAGATGACTTAAAAGAACGCCGTTTTCCTAAAAAATCGACGCTGATGAGCATGATTTCGATGGCCCGCAACAAAGATATTCCCTTGGAAAAATTTATTGAAGAAGAATATATGAATTATGCTCATGAAATTCCAGCCATCAAACGCGTTGCTGAATTTTATGCAGCCTATAAAAAAGAACACTTTTTAATGGATTACGATGATTTGTTATTTAAGTTGTGTGAGTTGTTATCGCAGCATGAATCGGCTCGTCAGCAAATTATTAGTCAGTACCGTTATGTCATGATCGATGAATATCAAGATACCAACAAAGTGCAGGCTCAAATTGTGCGCTTACTCGCTGATCATGGAAATGTGATGGCGGTAGGCGATGACTCGCAAAGTATTTATTCATTCCGGGGCGCAAATTTTAAAAATATTATGAATTTTCCTAATATTTTTCCGGGCACTAAAATGATTATGCTGGAACAAAATTATAGAAGTACGCAGCCCATTTTAAATTTAACCAATCAAATTATTGCCGGTGCAACTGAAAAATATACCAAGAAATTATTCACTGAAAAAAAAGAAGGGGAATTGGCCAGTGTTGTTTGCACCAAGAACGAGCATGAGCAATCAGAATTTATTACTCAAAGGATATTAGAACTGCGTGAAGAAGGCGTAGAGTTAAATGAAATTGCCGTTTTATTTCGCTCCGGATTTTTGTCATACGATTTGGAAGTTGAGTTAACGAAGAAAAATATTCCTTTTGTAAAACGCGGCGGTTTTAAATTTATTGAAACCACTCACATTAAAGATGTCATGGCGTACTTGCGTGTGCTTAATAATCCTAAAGATTTAATCAGCTGGTCGAGAATTTTATTGTTAGAAGAAAAAGTCGGTCCTAAAACCGTTTCTGGAATTGTTGAACATATTAAAAATTCTCCAGATCCTTTTACAACAACCGCTCTTCAATATAAAGACAAGGCTAATGTGGTGGGGCTGATTCAATATTTAGCAAAAATTAAAAATGGAGCAACTTTGTCGCCGGCAGATCAAACCGAAGCCATGATTGATTACTACGCACCCCTTTTAATGAAACATCATGATGACTATTCAAAACGTAAAAAAGATTTGGAACATTTTCAAACCATTACTGAACGCTTTCCGACTCTTAACGATTTGATTGTGGATATGACTTTAGAACCTCCTTCTGCATCGGTGGCTGGGGCCATGAGTGTAGGCGGTGAAGAAGAAAAAGAAATGCTGACTCTATCAACGATTCACTCGGCCAAAGGACTGGAGTGGCATACGGTTTTTGTGATTTGGGCATTAGAAGGTCGTTTTCCTTCGCTGCAGGCGATGCAAAATGATGATGACATCGAAGAAGAGCGACGTCTTATGTATGTAGCGACGACTCGCGCGAAACAAAATTTATATATTACTTATCCGATTAATATTTTTGATCAAAGTACAGGCATGGTTTTTTCACAGGCTTCACGTTTTATTGATGAACTCGATCAAAAACTTTATGAAAAAATGTCTTTAGTTTATGAAGGCCAGGAATCTAATGAATCACAAGGCGGCTGGGGAAATCGAAGTCGCAGAAATCCAGATTTAGGTTTTGATCCTGAAGATGAAGATCAAACTTCTTATGATGACGCTCCTCGTGGCGAATACAAACCCAGAGGCAAAAGTAAGACTCCCTGGTTTTTTTAATTTAACTCTTCAATTCTTTTTTGAAATTTTTTGGCCAGTTTTTTTATTTCTTTAAAATCAGGGTGTTCTGAGTCCACAAAGAAATATTGATAATCAAATTTTAAATAATCGAGCTCAGGTAAATTTTTATTAGTTAATTTTTTAATTTGACCAGCGCGGGTTTTCATATATATTGGATTTTTTTCGGTGATCTTATTTTTTTTATCGTAGCGGTCTCGGTACCAGGCTTCAGGACTGGCCAGTTTTTTTTGTTCCAAAGTTTTGACAAACCGGTCAAAAATTTTATTTATCTTCGTGCTGTAACGATTGCGTGATTCCAAAACCACTTTATAGGGTTTTCGTTCTATTAAAGCTCTGGCATGGCGATTTTCATAGTTTGCTAAGGTTTTAGCAAAATCCATCACTGTGGCATCATGATGTTCTAGATAATACTCCAAGGGAATGTCTGGAAAGCGTTCTTGATAAAAAAGTTTGGCGACTTGGGATAGATGATAATCAAGAATTCTTTTTAATTTGTGAGTATGGACTTGTTCAAACATCGAAATTCTGCCGCGCAAAAAATCTTTTAAATTAGGGATGCCGTCTTCTTCGATCCCAACATGATATTCCTGCCCTACTTTCAAAATCTTTAAAATTGAAATAGTGCGGTCGAGATCATAAAGTCCATAACTGACACCCGTCGCTTTGGAGTCTCTTAATAAATAATCCATACGATCGATATCCAGCTCGCCCGAAATAAGCTGTTGTGCCAATTTTTCAATGGGATCGAGCGTTTGTCCTTTTGAATAAATCAACCGCGCAACGGACTGGGCATCTACCAGCAATTCTTTTTTGGCAAAAGCCCGGTCAATAATGTTTCGCAGATTTGTTTCTAAAATAATGCGCGCGGACCATTTTTCGTGGCTTTCTCCCGTTTCTTTGGTGCGCCAGAGGCTGTCAATGGCATGGCTGTAAGGGCCATGGCCAATATCATGCAGCAAGCCGGCCAAGCACAATAATTGTTTAAATTTTAATATTTCTTTTTTAGTAAATTTTAGTTTTTTAAGATCTTTTTCAAGGTGGTGTCCTACTTTCAGTGCGACTTCGTGTACCCCGAGTGAATGAGAATAGCGGGTGCTGGTCGCATCAGGGTAAATTTCATCAGTGGTACTCATTTGGAATATTTTTTTAAGTCTGCGAAAAGCCGGGGTATTAATAATTTCCTGCTCTACCTTTGAAAAAGGCTGCAGGGAGCCAGTCACTGAATTGCGGATGCTTTTAATATTGCATGAAAGTGAATAAATCATCGATATCTATTATCGATCAGAAGGCCAAATTGGTTCAAAATCTTGATACAATTTGTAACGCCACAAGTAAAGGAACTAATCGCGACTTCTATAGCAATATAAAGGTCGAGGAAAGTCCGGGCAGCTTCAGATACAGTGCCGGCTAACGGCCGGGCGCAGCGATGCGACGGATAGTGCAACAGAAAATAAACCGCCCCAAGAGCAATCAAAGGGTAAGGATGAAACTGAGAGGTAAGAGCTCTCGCCTGGACCAGGTAACTGGTTCTTGAGGCAAACCCCACTGGTTGCAAGCTCAAATAGGTTGCGCTTTTTTGGAAACAAAAAGTTGATTGTCTGATCAATTTAGCGTGACGGGTAGAGTGCTTGACCCCTGCAGTAATGCAGCGGGCAGAGAGATGATTGGTTTTAAAACAGAACCCGGCTTACGATTTACTTGTGGTGCTTTCTTCTTGAGATTCTTGGTATTGATCTAATGCCTGATTCACCATTTCATCCGCTTCTTTGTTCTGCTCTCGGCGGACATGTTCAACCGTCCATAATTGAAATTGTTCTAATAGCTTTTTAACTTCAGCGTGCAGTGGTTTCATGTTTTCGTGCTTCACTTTGTACTGTCCCAAGAGTTGTTTCACAATTAATTCGCTATCCATTTTAATTTTGATTTGGCTAACTTTAAGGGACTGTGCTTTTTTAAGCGCATGAATCAGTGCTTGATACTCCGCATAGTTATTGGTTTGAACCCCAATAAATAAACCTTCCTTAACCGGCGGTTGAGTTTGAATCACATAGCCAATGGCAGAAGGGCCCGGATTGCCTCTGGAGCCGCCGTCTGTATAAATTTCGACAATGCTCATAATATAAGTTCAGCTTAACCTATTTTGTTTTTCTTGAGAAAATGAAATTGAGTGTTTAAAAAACCATTTTTAGTATTGTTTCTTCTATATATATGGGCATTTTCTGTTCAAGCCAATGTGGTTCATGACCAGCTCAAAAATGTTTTAACCAGCGAACTCAGCAAATTAACCGGTCACCAAATCAAAATTGAAAATGTAGAAGGTAATTTATTAAAACGAGTGGTTTTACAAAATGTGACTTTGTTTAATCCTAATGAACCCGGCCTTAAAGAATTGGCATCGATTAAAGAATTGGTCATTGAATTTAATTTGGCCAAAGCCATTGTCAGCGGCGGAGATTTTGCAGCGAGTATTAAAAAAATTATAGTGACAGCGCCTCAAATTAATTTGCAGCGCGGGAGCAATAAAAACTGGAATTTTGATTTTTCAAACCTTTCTCCTCAGGCGGGAGGGAAACCGCCAGTTCTTAATTTTGAATTGGTGATCTCAGAAGGAAAGTTTCAAGTTCATGATGCTTACCATCTCACGGGATTTAAATTAAACATTCCTTTTGAGCAAACGCTGCAAAACATTTCGGGAAAAGTTTTTTTTAAGCCCAGCGGAGAATTTATGGCAGATCTCAGCGGCCAATCGATTCAAGGGCAGGTTATTAATCCCCTGGTTTTTAATGGAACGGCCATGCTTGATTTTTCTAAATCTAATTTAGAACTTAAAACTCTTAAAAATATTACTCTGGCCCCACTTTTAAATTATGTTTTGCCACCGCAAGAAATTGCCTTTAACGAAATGAAAGCGGGAATTAGTTTGAAGCTCTTGGCAGAAGGTGCTCAAAAATTAGAAGCGCAATTAACAGCGGAGCTCTCTCAAGGGTCTGCTTCTTTTCCTAAAATTTTTTCACTGCCCATTCAGAATATTAAAGGCCAAATTAACTTAAGAAAAAATGTTCTGAGCTTACAAAATGTGACTGGAACGATTAACCAAATTCCTTTGGGAGTTAATGGTCAAATTAATTTAAATGCGGTTGAGCCCCATCTGCAAATGAAAGCCTCGTTTGCCCGTTTTGATCTGGGATTAATTCCTCAAGGGATGCCAGACTTTAAAAACTTAAGTTTAAAAGGCAGTGCCCGGGCCCAAATGGATATTACGGGTCCTGTTTCGGCCTTAGCGATTAACGGGCAATTTGAAAATGCTGCGGGATCTCTTTATGAAATTCCTTTTTCAGAACTACAGGGCAAATTTTCTTTATTTAAAGAGGATTTTGATTTAGAAATTTCTCAAATGATTTTTGCCAAAGGCACAGGCAATGTGGTTTTAAAAATGAACCTCAAAAATCCTGATCCAACGGTTGTCGTGAATGGCAAATTAAATAATGCCCATATCGAAGAGTTAATTCGAGTGCCTCAATTTTTAGGAGAAATGAATTTAAAAGTAGAAGGCACGGGGACTCTTTCGAACCTGCCTTTGAAATTAGAGATGGAATCGCAAACAGCTGCTTATGCCAATCAAAATTTTACGAGCTTTGGCGGAATCGTCACTGTGGTGAGTCAAAATGAAGTCGTTTGGAATGAGATCGATATTTTTAATAATAATCAAAAATTAAATTTAAAAAATGGCCGTTTTTCTTTTGATCAAAAATTTTCAACCGATTTAGAAAGCAGTGATTGGGATTTAAAAAATCTACCCGTGGGCGGCCGTTTATTGAGCGGTTCGTTTGTTTTCTCGGGACAGGTCAGCGGGGATTTGAAAAACCAACCGCTTTTAGAAACGATGTCCCTTAAATTAAATGGCTATTTTGATGACATGATTTTTGACAGGCAGTGGGTACGCCGGGGCCAGGGTGAAATGAGCTTATCACAGGGATTATGGAGCTTTAACCACTTATCTTTAGAAACAGGAGATTCTATTTTTGAAGGAGATATTGCTTTAACTGCAACAGAAATTAAAAGTTTAACAGTGCTTCCGCGCACTAAAATTTATTTATCGGACATTGCTCAGCTGCGTTCGGCTATGCCCGGAGTCGAAGGTGAAATTTCTTACGAGGGAGAATTGCATGGACAATTTTTAAACCCAGATTTAAACGGCAAATTAAAACTGATGCATGTGAAATATAAAAATGAAACTCTGATTGACTTGTTTGAAATACAAATTGAAAAGGTGACCAGCAATATTAAAATTCAAAATGCTCAAATTGAAATTGATCATCAAACCTTAGAGTGGGGTGCTGCGTTTGATTTAACTCAACTGGCAACAGCATTAAGTGAAAAAAGTTTTTCTAGATTGCCTTTTCGTTTTTCGGCCCGCACAGACCGTTTGCAAATGCAAACCTGGGCTAACCG
>CAYMKA010000044.1:0-11385 GCA_964390935.1 uncultured bacterium
TAGTCCATCAATAGCGCGGACACTAGTGCGGAGAACTTCTTTAATGCGCGGGCGAGTGGTCGGATCAGGCGGATCCTGATCAAGCGGGTAAGATAATTTAGTCACAATAGAACCTTTGCTGTCCATGGGACGACCTAGACCATTTAAAACACGGCCCAACAATTCATCGCCGACCGGCACACGCAAGGTGTGACCTGTTGCATTCACACTGTTTCCTGGAGAAATGCCACTGACAGAACCCAGTGGCATTAAAAGCACTCTACCTTCTTTAAAACCAACCACTTCGGCTTCAACACTGCGAGCGTTTTCGCCTTCTAATTCAATCAAGCATAATTCGCCGACAAAAACACCCTGAGCTTGAGCTTCAATAATTAAGCCAACCACTTGGATGACTTTACCAACGACTTTGACCAACTCCAGTTGGTTAATGGTTTCACTGTATTTTTTTAAGGAGATCGTCATTCTTCCATTTTATCTAAATCAAGATCGTCTAAATTTAAATCTTCATCTTCGAATGCTTCGTCTTCTTTTGTCTCTTCGTCATCTTCATCTTCGAAGCCTCCGTCAAGTTTTTCTTGTTCATCTTCGTCCAAATAGGGTTTTTTATTGCGTCCCATCTCTTCCCCCTCCTCCATCTCGAGTTCAGTTTCTGAATGACCTTCTGTTTTTTCTGGAGCAGATTCTAACGCTCTTCGATCTTCCATTTCAATTTGAGAAAAGGCTTCTTGAATCACAGCCATCTTGGTTTCAAGTCGTGCATCGACATATCCCATTTGGGTTTCAATGATGAAGCCGCCAGGCCCCACTTTTTTGTCTGCGACAATATTTAATTTTTTAACGCCATCAATTAAATCTTCAACCTGTTCTCGTTTTGATTTAATAAATTCAAAATCAGCACTATTTACTTTGACAGTGACTTGATCACGGTCAGAAATTTTATTAGCGGCTTCTTCTAAAATGTCCATGAGCACTTCGGGGCGAGTGCTAATTTCAGAATGAGTTACTTTCGAAGCAATTTGAAGACTGAGGTTTAAAATATCTTGACTGGCTTGTTCAATAATTTTTTTACGTTCTATATTGGCTTGATCAATCATTTTAAGTGCTTCGCGAATATGACCTTGCAACTGACCCAGCGCTTCACGACGACCTTGCTCTAATCCTTCATGATGGGCAGCTTTTTTAACGGCATCGGCTTCTCTGCGGCTGTCTTCTAATAATTGGTCTGCTTCTCTTTGAGCTTCGTCTTTCAAATAACTAAAATCAGGGGCTTCGTTATAAACTCGGCCTGCCACAGGCTCCATCGAAGTGGAAGACATCTGGCGTTCTCGAGAATCGCTCGATGTTAATTTATTTTTTAATTTTTCAGAAATTTTATCGCGACGAATCAGTGTCATGCCGCGTTTTGATTTAAAACTAACTCAGCAAGGCGTGGATAAAATTCGTCAGATAACGGACTTTGTTTAATCACACTGCGTTCGATTTCATTGCGACGACCGGGAGATAATAAATTTAAATAATTTTCTTTTACATGAGGATCTATTTTGGCTATGAGATAAGCAATTAGCTGTGAACTTTCATCTTGGAGCAGAAGTAACAATTGCTTAGGCGTTAATTTAGAAAGTTTTTCTATAGGTGTTAAGTTCGTTTCTGAGACTTGAGCTGTTTTAGAAGCAAGTGGAGTTGCAGGAATATAAGAAACACCGCGAGTCATTTCATTAAATACCATAGCCGAATCTTCAGCAGAAACGGGTCCCATTTCGGCCAATTCATCATTTATCTTATCGACCAAGGGAGCAGGCAACTGTTCTAAAATTTTTCTAAAAGCAGGAACTTCCAGTGACTTTAAGAAAATTAAAACTTTTTGTTTTCCCGATAAAGCCATAAATCAAGCTCCTTCTTCTGCAAACCAACGACTTAAAACTTGAGCCACCTGGCCCGGGTTTTGCATAACCGCTTGACTCATTTCTTGAGCCGAAACAGAAGGTTTTGTGATTTCTTCAGTAGAAAAAGCCGGTGTTTTTAACATGCTTTCTTCTGCACTATCTGTTTTTGAAGAAGAAGGACGGGTCATTCTTCTTAAGAACAATAAAACAATGACAGCACCACCAATAATAAAAAACCACTTAAAATCGATTTTAATATCTTTTTTATCAACTTTTTTAGGAATAGGTTGGGATTGAATTTTTAATAAATTAAGTTCGGCAGTGGTCGCATATTGAAGTTGAATGCGATCACGACCTCTTTCGTAAGTTGTGGCTGCCGCAATTGATTTATATAAAGTGTCTTTTTGATCTGCTTTAAGTGTGGGCAACTCTTTATCAACATAAACTGTAATCGTCATTTTATCGACTTGAGGCTTTACTTCAAAACTACCTTCGCCTGCTCCATCAATCACATCCACAGTTACCTTGATAAAAGATTTTTCAGAATCAAGGATGGCAGGAGTCACAGCGGCCACTGCCTTATCCGTCATTTCTTTTTCAAGAGATCTTTGAAACTTAGTTAACATTTCTAATTTTTGAGCAGGCGATAAAGATTGATAAGCGGGTTGAGCTTCTTTTTTCTTGCGGTTAAAAAACGAAAAGCCTTTTTTCTTTTCTGGGTTCACTTGGTTAGGATCGTTTTCAGGCGTGAGCGGAGTTTGCGCTAAATAAACATTTTGGTACCAATTGATGTAATCCTGGCCCGACAAAATCACTCCATTAAAATCAACCACGGTCACATTGCTTGTAGAAAGTTCTTCAACCGAAGAAGCCACCAAATGAATGATGCCTTTGACTTGAGAAGGAGTTAAGACCATGCCTTCTTTAATTTGTAAAAAAACAGCCGCCGTGACAGGAACTTTTTCAACCGAAAACAATTTCTTTTCAGGCTGTACAATTTGAACCCGGGCTTCTTCAATGCCATGTATGCGAGAAATATTTCGGGATAATTCTCCTGAAACAGCTCTCACTAATTTAATACGCTTATCAAAATCGGTTGCGCCTAACTGACTGCCGCCATCAAAAATTTCCCATCCCACAACCCCTCCGGCAGGCAAACCTTCCAGAGCCAAAGTCAGACGCACTTCATCAGCTTGTTTTTTTGCGACTAAAATAGAAGTTCCGTTATCGCTGGTTTGAAAATCTTTAACGCCTTTTTTCTTCAAAACTTCTCTAATTTCGGCAGCTTCTTTTAAAGAAAGATGCGAATAAACTTTAACGTATTTTGAAGAAACGACCTTGTCCCCGCCGGGACGAATAAGCATTGTAAAAATAATCAGAAGGAGAATCACGCCGCCCACGCCTGCGCCAATTAAAATCGTTCGGTTACCTAAAATAGATTGCAAATTCGCTAATGGACTTGAGTTTTGCGCAGGTGAACCACCCGCTTGCGCGTTTTCTGCCAATTGAATCCCCCCGACAGTATTCTACGATCGACAGATGTCCAATTCAAGCAAAATGTAAGTTTTTAAACTTGAATTTGTTGAATTTCTTTAAACGTTGTTACGCCTTGGTTCATGATTGTGACGGCAAATTGAACGGTCAAAGACATGCGTGTCATTTCCATCAATGCCTCTTCCATCCCTACTTTCCCAGCCATGTAATCTTTAACAGTGGCATCCGCTTTTTGTTCAACGCTAGAAACACTCTGCAACGCATTGACTGCGTTTTGTAAAAATTCACCAAAAGGTGCCTTCTCAGTATTTAAAACCTGCTTAGGATCTGTCCCTAACTGACCGTACAAAGCTCCTAGTCCTTGAATTGCTTCTGGCATAAAGCCCCCCTTTTTTTCTATCTTCCTATCTCTAATGAAGATTGCATCATCGCTTTGGTAATATTAAAAGCCGTAACATTGGTTTGAAATGTCGAACTGGTTTCATCTAAATCAATCATTTCACTGGCTAAATCCACGTTAGGGTAATACACAAAGCCCTGTGAATCGGCGCTGGGGTGTGTTGGATCAAACACCTTATTTAAAGCACTGGGATCTTCAGCAATTTCTGATATTTCGACCCCTTTTAAATCAGGTCGGGCACGATAAACGGCAATTTGACGGCGATAAGGTAGGCCTGAAGTGGTCTGAGTCGTATCAACATTTGCGATGTTATTAGCATGAGTTTTCATTTTAATGCTATTGGCAACAATAGCACTGGATGAAATATCTAGAGCACTATCAAGCCCTGCAAAAGCGGGCCAGGAGAAAGTAACCCCCATCAAAAGGCAAATTAAAAATCTCATGGTCTACCTCCCTTGAGAAATAATTTTTCGCAAAACTTCATATTTTAAATTCATGAGCCGGACCATTGATTGATGCTTATAGCGATTTTTAGTCATCTTGGTCATTTCTTCTTCGGTATTAACCTGATCAGTCATAAAACCGGGACGACTCATAATATCTTTTAATTCGTCCTCATAGCGGACAGGTACAAAATCTGGGTTCTTGGCATTGGCCAAGTTATAAGCAATCACATTCTGTCGTTGAATCGTGTCTTTAATATTGTTTTCTAATAAAAACATGGTGTCATCAAACAAAAGCGCTGCCTGACTAAACGACTGCATGCCCAATACCAACACTAAAATTAAAAATAGTTTCTTCATGACAATTTCCTATTTAAACGCAGACGCAATTTATACAACACAGCACTATGAATACGACTAATTTTACTTTTGGAATAACCCAATTCTTCAGCAATTTCTTTTTGACTTTTGTTTTCGACGTAAAATAAATTCACTAATTTTCTTTCGTCTTCAGGAAGTGTGCCAATTTCCTCCCACAAAACCTTCCTTTCACGATCAAATTCCATCGAATCAATCACTTCGACACTTGGATCCTGACTGCCTTCCATCGTGCTTTCAACTTGAACGTCATCGGTAGAAAGGAGATAAGCCATGGCCGTGTTGGCCATCATGTTCATTAATTTTTTGGCTTGTTCTTCTTCGCTAATTTTTTTACCTTGTTCATTCAAAGAGTTTTTAGCGACTTCAGAAATCTTAGAAGCAATTAAATTTTGATAAGTTTTATAAGATCCAGGGCTACGATAACGCCATTCTTTACGAATACGATCTAAAATTTCTCCCCGAATGCGGTAAGAAGCATAAACTTTAAATTCAACCCCGCGACCTTTATCAAAGTTCTCATGAGCCTTCGTTAAACCTTCAATGCCATAGCTGACCATGTCATCAAAAGTCATGCCCGGTGGAATTTTGCCGGCCGAAAAAATATTAGCAGTAATGGCTTTCACGAGCGGCAAATGTTCTTTCACCAAAGATTCTTTAATCATGGGCGTTTTAGAAGTGCGAACACTTTTTTCTCTTTCAATATCGACTCGTTGAGATACGACAGGTTTTTTAAGAGGCGGTTTACTCACTTTGGTCGTTTTAGCAGTGGGTTTAGGTTTTTTAACAGGTTTAGTCATTATTGGTACCCCTGTTTTTTTAAAGTTGCTGCTAACTTCAATGCATCGGTCTTAGCTAAATGCTGCACCAGCGCCCTTTTAACCAAATCTTGATACATATTTTTATTTAAGCCCACCACCACGCCATTTTCATCAGGTTCGGGTTCAAACAACTCATTTGATTTCATGACATTTTTTAAAAAAACTTCATTAAGGAGTAGCTCATTCATGCCTCGACCCACATCTTTTCGCTCAGGTCTTTTTTGATCATGGTATTTTAATAAATCAGAACCCAGTTCTGGACTAAGGCCCATCGAAGCATAAGCAGCGGTTAAGCAATTTAAGACTAATAAACTAATCAAAATCAAAACCCCTCGCATTAAATAATTTCCAATTCTGCTGTTAAAGCACCCGAAGAACGTAACGCCTGCAAAATAGAAATCAAATCTTTAGGGCTAGTGCCTAAGTTATTAAGCGCATTCACCAGACTCGATAAAGTCGCTCCGGGAGTAAGTTTAATAAACTTCTGATCACTGGGGTTTTTAGGGGTGACTTCTTTTCCTTCAGAAATTTCAACATCAATGCCGCCCGTTGTAATTGCCACAGGAGCTAATTTAACGTTTTCACCAATCACCACAATGCCCGTTTTTTGATTCACAATCACGCGAGCCACGCTGTCAGGAATTAATAAAAAATCTTCCAGCCGAGAAATAAAATCAACAATATTGGAACGATCGTCACTGGAAAGCGGAACCTGAATAGTTCCTGCATCGATGGCTTTAGAGTCAGGAATGCCGCCTCGTTCAATGGCAGCGGCGAGTCTAGCCGCTGTTGTAAAATCTTTTTGATTTAAGACTAAAGTTAAATAATCTTTATTTTTAAAGTCGACGAGCACTTCTTTTTCAACTAATGCTCCCTGCACAATTTTTCCATTGGTGCCTTGAATTTCAATTCCTTTGCCTTGAACTTTTTCAACTGAATCTAAACCAAGCGACACCGACCCCTGCGCCACAGCATAAACTTGGCCATCTGGGCCTTGCAGCGGAGTCAAAATTAAAACGCCCCCTTTAAGAGAAGTCGCATCCCCCATTGAGGAAACTTGAACATCAATTTTTTGACCGGGCTTTAAAAAAGGGGGAAGCTGAGCGGTAACCATGACAGCAGCCACGTTACGGGATTTAAAATTATCTGGAGTCAGCTTCAAGCCCATGCGAGTTAAAACATTGGCGAGAGCCTGCTTTGTAATCACTGACTGAGTGGAGTCGCCAGTATTTTTTAAACCAACCACCAAACCAAACCCCATTAATTGATTGTCACGAGCTTCTAAAACCCTTGCGACATCTTTCACCCTTACGGCTGGAGACAAACTAAAAACCGGAGCCGTGATTACAGCCAAAATTAAAAGAACTCCGATTATTTTTTTCATATTTTTTCCTTTAAAAACCTAAAACAAGAAGTTAAACATATTGGAAAGCAGACCTGGTTTTTGAGGACTGCTCACACTGCCTTTACCATCTAAATAAATATTGGCTTGGGCGATTTGAGTCGAAGCAATGGTGTTATCCGCCGCAATATCTGAGGGGCGAACAATTCCCGAAATTTTAAGCGTTTCGGTTTCAGCGTTAATTTGAATTGTACGTTTTCCAACTACTAATAAATCTCCATTAGGTCTCACTTCAATCACTTCAGCGGTTACACGAGTATTAAATTGAGTGTTACGAGTGGTTCTGCCGCGACCCACAAAACGGTTCACGCCCTGACCAGTTAAATTCAACTGAGTCCGTTCTGTTGGCGAAGTAGGAGTGGCTACATCCAATTCAGTATCAAAAGTTAAATCTTGTCTTTTATCGCTACGAGTGTCGCCAATGTTACTGGCCACTGTTTGTTCACTCACCAAAATGGTTAACAAATCCCCTGTTTTGTAAGCACGACTAGGAGAATATAAACTGGGACTGTTCCCAGTCCAAAGTGAGTCTGCGTTCGAAGGCATGCAATACATCATTACAAAAACCAAAGTGACCAGAATTAAAATTAAAGAATCAAAAGAAAATATTTTGCGTGTCATTTTATCCCCCCAGATAAATTCAAAAGATTGTAACAATCAAAAACAATAATCCCTACTTAAGATCAAAATTCTGGCTAATATTAGATGAATAATCTACTAGACAAATGATCTTTATTATTAATCTGTTTAAAGTGTTTTTTGAGGCTGATTATTCTGATCGACAAAGACGGTCACTGGTTTAAAGCCCTTAATTTCTTTTTCATCGAGCCCCACAAAAGACATCACAATAATTAGATCCCCTGGTTTTGCTAAATGAGCTGCCGCGCCATTAATACAAACTTCTCCACTGCCTGGCCTTCCTTCAATGACATAAGTTTCAAAACGATCCCCGTTAGACAAATTGGCAATATGCACCTTTTCATAAGGCAAAAGTCGAGCTTGATCCATTAAATTGCGATCAAGTGTAATCGACCCTATATAGTCGATATTGGCATCGGTCACCCGAACACGATGTAACTTAGATTTTAAAAGTTGAATAATCATCTGCTTTTTTTCCTGAAGCAGATTATCTGTTAATTACTTAATTTCGACTACTCCAGGAGCTCGTACGACCCCTTTTAGTTTTTTGTTAGAACTGAGATTCATAACCATAATTTCTTGATCCATGTATCCATCTTCTAAAGCAATCCCCTCCACTTGAACGGTTACCAATGGATCTGCCCAACGTAGCTTTAACTTATCTTTTTGATGAACCGGCGGAACTTCTCGAATCATATAAGAAAAAAATGGCTGCCCTGCTCGAATATAAACTGCACTTTCTTTTCCTAAAATCTCATTTTTATCGCGAATGAATCCCTTAGGCATAAAAGTCAGATCCCGTTTCACTTCATTTAGATCTTGCTCTTGAATCAATACATGTCTGCCTAAAGGACGTGATAATTCAAAAACATTGGTGCTTGCTCGCATTTCAGCAAAGACTGGAATCACTAAGTCACCTTTTGAAATTGTTTTTAGATTAACAATTTTTTTACCTAACAAAGAAAAATCGTTAGCTAAAATTAGATCATCGGCAGTCAATTTAATCCTTTGGTGATTGAGCAAACTTTCAATTTCGGCACTATTTAAAATATGCACCGAATAAGAATCCGAAGGAGTCAACGCATATTGAGCAATGATTTTGGATTCTAGAAATTTCTGAATCGAATCAAGCTGACCTGCCTGGGTCCACCCCACTAAAAGCCACAGCCAGACAAAAACAGCTAGAAAATTTCTAGCCTTAATTTTATCCTCGGGCAATTTCAACGGCTGAATTAAGCATCGCTTCGCCACTTTGAATCGACTTTGAAACGATATCAAAAGCTCTTTGAATAATAATCATGCGCGTTAATTCATCAATAATATCTACGTTAGAAGACTCTAAAGAAAATTGCGCTATTTCTCCAAAGCCCTGCTGTCCTGGAACTCCTTCCACCATTTGACCTGCTGCATCGGTAGCCTTAAATAAATTTCCACCCAGACCTTCTAAACCGGAAGGATTTTGAAAACGGACCAGTTCAATACGGCCAATTTCCGTTCGTGCAGGTTGATTATTTTCTTCCACAAAAATCGTTCCATCCGTATTAATAAAAATTCCGGTGGTCGACGGAGGAAAACTAATATCCGGATCCACAAAGTTGCCACTGGCATCAACCAAGCGGCCTTCCGCATCAATATTAAAGTTGCCAGAACGGGTAAAAGCAATCGTGCCGTCTCTTAAACGCACTTTGAAAAGACCATCGCCTTTAACTGCCACATCTAAAGATCGACCCGTATTAGTGATGGTGCCTTGTGAAAAATCTTTAGGAGTCGCAACGACTCTCACGCCCGAACCATATTCCACGCCTGCCGGCTTAGGTTGTCCATTTTGATTGTCATTAATCGCTTGCGTTAATACTTGAGGAAAAAGATTTTCGTATTCGACACGAGATTTTTTAAAACCCACGGTTTCAACGTTTGATACGTTATTGGTGATGGTGAGCAAATCTTTTTCAATGGCATTGAGTCCGGTTGCCGCCACTCGAAATTGTCTAAACATAAAATCCCCCTCTTAAAAAATAATATCAGTAAAAACGGGTTTCCCCTAACACTATCGAGTTTTTTCCAATTTTTTTTGCATGCGGATAAAGCCAGAGTCCGATCACAAATAATAAATTTTCACTCATTTTGTTCATTAAGGATTCCCCATATCTCGAGCCGCTTTATAGGCTCGTCCCATAATTTGTAAGGCTTTGGAGTTCGCGTCGTATTTGCGCTGATTAGTTGGCAACTCCACCAGCCCATTAATAATATTAACGTTAGATCCTTCCACAAAGCCTACTAATAACCCTGGTTCCGTCACATGAGTCTCTACAGCGGTGCTGTCTTGAGGCAAGCCAAAAAAGGCGCCACTGAGTCTTTCTAACTGCATAAGATCACTAATTTTAACGATGAGTAAACGGGTTGAAACAACTCCGTCTTCATAAACGGATCCGTCTTCGGCAATACTAATTTTTAGACCCGAAATCATGATCGGCCCAGACTCCCCCATGACCGGAAAATTACCTGCGATCGAAACAAGTTGCCCTGTGGGTGAAAGTGTCAAACGACCATCCCTAGAATACATACGCCTTCCATTGGCGTCTAAAAATACAAAAAAACCATCAAATTTAATGGCCAAATCCAAAGGATTTTCTGTACGCTGCAATGGGCCGGTATCAAAACGTGTTTTAAAATTAACATTCATTGTAGTCCCGTTATAAAAAGGATATGACACGATTTCTTTATAGCCTGGGGTTTGCGAATTACTCGTATTTTGAACAAGCGTATGATAGATCTTTTCGTAAACTTTCATGGCACTCACATTTACTTTTTCAGTGTTCATGGCCGTAAAACCAGTCAGCTGAAGACTGAAAATTAAACACCATGCCCCTAAAAGCCATCTGCTTCTTTGATTCATTATGAAAAATATAAAGGAATGAGAGTTATTTACAAAACGAAATCAAAATTTTAAGAAACTATTCTTTTTCTAACTGACTGGCTTTTTTCTCAAAGCGCTTACGTTTACTCACCATCTGATCAAGCCTAAAAACAAAAGCTAAGACTTCTGCCACCAGGGTATACAATTCAGCAGGGACTTCGGTATCGACTTCAAGTTTAATGAGTAAATTAGCCAAATTTTTATCTTCAAATAAGGGAATTTTATTATCTTCGGCAACCTTTAAAATTTCTTCTGCAAAGGTGCCCTTCCCAACAGCCAGGATCACAGGAGCAGCGTCTTTTTCAATATCGTATTTAATAGCGATAGCTGAACGCTCCGAAGTTTTCATCGGGTTTAGTTCTAAAATCGATTTCTTAAGCTTTTTGGCTGTTTTCTTACGACGTTTTTTTTCTGAATCGCTAAGTTCTGCCACGATTAAGCCTCCGTTTGAACTCGCATCAAATTATCTAAATCAAGAGAAGGCATTAAATATTCTTTAGTGTTTAAACTTTTTTTAACCACTTTAATGACTTTCGCTTTAAAATTTCTTAATTCTAATTTGCGGCGCAGTTCTTCCATCTGAGCCATGATCAGTGTTTTTGTTTCATCATTGAGCGTATTAAATTGAAAACCGACATTGTCTTCATTGACATCCATTTCAATGCCCAGCTCCCCTAATTCTCCCGTTTCTAATTTCAAAATCACTTTTGTGTTTTTAGGATTAATTTTATTTTTTTTATTGGGATCTCGTTTAATTAAAATTTCTGCATCGCGAGGCGGTGTGCCCATGCTGTTAGGAATATTCCAGTAAGCGAATTTATCGGGCAAAGCTTGATCCGTTCGATCGGAGGGTTTAGACAAAACAGCCTGAGTGGTTAACTGCGAAATAGCCTGCTCCATTTGATCGCTAAGACCCTTAAGCTGTTGCATCAGAAGTGAACTCTTAGGATCTACTTGATTAGGAGCTTGCTTTAAGCTGCCATCAATCAAACCTTTTAATCCGCGCAG
>CAYMKA010000045.1:0-11311 GCA_964390935.1 uncultured bacterium
TAAATGCCAAAATGACACCAGAGGATGCTTTAGCGAGCATGA
The DNA here is from genome assembly GCA_964390935.1 of uncultured bacterium. Classification (GTDB taxonomy): domain Bacteria; phylum Margulisbacteria; class CAYMKA01; order CAYMKA01; family CAYMKA01; genus CAYMKA01. The sequence goes on from CAYMKA010000045.1 coordinate 43, forward strand.
TATCGCTTTCTGAAATGGCTCCCGTTCCACTATGAATAATATTAATTTTAACTTCAGGAGTTGTTAATTTTAGAAGGGAAGCATTAATCGCTTCTACCGAACCACGCACGTCGCCTTTTACAATTAAGTTAAGGTCATGAACAGCTCCTTCACGCACTCCATCTGATAATGTTTCAAGAGAAAGTTGGCGAGAGCGACGACTTTGATCATTTTTCTCAAGAACTAAACGTTCATTTGCTACTTGGCGAGCAGTACGTTCATCCGCAACCACTTGCAAAATATCTCCGGCATGTGGCACTTCATCAATCCCAATAATTTCAACGGGACAGGAGGGTTCAGCTTGTTCTACTTTTTTGCCTTGATCGTTAAACATGGCGCGTACTTTTCCAGAAGTCGTGCCAATCACAAAACTATCGCCTACTTTTAAAGTTCCGCGTTGAACGAGGACCGTTGCCACCGAACCGCGTTGTGCTGAAAGTTTGGCTTCAATAATAACGCCTTGCGCTTGTGTATCGTAATTTGCTTTTAATTCTTTTAAATCAGCGACGGTAATAATGAGATCCAATAGTTCATCAATATTTTTATTAGCCTTGGCTGAAATAGGAACCATCACCGTATCGCCGCCCCATTCCTCTGGAACAAGACCGTGTTCTGTTAACATTTGTTTAGAACGTTCAATATTTGCTTCCGGTTTATCAATTTTATTAATCGCAACAACAATAGGAACTTTGGCAGCACGAGCATGATCAATCGCCTCTAATGTTTGCGGCATCACCCCGTCATCGGCAGCAACTACCAGCACAACCACGTCAGTGACTTGCGCCCCACGAGCACGCAGTTGAGTAAATGCAGCGTGACCGGGAGTATCCAAGAAAGTTAAAACTCTATTTTTAACTTTGACTTGATAAGCACCAATGTGTTGCGTAATTCCACCGGCTTCTCCTTCGGCAACGCGCGAAGCACGAATCGTATCGAGTAATTTCGTTTTACCATGATCAACGTGTCCCATAATGGTAATGACTGGGGGACGATTTTTTTGTTTAGATTTATCCTGAGCTGTTTCTTCTTCTAATTTTTCGATCATTTTCTTTTCGGCTTTACCAACAGTTGCGCCTTTTTGATCGAGCTCGATCATAATGCCGAAGCGTTGAGCTACTTTGGTTGCCGTTTCAATATCAATTTCTTGGTTTACTGTAAAAAGCGCACCCATTTTTAAAAATTCTTTCATGAGGTCAGAAAGCGAAACATTTAATTTAGCAGCCAAATCTTTCACCATAAAAGTCGGCGAATCGAGTGTCGCAATACGAATTTCATTATTGCGTTCTTCTTCGGTTTGTTGATCAATAGGTTTAACGAGCGCCGCTAAAATTTCTTCTTCTTCACTGCGATCACGTTTGTATTTTCTTTTTTTGCGGCGAGGTCTTTGTCCTGCGTTATGTCCCCCACCATGTCCGCCAGCGGCAGGAGTTTGCCTTTGACCACTGGGAGTGCCCGCATTGCCGGCTTTAGCACGGCCATAATTAACAGGAAAAGTGTATTTATCGATAGAAGATTTGGGGATGGCGTCTTGATCTGCAACCTGACTGATCGACAGCTCTGGTTTATGGGATTCTTCCGCTGCCGGTGCTTCAGGAGCAGGAGCTGCTGGCGCAGCAGTTTCATCACTGATGAGTTGCATGCTGCCATCGGCCATCATTTTAAAACGACGTTTAGGTTTTTTAACTGCTGATACTTCCGTGTCAGCACCTTCTTCGCCTTCAACTTTAGTTGGAGCAGAACGATACGTGACAACAGCATTTTGATTTGCACTTGAAGCGATTTTCTCGTGAATCATTTTCTTCGCCAGGTCATCGGGCACCTGACTGACGACACTCTTCGCATCAAAACCCTGCACTCTTAATTTTTCTTTAAGAATTTGAGGATCGAGGCTTAACTTAACGGCAAGTTCGCTAACTTTCATGTTATTGAGCTGTTTCCTTTGCTGGTTGTTCTACAACTTCTGCTACAGGCGCTGCTGCTGTTTCAGTTACAGCTGACGCGTCAGAGGCCGGAGCAGTTTCGTCAGAAACTGTGACGGCTTTCTCGGGTTCAGGAATTTCAATATCCCAACCTGTTAATTTCGAAGCCAATCGCACGTTTTGTCCGCTGCGACCGATTGCTAGCGACAATTGATCAGGAGCAACTTCCACAACCGCTTTTTTTGTTTTCTCATCAATCTTGATACCGTCTACTTTGGCAGGCTTTAAAGAGTTAGAAATATATTTTTTAATATCATCGCTCCACTCAATAATATCCACTCGCTCTTGTCCCAGTTCTTTTAAGATCGCTTGAATGCGCTGACCCATATGTCCCACACAAGTTCCCACCGCTCCCACATCAGGATTATTAGAATGCACGGCGATTTTGGTGCGGTACCCTGCTTCTCGAGAAATACCTTTAACTTCAATCACCCCATCACGAATTTCAGGAACTTCTAATTCAAAAAGTTTTTTAACGAGCCCGGCATGCGAACGAGAAATGACCACTTGCGGTCCGCGGTGAGTTTTTTCAACGCCTACTACAAAAACTTTAATAGGATCTTTAGGGTCAAAATGTTCACGATGAATTTGTTCACGAGGATATAAAAGAGCTTCCACACGGCCCAAGTTCACCAAAATATTACGGCCTTCAATGCGCTGCACCGTGCCGGAAACAATACTTCCCATTTTGCCGCTAAATTCTTTTTGAATTAAATCTTTTTCGGCTTCACGGATTTTTTGACTGATCACTTGCTTCGCAGTTTGAGCAGCCAAACGACCGAGCTCCTCTTGCTTAGGGGTGACTTCTACCGCAATCACGTCATCCACTTCAAGCATGTCATTAATTTTTTTAGCTTCAGCCAAAGAAATTTGTAAAAAAGGATCTGTTACTTCAGCGCTAACGGTACGGTTAGCAAAAATACGAGTTTCGCCGCTTTCTGTGTTAATCGAAACTTCCAAGTTATCGACATTACCAAATTTCTTTTTCGTCGCAGCAATCATCGCCATCGAAAGCGCTTCAATTAAAGTTTTCTTATCAATGCCGCGTTCTTTTTCGAGTTGTGCCATCACTTCTGGAAAATTTTCGATTAAAATCATGATCTCTCCTCTATATATAGTAGTGAACTATAGTCTTCCATTTCCTTGGGACAAAAAATTAGGCCTGCACAAGGTTTTTCCTCATGCAGGCCTTAATTCATAGGCCAAAGAACAGGTCCTTAATTTAACATAAGATTATTTTGTAAGCCACCTAGAAGCAGGCCCTCTAACTCCCTAAAGGGAGAACTTTGTTTTAAAAACAAACTCCCCCTTTAGGGGGGTGGGGGGCCCGTGCTTAAATTAAATCCTCATGGATCGCACGAAACTAGAAGAAATCCTTTTACAAAGTTGGCAACACTATCAATATTACAAAATAGCTCCTGAGGGACGCCCTATGGCTGACCTTGATCTGCAAGATTTAAGCGAAGGCAGCCGGGGACATTTCTTAACTTTTTCTGAAACGATCTCTTATGTGCTCTTTCGAGCCGTCATCATGAAAGACCAAAAGACTTTCAAACGGACCTGGAAATGGGCTTACGAAAATTTATGGCGTGTTAACGTCAAAAAAGTTTTTTATTGGCATGAGAACAAGTGGAAAGCACTGCCTGAAGCAGAACAAGATCACTTGTTCTGTTGGCGCTACACTCCTAATATTAAAAACTCTGGCGTTGGCGGAGTGATTTATTATGAATGGCAATTTGAAACAGCTGACGACATTTGGCGAGATGGTCATGAAGTCGCCCCTGATGGAGACGAATTAATTGCCGGAAGTCTTATTTTGGCTCATGAACTGTGGGGATCACACAAAGGGATTTTTAATTACAAAGACCACGCCAAAAAAATTCTGGATGATTTATGGAAGAAAACAGTAGTTTTTCATAACCCTTTGCAATTAATTAACTGGCAAGACCCCAGTGAAAGTTGGTTCACCTATCACTCCCCCTCGACAAAGATTTCATACGACGTGAACCGCGGCAAAGTTCCTTCACTTTCTATTACCGTCAGAGGTTCAGAATGGGCAGGAATAGGAAAAACTTATGAAAAATTAAACCTAACCAATCATCGGGGTCTAATGCTGCAATATCGCGGGCCTGCGGCGCAATTAATCATTGAAAATGCTTGGAGTGAAAAAATTACTTTTGAATTACCTGCTCAAAAAAAATGGAAAAACTTTGAAATTAAATTTAATACTAAAGAACATCAGACTTTTTTAAAACAAATTAAAACCATTATGTTTCAGCCTGCCTCTGAAGGGAGATGGGAATTGTCCGCTTTAGAAATTATCGGCATCAAAAATCAAGGGGAATATCATTTAACTTCTAATGCCAAAGGGAAGATTTGGATTAACATGTCTTATTACATGCCTTTTTTATATCAAACAGTTTTTTCTAAAGTCGATAAAGTTCATCCCTGGAAAAAATTAATTCAGGCCAGTGAAAACGATTTTGAAAAAAGTTTTGCTCTCAACAGCTTTGAACAAAAAATTGAAAACAAAAAAATTCTTCCGCCGGACTGGTTTATGATAAATGCTGAGAACAGAGTGGATGCAGTGCCCTTCTTATCTCCTTTCAGTCCTGATGCTTATTTGTCGAGCTGGGATGCGATTCGAGTCTGGTGGTTTTTTGCGGTCTCCCAGATTCAAAATGCTTCGTCTAAAAGAAAAACGCTTCTTAAAACAGCAGCTAATTTTTTTAAGAAAATGATTGTTCAAAAAAAATATTTACCCACTGGATTTACGTTAGATGCTAAAACCATCAAACATCGCGATTGTCACAAAGAAAGTTTTGCGGCCAATGGCTGTTATTTGGCTTTAATGATCGCTTTAAAAGAAGATAAATTAGCTGAGTTTTTAGTAGCACACACCAATAAAAAGTTTTTAAAGAAAGATCATTTTGGCTATTTTTGGGGTGAGGACCCGACCGAATATTATGGCAATAACTGGTTTTGGCTGGGACTTGCTGTTTATTTAGGGAAACTTAACTTCCTTAAAAAATAATGAATCTTCTTTAAAATAAACACGATATCTTTTATGACCAACATTCAATTTAGAGCTAACTTTTATATTGCTCAAAACAATCCTGCTCCGGAACCCATTAAGGCAGAAAAAAAACCTGAAGATTTTAAAATAGAAGAAAAAACCCAGGAACTGATTTATGAAAATATTCCCAATATTAAAGGAGAGCCGCTTTTAAAAGAAATTTTGAGTTTAGGATTAGTTTTCACAGAAGATCATGCCAACGTGGTTAAAAGAGAAGCCAGTGAAACCGGGTATCCCCAACTGTGCAAGGGCATTTTACTTTTGTCGTTTGATGACCAAAAAAGATTTAAAAAAATAAAACCGACTGCTCATGGGCCTCTTTCAATTGAAGAAATTGCCTTAAAGTTTCCTGAAAAAATCGGAAAGAGAAAAATATGGTTTATTCGCGATTTTGAAATTTATCAAAAAAAAGAAGTACAAGAAAAACTAAAAGAAGTGATTTTAAAAATTTGGAATGAAAAAAATGGGGTGGCTAACCCTGTAAAAAACTTTGAAGAGATTATTGAAAGATAAAATTAATTGCTAAATCAAGGAATCGTCGAAAACATAATTTTTACACCGAGACTCGCATTGCTGTTTACGTTATCTGAAGGACTGGCATTGATATAAGCATCGCCGCTATCAGGAACTCCGTTTGAATTATTATCTTTATAAACATGAAAATAATAATTTCCCGTCGCGACATTTGAAAAAGTGACTGTGACTGAGTCTGTCGCTGGAACAGAAGTGACCACTTCTAAACTTGAGGCCGTCACGGTTGTGTTTAAACTACGGACAAATTTATATTGTCTGGAATTTGCTGAGCTCGCTGTGGCGTCAAAAGCTGGGACATTGAATGTAAAACCACTACTACCTCCCCCGCTCCCAGAACCAGGGGCCGTAGCAATTTGACTAGTACAACCAGTGAGTAAAAGAATCCCCAATATTCCCCATATTTTTTTTTGCATGAGACCACACCATTTTACTTAAATTCTTCATTTAAGTTCTATATTTTTAAAGTCTGCCGTGCCGTTAACTGCTCCCGGCGCGTTTCCGGGACTAACCACATCGAACACCAAATCATAAACTTTTTGACCGGCAAGAGGTGTGAGTGAAATCACACCGGTCGCAAATGCCCCGTTATAAGTTGCTCCTGAAATAGTGCCCAGCGAAATCGTTTGATAATTTCCATTTGAACCCACAACCGCAGAAACTTTGATATCAATCGAACCGCTGGTTTTTAAATTAAACGAAAGCTGCGTATTATTTTTAACTGCCATGTCCCACGGAGCTTCACTGTAAGCCACGCTATTTACAGGCGGATAATTAGGATCGTTGGCAATTTTTAATTTACGACCAATTGGCATGACTCCAAAAACACGATTGCCATCTCCGGCAATCAAATTGTTTTGACCTGTCGCTTGTAATCTTAAGTTTCCATTACTTACTAATAAAATATTTTGAGTCGTGTCATCTAAAGTCACCGTATCTGAATTAATAATGACAGGAGTCAGTGAACCAATAGGATTATTGCTCACATCCAATCGAGTTTGACTGATATATCCATCGATCGTTTGAAGTGTTTTACCCGTTGTGATGCCATCTGTTTGAGTTATAGAGCCCTGCAAGGTTGTTGGGTTATTTCCATAATACTGAGTGGTCGTAACGGCCCCGCCGACTTGGGTTCCGCCAGTATTAAAAACAGCACTGAAAAAAGAACCGATACTATTTTTATTTTTGCCGCCATTTGCAACCGGCACTGATGAAACAACGGATGCGTTGATGTCAGCGTTCGTAAGCTCAGTTCCAGTTCCTGTATAAACTAAACGAATTCCATCTCGATCTAAATCACTGGCTGTGCCACTCGAAAAATTATTGGTCATTAAATTAGATCCAAAAGTGCTTGTGGTGTATAAACCATTTCCAAAAAGATTATTATTAAATGTGTTTGCAGCGACTGCTAAATTAGTCAGACTGGCGAGACTACTGCCATAAACAATACCAAAAGCACCAGAACCTGATTGATTAACCGGATAAACAATCGGATTAGAAACATCTTGAGTGAAAATACGGTTACTATTTCCAGTGCCTTTGACATAAGCATTGGTGCTACGTCCTTCATAAATTTTTTCTTTTACTGTTCCACCGATGTTAGTGTGATTCACTGTCCGTAATTCTAAATTCTTAGCAGCTCCTGGATTTACAATTTCGAGCATGATACTTGTAACCGCAGCACCAGTAGGAGGCGTCTGGAATTCTGAAGTATGAATAAAAGCAAAATCATTTCCATCTCCATTAAATGATTTAGGGAGATAAAGTGGTGCGACCCCTGATCTCACACCATTAACCCAAACATAAGCTTGAAAAGCACCGCCTTTTATATCGATGGCAATTTTATCTGACGAAACCAGAGTGGCAGATAAACCTACCGGTTGAAAAGTGGTTTTAAAACTCGTTGAGGTTGGAACTGGTAATTGCATAAAAGAATTTGCGGCTGTTGTTAAATGTTTTACGCGTGCTGCTGCCTGCAATTGGCCGACCTGACTGACCGCAGTCAGTTGAATGGACTGAATATTGGTAATGTCTGATTTAATATCTGATGCGAGTATTCGAGCTGTTGTTAAAGCCCCAGTGACTGGCACAATCGGACCCGTATGATAATTTCCATTCGAATCAATAAACTGCACTTGCACTGCCGTCATCGTTCCGCTCATGCGCTGCAAATCAATTTCAAACATTAATTTATCGGTCGAAAGACCAAGCGCTGTTAAATCATAAACAAAAGGAATATTCATGACTTGCGGTGTCGCAGGACTTCCGGTGACTTCATTAAATTCAAATTGGGTTTTAATTCCAAACGAGGCAGAAGTGCTGGCGAGAGCAACCTGACTGATTGCCAGTGTATCGACGACAGCGCCTGTTTGCTTACTTACTAATTGCACCGAATCGTATTGAGCAGCCCCGACTGCTTCTAACGGAAATACCAATCTGTTTGTGGCATTTGTAACTGGCAGCGCCGAAATTTGGCGATACACCGATTGTCCGGCCACTTTTAATTGCAGCATTAATTGATTGGCGACACTCCCTATGTTTCGAATATCAACTGTCGCAAAGGTGCGTTGCAAATTAACTGCGGTCAAATCCCAATTGACTGGAATGGCCAGTAACTGATTATTGGGCGCTGTGTAATTAATGGGCACGCCTAATTCAAAAGTAGGGGCAGCATTTAAAGTGACTAGATCGGCTTGATAAACCACCAAAGAATTAGAACCAGCAGGCATAAGAGCGCTGACGGTTTTGATGCCATTGTGAGATTCAAATTGGGCACCATATATATAGTAAGTTGTTTGCGCGGGAGTCACGTTAAGACTAACTGGCGTTAAATAATTTCCTAAATTATCTTGAAGTTGAATTTGAATTGTCGCTGCACTGGTTGCCGATAAACTGAGGCGTAGCGCATAACGATCATAAGCCAGCCCATATGTGTAATTAAAAGGAATACTCAGAACAGAATTATCCGTGGCATGAAAATCTGCGCGAATATCACCCATCGTCCCTAAAATACTTTGGGCCCACATAGGGAAACCTTGGCCGGTAATAAGATTGGTTTGACCGTTATAAACACTGCCTGTGTCATAGACTTGGCTGGCACCATCTAACTGCACTGGCAATTCGCTCTTACAACCAATGACTGCGCCATAAATAGCCAGTGTGGCTAAAACCGTTCTTAACGATTTCGCTGGAAATACAGACAACATGCTGCTGACTAATTTTTCTGAACTACGCAGCAGCCATTCTTTGGCGCTGTTATCTTTTACAGAAACATATTTAACTAACATGTTGTCACCTCTTCCATGGCGTTTTGGGCGCGTAGGTATAGCTTAATCCTACATAATATTCTTGCCCCTCTGTCTGTGCGCCAGACCACGATTTCATAAAGGTCTGGTTGCGTTCTAAATTAACACTAATTTCATGAGCCTTATCTAAAATAACGCCCATTTTGATCCCAGCCCGACTTAAGAAATTTTTATAGTCACTTAAAATAGAATACTCGGCTTCTGCTCTAAAAAAGCCAGGCACATCGACAATCAGATCTAACAACGGAACTTTGGAAAAATAATGATTGTAAATGACTCCAATTGGAATTTGGGGTGAGATGTTGGTAATTTTTGCCCCTGAATAAATTTGAAAGTTCCATGGCAAATCAATTGTGAGCAGACCATTAAAACGATGGTATTCATAATCTTTTAAGATCGCTTTCCCATAAGAAGAGCCAATACTTTGGGCTCCGGTTACAGGATCAATAAAATTAGATTTTGATTCGACATTGGCGCGATCCACTTCCTGGGCATTCATGTATTGATACTGAGTGGTTAACGCAAAAGGCAGAATCCAAGCGTAAAAATAAAATTTACTCTCCGCATTAATAAAATTATAGGAAACATGTTTAACCTGCGGTTGATTGACACCGTTATTTTCTGCTGCCGTTAAATCAATTCGGTCCTGGCTGGGACGACGACTCAGTGCATATTGCACATTGACTGCAGCTGCTCGTAAAAAACGGGGATAATTTTGATCGCCCCAAATCATGCCCAGACCCAAGGCCATATCAAAATTCGAAAGCGCATTTAAGGTTTTGGCGTTTAATTCGTTGTAGTTAACGGGCTGTAAATAATCGTTTTGTGCACTATCTTTTAACGGTTTAATTAATTGTAAATCTCTTTTTTTATCTCCATTAAAAGCATTGAAAAATCGGGCCTGGCCATTGACGAAGAAATCAAAAAGCCCGGCACGATAAAAATCATATTTAGCTTGAGCACCCACATAAATACCCTGCTCTTTAGAATGATCATCAGCCTTCCCTGTTAAAGTATTATCCGCCACTTTAAAATTAACTTGGCTGCGATAATCTTTAGCGTAGTAACCTGAATTTACACTAAAAGAGAATGGATCACGTGAACCGGCTAAATCTTTATAAGCTTTCCATTTTTCATACTCATTTAAATGTTTGGTGTACTCATCATGATTGGCTCTAAATGTTCTTTCATTTGAAGCAATATCATTCATTTCAAGTAAAGCTTCGTTTACTTTATTAACAATAAGTGTATCGGACAAATTGGCTTCTTTTAATTTTTGTAATTGATCAATACTTGAGGCAAACTCACCGCTGTATCCTTGCAACTGATAATAGAAAAGTTTTAAAAGTGCCTCAGCCTGCCCTAATGTAAAGTTTGGATTTTTGTCTGAAGCCATGCCTTCTAAAATAGATTGTTTGGCTTCATTATTATCTTTATTAAACAAAAGACTTCCCAGCTGCGCCCGCGCTTTAGAAATACTGCCTTCTCCCGCTAACACAAAGACTTTTAAAAATTGTAAGTGAGCTTTGTCTCTGGGACTCAAAGCAAAATTTTCAATTTCATTTAAAAGTTCAGTCACGCTTTGTTTGGTTTGAATAACAAAATGTTTTTCTAAACGATATTCTTGTTTCAAGTTATTTAATTCAATCAGTCCAAAGAGCGCTTGTTTCACCAAATCCATCTGGTCTTGAGTGAGATCTTCTTTCTTCGTTTGGCGATATTGATCGATCACTTTTTGATAGGCATCAAGAGATTTAGTAAAAAAGAAATACCTGTCTTTTTGTTCTGTTTCTAATTTTTGGTGAAAGTTCTGTCCGGTTTTTGAAGTAGTGTTTTGGGCCGCCACAGGCGCCATCGACAACAAAACAAAACCTAAAATAGCGATGAAGCGTGAACGAGCCGCTCCTGGAACTTGAGCCAATAAAGAGACAAAAGATTGCGAGAAATCTTTGATCAGATTTTTAAAATTTTGAGAATTCGATAAAAGTTTTTTATTTTTCATATTTATCGTCTCTTTATTACTTTCGCTCTTCTCGCATTTTGCCCTGCAGCGCACGGGCATATTCGAGCTGCATTGCCTGGTTAAATAAGTTTTTAGAAAGTTCATCTTTAAATTCTTTAGCGGCCAAACCTTCGGCAAACGCTTTGCCAAATTTTTCAGACAATTCGGTCTGAGGTAATCTCTGTTCTGGCTTAAAGTAACTTTCGAGCAAGGCAATGACTGTGTTGTAGTCTTTTTGCATCATTAGAAATTTAATAAGCACTAAATAATGGGTGGCTTTGTCCTGATACTCACCGTTGATTTTTTCAAATAAGGCCATGGCCTTGGCGCTTTCTTT
>CAYMKA010000046.1:0-11271 GCA_964390935.1 uncultured bacterium
TATGTATCAAAAATTAAGTGCGGTTTCTAACTCTACGACTCAAGGATTATTTAGTTTAGGGGGATCACTCAATAATCAAAATGCCCTCAACTTTTCAAATACTCAGCAATTACTTAGAAATCTCTCGGCCTTACGAGGCAGTCTGCATTTATCTAATCAATTTTTAATTAAAGATTATGTGGCACAGCAAAACAAACAAAAAGGTTCAGACGAGTTGGATAGTGATTTGGCCACTAATGCTTACGATCAATTAGCAGTTAATGCTAAAAAAGAAGAACCTGAAATTGCTTTAACCCAAAATGCCTTGTCTCTAAACGGCCAGATCAGTGCCATGGTCTTTGGCGCAATTTTTCCATTGAGTGGCTTACTACATGAAACCATGCACGAAAACCAATTAATTAACCATTATTCAAAAATTTTATCTGAAAAACGATTGGCTGGACTTCGCAGTGAAAAAAATAAATTAAGTCAGATCACAGACAAAGGTCAAAGTGAATTAGAAACAAGGTTAGCTCAATTAGAAAGTCTGGCCAAAAAAAATAAATCTCCCCTGCTGCCCGAAATTAAAACCAGTCTAGCAGACTTACAAATGCACAAAACAGAAAACTTATTAAAATTTTCAAAGACACTTCAACAGGTTAACCCTGCTCAATTTGGAAATGAAGGCCAGAGTCTTCTTTCTGGAATTGACACTCAACTAAGCAATCATCATCAAGCAATACAAAGTTTAAAAAATATCGAAGAAAAAATAACACAAATAGAAAATAAAACTCTCCAAGACCAGGCCGCTCTCAAAACGGCTTTAACTATTTATCCTAGGCTGTCAGGCAAACTCAATGGCATCGCAGGACAATTAAGTGAAATGTCAGTCGATTTTCAGACACTAAATCATCCCTTAGTAAAAGAATATTTAAAAACTAAACAAGAAATTTTCGCACATCAAAAAATTATTGCTCAATTAACCATTGAAGCCATGGGTCCAGAATTAGAAAACTTTTTAAAAAATGAAGACACCCGCTTACAAGCTGGTCTGCAAAATTATTCAAAACTTGCTATTTTATTACAAGCAGTCAGAGAAACCGCTCAAACAGAACATCACGCTCAAAATTTTAAAAAACTAAATCAGGAGATTTCAACAGACTTGATTCGTCTTAAAAATATCCAGCAAACTAAAGATAAGTTGGCCGAAATTGAAATTTTAGCAAAAGCGGGTGAGTTAATAGAAGATTCCGGTACCGCCAAAGCTCAAGTGATTCGCCGTGCTCTTGATAGTGAAGCAAGCCTCTCAATGCTTAATACTCAACCGACTGTAATCCAAAATCAACATACTGAAGTAGTGATCAGACAATTAGAAAAACTCTATGCAGGTTACAGCTACATGTCGCAAGGCTATGCTCAAATCAGTCATACTCTTTATGAAAAAAATAAATTAAGTCAGCTTGAAAATGATTACTTACAGCTTAAAAAAATCACCCCTGTCGATGCCACTCAGAAATTAGCTTTACGCCGAGCCCGCACACGCTATCTGGTTGAAAAATCAAAGCAATCTAATAAGGGAGATTCTGCTGTCGCATATGAAAGATACCAAAATTATTATTTACAGGTTAAAAAATCAGCAAACACTCAATTCACTCGTGAAGCAGAGCGAACTTTAGATCAGGCCTTAAACGAATTAGAAGCCGATCTTTCTCTTTAGAACTAAGCTGCTTTTGAGAAGTTTTCGAGAGGAATAATGTCGCCAAAACGATTTTTTAACTTGGTGAGGTAAACCCTAAATCGCTTATGTACTTTTTGAGAAGACCCATAAAAAAAATTAGGTTCAAAATTTAAAAAACAAGATTTCAAATCAAAGTCAGGCCAAACAAACAGCCCTTCTTTTTTATATTCACTAAGGTACTGCAGCATAATATAAAATTCTTCACAGGACCTATTTTCGTTTTCAATCATCTGACGCAATTCATTCCAGTTTTTTTCAAAAAGACTTTCGCCTTCCCATTTTAAATCGCAAAACGACTTAAACCAGTGCAGCAGTTCTAAAAGCACAGCAGTTTGAGGATTTAGAAAAGCCAGACGAAAAATTTCACTCATATTTTTTAAAAACAAGACTAGTACTCAAGGCCATTGCATCGGCCCCCAAGCCCACGGCATTACTGAGCGCATATTTAATTTTTAAATCCCTGGCGCCTTCTGAAACATAATCTAAAAAACATTCTTCATCATAATTTTTTAAATTAAGAGTAGGATGAATTTGATTGTTTTTTACACTAAGAACCGTAGCGATCGCACCCAGTGCAGCGGATGCCCCTAGAGTATGCCCCAGCATTGACTTGGTGCTGCTGACCGGAATTTTGGCAGAATGACCATTAAAAATATTCTTAATCGCTTTGGTTTCTTGAAGATCAAAAACAGGATGAGAAGCTGCACTGGCATTAATATAATTAATTTTATTTTTAGAAGTTTTAGACTGAGTTAAAGCTTTTTGAATCGCAATTTCCAAACCGCGTTCTTGAGATTCGACACTTTCGCCATAACCGACAATTTCTGCATAAATTTTGGCGCCGCGTTTTCGGGCATGAGAGAGAGATTCTAAGACCAGCATCCCGGACCCTTCCCCCATAACAAACCCATCTCTGAGTTTGTCAAAAGGCCGGGATGCTGACAGATCATTTATTTTTGATAATAGGCCGCTTGATTCAAAGAGAGAAACCACAGCAGGATGCAAAGTGCTTTCTGCACCGCCGCAAAACATGACACTCACTTTACCGCTTTGAATCATGTCAAAAGCCAGTCCCATACTTTGAGCACTGGTGGCACCGCTCCCTGAAATTTGGAGATGCGGTCCTTTTAAACCTAAGGTCATTCCCAATTCGCTGGCCGATTGACTGGGCAGCATGGGCATTAATTCACGGGCACTTAATTTCTTTCGACCACGCGCTTTTTTTAAAATATTATTTTCGACCCCACCGAGCGGTCCGATCATGGCCCCAACGGCCACCCCCATTTGATCGGACGTCACTCGGTTCATCATGAGTCTCGAATCTTCATAAGCCAGTAAACCCGCGGCGAGAGAGATTGCCCCCATCCGGTCAACCCGTCTGGCCTGGTTTTTACTGACATAGTCCAAAATATCAAAGTTCTTTATTTCGCCAGCCACTTGAGTTTGAATGCCAAACTCAGAGGGCTGAAATTGCGTGATTTGTTTGATCCCGCTTTGTCCGCCAATTAAATTTTTAAAGTACTCTTTGTGGCCCAGTCCCAGAGCACTAACGACTCCCAGACCTGTCACCACCACTCGCTCTCTCACTTACCGTTGTCCTTGCTTGAGCAGAGTTTCTAATATTTCTTTTTCTTCTTTACTTAATTTCGACTCGATCTTTTTAAAGACTTCTTGCTTACGATTTTCATCAGCGAGTTTTTTTTCAATCCATGCGGCAACAGCTTCGTCGCAGGCCACCTGCATGTTAATGCCTAAGTTGGTGCAGAGCTGTTTAAGCTGATGATGAAGTTTTTCTTGGACGTATAAAATTTTTGACATAGATGTGTTTTATATAAATATTTATTTAAATAATTATTTATATATATAATTATATATATAATAATTATTTTGTCAAATAAATAATTAAATAATGAATTATCTAAATATGGGCTTGATCCCGGGCTCAAATACAAAATACCCTATCTTTGGAAGATCTCTAAATAGAATCTAAGTTTCTAGAATTGGTATCCAAGACCAGCGTATGAGAAACGCTGGCCATTATTATCGGCTTCAGAGGAAGCCTGTAATAACCAGGAGTCAGTCACAAGCAGTCTTGTGCCATAGCTGGTGTAATACTGATTAAGGTCATAAACCGAAGCAAAGAGCTGCAAATGATCAAATGCAGTGTACTTTAAACCCATTCCAGGACGTGCGTAAAAGAAACCTAACTGAAGATCCAGATCGCCAATCAAACCCTGGTCTCTGGTTAATTGCAGTAAGTTAGTTCCAGAAGACGTTTCCCCTACCCCTAAGCTAAAGCCGCTCATTTTGTTCATTCGAAACTGAGTAGACAAACGTCCGGTCCATGAATTGGTCCCTGTGGCTGAAGGTTTAAAATCGCTGTTGAGTAAAGTAATGGCAGACTGAATTTTCACTTCTGAAAAATTTTCACTCAGGGTCCGGGTCGCTTTTAAAGTACTCTTTAAATCTTTTTTAATTTCTTTATCAGATAAAATTTCATTGACGTCGGTTGTAATTTTATTTAATTTTTCAATAATCTCTTTCATATTCGTTGTTGTACCGGGAGCGTTGGTCACTTCTTTAAGATTACCGGCAATCACCTGCAAATCAGCCGTTAATTTATTAATTTGAGCCGCAGTTGCCTGAACATTTCCATTTAATTGGCCGTCTGCAAACATCGTATTCACATGACCGGCCACTTTGTCTAAGTCGGTAATGGTCCTGGTTAATTCAGGAATTAATTTTTTAAACTGAATAGAGATATCTTCAAAATTAGACAGAGCTCCTTTTAATGATCGTCCCACTGCTGGATCTGCGACGACCGCACGAATGCTGGCTAAAATTTGTTTTGCTTCTTCTAAAGTTTGAGTTCCCGTATCTACGAAATCAACTAACCCCAAAGTCACCGCACCAGGCAAAACAGCTCCAGGAGCTAAATAGCGGCCATTGTCTTCAGAAGCGAGAATCCCGACATATTTAGAACCAATTAAACCGTCAAACTCAATACGCATTGTCGATCCGGCTGGAACTTTAATTTTACGGTCAATTTTGACAACCACATCGATGTAATCGCCGTTTTGAATAATGCGATCAACACGGCCCACTGCATAACCACGATAACGGACATCTGAAGTTTCAAGTAAACCACCGACATTATTAAAGCGGCCGACCAGTTCATAACCTTGAACTTTGACCACAATGCCGCTTTTCCAGGTAATTAAAAAGGCCAGCACACAAATAGTCGCAAAAGCAAAAAGACCTACTTTAAACGGGACTGAATTTTCATTTACTTGCATATTATCTTTCCAGTCCTCCAGACATAAATTGTCTCACAATAGGGTCGCTGGTTTGCATGACTTCTCCAGGGGAACCCGCTTCAATGATTTTACCTTCATGCAGCATCACAATGCGCTCTGAAACTCGCAAAATGGTACTGATTTGGTGAGTCACAACCACTGTTGTGACATTCAAATCGTTTTTTAATTTTACGATAAGATCCTCAATTGCAGTAGAAGTCACTGGATCCAGGCCGGTAGTGGGTTCGTCATATAAAAGAATTTTGGGAGAGGCGCAGATGGCACGAGCAAAACTAACCCTTTTGCGCATTCCTCCTGATAAGTCCGAAGGCATGGCATTCTCGAGGCCCGTCAAACCCACCAGCTCTAAACATTTTGCAACCCGTTCTTTAATTTCTAAAGGACCGGCCAATTTATGTTCTGACATCACAAAGCCCACATTTTCACCAACAGTAATCGAATCAAAAAGAGCAGATGATTGAAAGACCATTCCAAACTGAGTGCGCAGTTGATTAAATTCATAATCTGTTAAACCCTGAATACTTTTTTCAGAAATAGTGATGGCCCCGCTATCAAAACCAGTTAACCCAATTAAAATTCGAAGCAAAGTACTCTTACCGCAGCCGCTGGTGCCAATAATAGTCACAGCTTCCCCATCATGAATCGAAAGGTTTACATCTTTTAAAACTTGCTTATTTCCAAAACTTTTAGAAACATTTAAAAGTTCAATCATAATTGATTCCTAGAACAAAAATTGGGATAAGAAATAATTCACCACAAATAGCATAATCAATGACACCACCACAGAGCGGGTTGTCGCTTTTCCAACCCCGGCTGCACCACCGCTGGCTGCAAGCCCCTGATAACAAGAAATCGCCGCAATAAAAACTCCAAACAAAAAGGCTTTCAAAAGTCCTCCCACCAAATCTGCTGTGACGACCATCGTTGATAAGGAGGCCACAAAAGCCACCGCATTAATGCCATTGGCTTTAGCAATAATAAAAGCCGCCATCACACCAAATAAATCGGCCAAAGCGACAAGTCCAGGCATAATGAGCATACAAGCAAAAAATCGAGGCGCAATTAAGAAGTTTGTACGAGAAATAGCCATCGATTTAAGCGCATCAATTTGTTCAGTCACTTTCATGGAAGCCAGCTCAGCTGTAATCGCTGAGCCCACACGGCCGGCAATAACCACGGCAGTTAAAACAGGACCCAGCTCGCGCCAAATAGCCAGCCCCACAGTACCACCCACTACACGTGCAGCTCCGTATTTACTAAATTCTTTTGAAATTTGAATAGAAAAAACCATTCCCACAAATACCGCAGTTGTAATGACAATCGGCAATGAATCAATTCCTAAATGAACAACCTGATTTATGAAATTTTTAAAATGAACAGTTCCCCGGCGCAACGCTTTAAAGCATTTGCTCATCAGCAAAAAGATTTCACCCAACTCTTGAATAAAACCCAAAAACCAGTTTCCTAAGACTTGGAGCAAAATGTCCCCTTTGTGTTTTTTTTATTTATCGGCCTGTCATCGTTCGAATGGCCGTTGGGACAAATTCTAAGATATCTCCTGCCATAAGTCCTGCTTCTCCTCGTTTTTCGGCCGCCAAATCTCCTGCCAAACCGTGAACATATACTCCACAAACGGCACTGGCCAGTGCCGGCATATTTTGAGCCAACAGGCCGCCAATCACTCCGGTTAAAACATCTCCGCTGCCAGCAGTGGCCATCCCTGGATTTCCAACTCGACTGACATAAACTTCTGCCCGAGGAGTACACACATAAGTCGGATGACCTTTGACTATGACATAAGCATTAAATTTTTTAGCCGCAAGCGTTCCCCATTCGTAAACTTCTTTTTTTAAAAATTTTTTATCAGTTTTTTTAAGTAGTCTTTTTAGTTCACCTTGATGAGGAGTTAAAACTAAATTTGTCTTTTTATTACGATTTTTTTTTGAAACCGCAGACAATGCGTCGGCATCAATGACCGTTGGATAATTTTTTTTAGAAATAAATCGAATTACTTTTTTCGCCAAAAGCTGTGCTGATTTTTGTTGAGAAAGTCCCGGCCCTAAAGCCACTGCTCCTCTTTCAGGAATAAATTTAATTAAAGTTTGGTAAGCCTCTTTAGATAATGCACCATTTTTAGAACGAAGCCCTAACGTCATCACTTCAATATTCTTAACATCAATGAAAGGAGCAATACTCGAACTGGTTGCTAACAGCACTGTCCCACAACCGGCTTTTAATCCGGCCCGGCTACTTAAAATTGCTGCCCCTGCCATCCCTTCTGAACCAGCAACAACCAAAAGTTGCCCTTGTAAGCCCTTATGCGTATTTATTTTTCGAACCGGCAACAATTTTTTAATAATGCGTTCGTTTAATAAATGAAACTTAATAGTCATTAAATTTACTCGCCGGCCGCAGCGAGAGATCCTTTCGCCGCGGCCACGGCGAATAATTCGATGTGAGAAATAGAGACATAGATTTTACCAATTTTTAATCGAGCACAGAGTTCTTTAGCTTGGCCGTGTAAAAAAACTTCGGGCTTGCCTTCAGGATTATTTAAAATTTCGATGTCACGCCATGAAATACCGCGAATGCCACTGCCAAAAACCTTTGAGATCGCTTCTTTGGCCGCAAAACGACCGGCTAAAGATTCAAACTTAAATTTGCCACGGGCTTCGCAGTACTTAACTTCTGCCTCGGTATAAACACGGTTCAAAAACCGCTCTCCTTGACGCTCAATCGCTCCTTGAATACGAGCCACTTCAATAATATCTACGCCAATCATGATCTTATTGTAATCTTTTTAGTGATAACCAAAAGAAAAAACCAAATTAATTTAGGCAATGATCTTTTAATGCGAAAAGGCTGCGTGATCAACCGGTATGCCCACTCCAAGTTCAATATTCTAAAAAACAGCGGCGCTCTAGGAGTACTCAGGCTGATCACGTCTAAACTTCCCCCACACGGAATAATAAAAGTCTTAGGGCACAGTTCTTTTAGTTTAAAAGCTATTTCTTCTTGGCGGGGAGAACCCATGCCTACCAAAATAAATTTGGGGTTTAAACTTTGAATATTTTTTAAAACAGATTGTTCTTGTTCTAACGAAAAATAGCCATCTTGAGCCCCAGTCATTTGAACTTTGTACTTAGATTGAACAACATTTTTTAATTGATTAATCACTTCGGGTTTTGAGCCCAGAAAAAAATAAGGTCCTGAATCACTTTTAAACAATGTTTCAATGAGCTCCACTCCCGGCAAACGCTTAATCCTCTGGCCGGTCAAAAACTTTACGGCAAAAACAATTCCTGCTCCGTCAGGCAAATTAATAAGCGTGTCTTGAAAAAGTTTTTTAAAAAAACCCTTGGTCTGGGTTAAATAAAAGGTTTCAGGATTTAAACTTAAAATCAGTCCTCCTGAACTTTTTTTTATCTTTTCGATCACGGCTCCAAAGTCCCCGGCTTCAAAAGGAATGTCATTTAAATATTTCATTTTTTTACTTTAAGCTGGTCGAGAGCATTGCAAAAGCTTGGGCAACTTTATTTTTAGACTCTTTAATAAGAGCTGGATCGGCTGGCTGGGCCTCTTTAATTAAAACAGCTAACTCTTTGGGTTTTAATTCTAAGTTAAGGTGCGTTTGATTATAAATTTGGCACAGTCTGACAATTTTAGTGGAATGAGAAATGCCTAATGTCGTTGATCCGCTGCTTAAGGCCAAAACTAAAGCATGATAGCGGGAGGCAATCACTTTTTCACACTCAACAATTTTTTCTAAAATTTTTGAACCTTCAATGACTTCGACTGCATGCGAAGGACTCAACACCTTAAAAATTTCTTGACTTAAAAAACCATCTTGAGCCGGAAAAAAATTAAAAACATAAATCTTCTTAAGGCCAGGTAATAATTTTACGGCCATCAGTAAATTTTCCCAGGCAAGTTCATGTGCTGTACTGCCTAAGCCATTTAAAGATAAGCCTAAAACCCCTTTTTGAATTTGAGGTTTAGTAGCAATAAGAAAAGCGGAGTCAGGCATTTGAGCAAAAGGTAAATAATTAAAAGCAGAGTAATGACTGGTTTCTCTTAAAATGCTTAGTCTCGATTGAGTAAATAATGATTTCAAAGAAGATTTAATCCAGGGGTGAGTCACCAAATCTACTCCCTGATTAAATAAAATTATTTTTTTACCAATGAATAAAAAAAACTTTGCCAGCAACAGATAAAACCAAATCGACAGGCCTTTGCCGCTTTTATTTTGCCAAAGCCCTCCCCCAATAAATAAAACACCTTCTACTTTTATTAACACTTTGATCAGCTGCAAAATATCTTTGCGCGGCAATGCTTCATCGCCCCACACGTAAATATCTTTCATTTGAGACTGACTTTTTAAAAAGTGAATCATCTGCTCACAAAGCAAATCATCCCCAAAGTTTTTAAAACCTAGGTAACCAACAAGTAAAACTGATTTCATGAAGTCTTAGTAGACCAAAAGCTTCCAGAGTCTTTGAATGAGGTGATAAACAAAAAATAAAATGACAGCGACCAGGACTCCTAACAACCAGCCATTGAATGAACGCACAATAGATAAAAACAAAGGCGAGTGAATATGAGCAAAACTATTCATGAGTGAAATCGGGGCAATAATCGCTACACTCAGCCAGGCCCACAACTGTGCCTTATGAAAAACCGTTCCATAAAATAATCCCGCCAAAATAAAAGCGGGATAACCTATTAAAAATTCTTTGGTACGTGGCCGAACAACAAAAAGCTGTGACAATAAATCTCGCAACGCTCCATCCGGAGCAAATGAAATCGAATTGCCGCTGCGCAAAATATAAAGTGCAAACCCAACCATTAAGACAGAAACAACAGCCAAACCTCCGTAAGTAATGGGAGTGTTAATCAATTTTTTAATTAAATATCTCCAGTATTTAATTTTAAGAGGATAGAAAAAACTAAACAGTGCAATCATAAGAATAGGCAGCACAAAAGCAATTTTGACCCCCGAAAAAGTATAAATTTTTTGCATGTAATAAGGATCACTCAAAAGTCCCACGATTAATAAAATTCCAACGGCGGTATGAGCAATCATTTTAAGTGAATTTTTAATCACTTCTTGAAAACGAGTTTTAAATTCTGTTTTAGTCGTTGCCAGAGTTTCTTCCAAAGGAAACGACTGAACCATAGCCCAAAAAGGAGTAACGACTGCTGTCATTAAAGCAAACAGTCTACGAGTTGCAAGCAAGTGTCCCGAGAAAAAAGCCAAAATATTAAAAATCACCACGCCCGCAATTAAATATTGAACATACTTAATATCCAGTACGTAAACTTTTTCAACGACTAAAACCAAAAGCATACTCATGGCCAGCGTAATCATTAATATTTCAATAAAAGAAATGTGCCTGAGATTAGTCATGACCGGCACATCAATCGGACTCAAACGAAAACCTAAATTTTCTAAACGGCTTTTTAAGTTAACTAAATAAGTTCGGTTATCCACTAAAAGTGATTCATGTTCTTCTGAATTTAAATACGGACGCAAATATAAAATGCGCGCCCCTCGTTCTAAAACCGCTCTTACAAATTGATTAGCCACTTGATCGGGATCTAATTGATTCATTCTGGCATTGGTAATCATGTGCACAATAATGGTACGTTCAGGCAAATGTTCTGCTAAACGAGCGGCCCCTGCTTGAGGCGTAAATTCTAAAAATCCAAAATTAAGTTTTAAATCTTTCATCTGGCTGATCACGACATCCATGCCCCCGCGATGACCCGGAACTTCTTTGCCTGAAAATAAAATAGTTTTGATATTTTTAAATTGCTGAATTTTACGAATCTTATTTAGAAGCTCCACTTCACTTTCACGGGGGCTGCTGACAAGCTGCGGAATGACTGCAAAACCTGCTTGCTGCAAACTTTCGACAATGCGGGCCGAGAGACCAAAACCAATGCGGCCAATTTCTTCACGACCGCCTTTAATTTCTAAAATTTGTCCGCCCAGTTCTGTGACCCGGGTTTCGCCAAACGCCAAAATAAAAGCGGCAAGCGCTCGGTTATAAGTTTCTAAATCATCAAACAAAATAAAACTGGTGCTGGCATTTAAAACCTTCCCTGAGCTCACCTTATCTAAAATATAATTGTGTAATTGAGCCATACGGGACGAATCAATAATTTCTTTGCCGGTCACCCAGGTCGCACGGCCTTGCGAAACCAAATTATTGACAGTGTCTTCTTCTAAAGAAA
>CAYMKA010000047.1:0-2384 GCA_964390935.1 uncultured bacterium
AGGTAAAAAGAAAACGGTCCAACCTAAAATTGACAGAATCCAAACTGCTCCGGCGTAAGCTAGATGCTCGAAGTAAGATGCAGTCCATGCGGCAGTAACTCGGGTTAAAGCTGCAAGGATAATCAGTAAACTTGTCATGGCAAAGATCTTGGAGCTTGATTCAAGTTCTAGCGAGTATCCGCCATGGGCTAGCGTCACCCTTGAGGCAACGAGCAGCGTAATCAGTCCAAAGCCTGAAATAAAAATCAAATGCGCCGCGTGAACTCCTAAAGAGGGGAAGAGCGCATGAATCCAAAGACCTAAAATCAAGAACCAAGTCGATACACAAAGCCAAACCGGAAGCTTTCCAGGCGCTTTAGGCTTTTTATAAATCTTCCAGTTTTGAATCCCAATCCAAGTTGCGCAGAACGCTCGAAGTGACCGACCTGCTCCAGGATGTGCGATTAGTTCAATGGGAAAACTTACTAGAAAAAGTATCCCTTGTGAGCAAGGAATTACCCATTTGTTAAAATCCGGCTTTTTCGGGCGATTCAGTGAGTTTAGCGGCTCAATACGATGAGTAGGAGGAGCGGTCCATCCTAAAAGAGCTGAGATGAGCTTAGCTCCAATACCCAAAAGAAAAGAAAGCATCATTCCATAGTAGAGAAATACTCTAGCTGCAGTGGAATAACTGGCATCAATGAAACCAAATTGAACAAGAGAGAACAGCGCCGATCCAGATAGCCCAAGCAAAAGGCCAATAGGTAGAAATAAAAAATGAGGAGGCGGTGAAAATGTCCGTTTCTTGATTCGCCTTCCAAAAAAAACGGAAAGGAACAAAAGCATTGCAAACGCCACAGTGGATTTAGATTCAAAAAAACAAAGCACTGAAAGCGTGGTTGCGATCAGAAGCTCTGTGGGAGACGATCGATCAGCGCCTGTGAACCTGGGAATTGCCGTGAGTAAAAAACCTGCGGCAAAAGACAGTAAAAAACCATCTACCATATGGTGCGCATGAAGAGGGCCTGGATAAGCGGTAAGCTTCAAAGAAAATAAAATCCAAAGCGAAGCTCCAAAAACGGCATGAGCAAGCCCGAGAGGAAAAAGAATTTGATAAGGATCTATTTTTGAAAAACCGTTTTCTTTCATTTTAGCCTTCTATTTCTAGTTAAACTTTTTTCAAGCAATGGCAGGTTTTCGATCAAAATCCCGTCTTTTGTCCAACGAACGAGATTTTGCTTTTGCCATTTACTAATGAGCCTAATGATTGTTTCCACGCGCACATCAGTGAGTTTTCCCACCTGGGCGCGTGTGAGCTGAATGGGAATAAAATGGCGCAAGTGAGACTCGTGTTTTCCAAATCTTCTGATGAGATGGTTGAAAAGCTCAAAAACTCTACTTTCGACACTTCCTGCGTTTAAGATATCGATTTTATCTCTTAAGACCTGCTCATGAAGAAGCATCATCTCCCTGATCCAAGTATGAACCTCGGCAATGATTGGATCTTTGCGCTGAAGAATTGGCCGTAAGTAAAGCTTGATGAGCTCTGATCCTGGAGCGATGACTCTGGCACTTCCGGGATAAACAGTTTTTTTCATGACAGCAGAGATCCCGATCACATCAGAAGGACCAAATACACCCATCGCCATCTCTTCATCACTGCTTGAATAACGTGCCACTTCAACAAGTCCTGATTGCACAATGGCTAAAAACTCGCCCGGATCACCGATTTCCCAAACGTATTCGTTAGCCTTAAACTTTCTTTTCACAGCAACGGAAGCCAGAAGTGCCTGCACTTCGGAGGGAAGGTTCGCTGTGCACCTCAGTTGCTTTAGATCAGTAGCAATCGATTTTAGAACTCGTTCGTTGTGTGCAATCATCTTATTCACTCTCTATCTATCTGACGCAAAATAAGTCGATATGGGTATGACCTAGATCATACCCCAGGTCCCTTCCCTCACGATACCGTGAGGACATGCTAAGAAAAGAATTCGGGCACAAAATAACTGGAATTGCGGCTTTAGCCTTCTGGGAGGCTACACTTCCCGCGATGAGCAATCCTGTCTCACGGATGGGACATTTTATGCGCTCAAGTTCAATGCTTTTAGCAAAACAATCGCTTCTGACTCGGCCAGACAACTTGGCACACGCTTCGCACAATATCAGGGGATTGGGGAGCTTATGAAGGCAGAGTCAACATCCATCCGTATTTGCAACCACCCGGAGTTTGATCCCAAAGACTTTGGGCTTCGTTGGCAAAAGGCAAGGCTCTCGGCACTTAAATCACTCTTAAATGAAAAAGGTGATCCATCAAGTGCAGACGAGCAGGCACTCATTGCTCAAGAGATGGAACTCTTATCCAGGGTTCCTGACGAGCTCCATGAACAAGCTCTAAGAAGAGTTTT
>CAYMKA010000047.1:2484-5461 GCA_964390935.1 uncultured bacterium
TACTCGGTTCCTCGTGTGGTTTCTCAAGAACAAAAATCGGTTTCTCCTTCTCTAAAAAAATACGGTCCTGTGCCTTCAGAGTTAATTCAAGCATTGGGTGAGATCTCAAAACGCTTTGAGACCATGAAAGTTCGACTTCATGTTGATGGTTTTTCAGAAGGAGCTCTCTATTACCGTCTTGAAACCGATGAAGGTGTTCTCTGTGGTGCGGGCGGGAAACTTCTTCATGATTCATTTTCCAAAGAGCTAGCAAAGAAATTCCCAGAAATTCTTACTAGAGACTCTAGTCCTCTTGCCGTTTACGGAGGTTCATCATGAGTGGACTTTCTAGAAGAGATTTTTTCCAGAGGTTTGGTCATAACCTTACCGATCAGGTTGACCTTGAAAAGCTTCAGAAGCTTATGCCTTGGTCCAAAGAAAAAGCACCAAACCCTGAAGACGCCTGGGTTGTCGTAGGAGCCTTGTCTTCGATGGCGCCGGGAACAAAATGCGTAGTCACCATAGAAAGTAAGAAGCTTTCTCTTGAAGCAGACGCCGAGGGTATTTGGCTTAGTCAGGCTGACGGGCAACGAGTAGCTATTCGTTTGGGCCAAGGCGGTGTGATTTTAGCCAATTTAAGTGTGGAGTGGCCAAAAAATAGGATTTTATCGCAATCGAGCGGAGAGCCAAAAGATTTAGAGATGAAGTGACCATGAGTCAATGATGAGGAGATGAGAGACATGAGTGATGAAAGCAGCAGCAGCGGAGCAAATGAGGGTCGTAGAAAATTCTTAAAAGGTATGGCTGTGGTGGGTGCAGCGCTCTCAAGCCGCACGCTTTTTGGAGCCCCGATCCGATACTTTAAACCCACTCACGTGGACAATCCTCTTGCCTTTTACCCAAATCGCGACTGGGAAAAAGCTTATCGAAATATTTTTAGCTATGACTCAAGCTACGTTTTCTTATGCGCTCCAAATGACACTCATAACTGCTTACTCAAAGCTTATGTAAAAAACGGAATCATTGCTAGGATCGGCCCAAGCTATGGCTACGGTAAAGCAACTGACCTCTACGGCAACAAAGCCTCTCACCGCTGGGACCCAAGGATCTGTCAAAAAGGTCTTGCTCTTGTGAGACGTTTCTATGGTGACCGCCGTGTAAAAGCTCCGATGGTCAGACGCGGATTTAAAGAATGGGTTGAGGCAGGCTTTCCTCGTAACTCGACAACGGGAGCTCCTGATCCCAAATATTTTCAACGAGGCAAAGATAAGTGGTTAAGAGTGAGCTGGGATGATGCTTACGATTTTGCCGCAAAGGCTTTTGCAAATATCAGTAAAACTTACTCTGGAGAAGCGGGAGCGAAACTCCTAAAAGCTCAAGGTTATGATGAGTCGATGATTCACGCTATGGAAGGCGCAGGCACTCAAACACTCAAATTCCGTGGCGGAATGGCTTTCATTGGCGCAACAAGATTCTACGGTCTTTATCGCTTTGCCAATATGATGGCGCTGCTTGATTCCAAAAATCGTGGAGTTGGACCTGATGAAGCTCAGGGTGGTCGGGGTTGGGATAGCTTTAGTTGGCACACCGATCTTCCGCCAGGGCATCCCATGGTTACGGGTGAGCAAAGCAATGACTTTGATCTTTTCACCGTAGAGCGGGCAAAGCTCGTTCTTGTCTGGGGCATGAACTGGATCACAACAAAAATGCCCGACTCCCATTGGCTGACTGAAGCAAGACTCAAAGGCGTTAAAACAGTCGCCGTGACCGTGGAGTACAGTGCTACTGCTTCAAAAACAGATGAAGTTGTGGTGATTCGCCCTGGTACCGATCCGGCGTTCGCTCTTGGAATGGCCCAGGTCATTATCTCAAAAAATCTCTATGACCGAAACTTTGTAGAAACGAGCACTGATCTTCCCTTCCTCGTCCGAATGGACACACTTCAACCGCTTCGTCCGGATGAGATCATTAAAGAATTCAAAGAGCCCGATCTTGAATCGATTCAATTCATTAAAAAGGGAGAATCTGCTCCACCGCCCGTTGAGCAGAAAAAGCAATTTGCACCTGAGTCGATGAAAAATGATTTTAGATCCGCAGTTGTTATCGATAAGAAAACGGGGAAACTGACTCCAGTAAGTCGTGATGACTATGGCAAGAAGCATAAGGAAAAAGGAGTTCACGCTGATCTTTTTGCCACTCGCGAAGTAACTCTTCTGGATGGAAAGAAAGTCAAAGTTCGCACGGTATTCAATCTCATGAGGGAATATCTCAATACGAACTTTACTCCTGATCAGACTTCAAAAATCACTGGTACACCCAAGAAAGCGATTATTTCCTTGGCCACGCAAATGGCCGCAAACCCAGAAGGAACCATCATTGCTTGCGGCATGGGACCTAATCAATTTTTCAATTCCGATCTTAAGGATAGAGCTCTTTTTCTTTTAGGAGCACTGACTCGAAACATCGGTTTTCCTGGTGGAAATGTAGGGAGCTTCTCAGGCAACTATCGCTCAGCCCTATTTGGTGGCGAGCCTCAGTACATTGCTGAGGACCCCTTCAAACCACAGCTTGAAAAAGGTGGAAAAGTAACTCTTAAAAAGTACGCGCACTACGAATCGCTTCATTATTTCAATTATGGCGATCGTCCACTTCGCGTTGGGAATAAGCTTTTCACAGGACATGGGCATTTACCTGCTCCAACAAAGAGCATGTGGCTTAATAACTCAAACTCCGTCATTGGGAATGTCAAATGGCACTTTGATGTTGTGAACAATACACTCCCAAAAATTGAGTTTATTTCTTATGCCGATTGGTGGTGGACGGGGTCTTGCGAGTACGCGGATCTCGTGTTTGCAGCCGATAGCTGGGCTGAGTTTCGATATCCTGACATGTGCGGCTCATACACCAATCCCTTTGTTCAGATCTTTCCAAGATCTGACCTGCCAAGAATCTTTGATACGCGCGGCGATATTGAAATCATCGCAGGTGTTGCCAAGCG
>CAYMKA010000047.1:5561-9493 GCA_964390935.1 uncultured bacterium
TTTGAGCAAGAGTTTATCGATAGCGGCGAAAACATCGTCGTTTACCGAGAACCCGTGGATTCCACCCCTCACGAACCAAACGTGTTGGTGGGAAAAAATCACGACGCGATTAAACCTAAAACTCCAGAAGATTACGGCCTAAAGGCAAGCGATCTTTCATGTGAGGCACGGCAAGTTAGAAACGTACAGATGACAACAGATGAGGTCCTAGCCTCAAAGCATCCACTCAGACTTAAACTGCACACCCATGTCTATCACACACCCAAATATCGCCATGGAGCGCACTCAACTCCAATTGATACGGATTACACGGCCATTTGGTTTGGTCCCTTTGGAGATGTGTATCGCCATGACAAGCGGATGCCATCAAACGTCGAAGGGTACGTCGATATCAATCCACTTGATGCAAAAGAGCTAGGAATTCAAGACGGAGACTACGTCTATATCGATGCCGATCCAGAAGACAGGCCTTATCGAAATTGGAAAAAAGGAACTGAAGAGTACAAGATCGCAAGGCTCATGCTCAGAGCGAGGTATTACCCCGGCACTCCTCGGGGAATCGCAAGAACCTGGCACAATATGTACGGCGCAACTTTTGGAAGCGTGAAAGCTCAAGAGTCTCGTCCAGATGGATTAGCGAAGAACGCAGAGACAAACTACCAATCGATGTACCGATATGGAAGCCATCAAAGCGCCACGAGAGCATGGCTAAGACCTACTCTTATGACCGACACCTTGGTTCACAAGGGAATGTTTGGACAAGGAATCGAAAAAGGCTTTGCTCCCGATATTCATTGTCCTGTGGGAGCTCCACGTGAAGCCTTTGTGAAAATTACGAAGGCAGAGCCGGGCGGTATGAATGGCGAAGGACTTTGGCGTCCAGCGTCTCTTGGCTTTAGGCCCACTTACGAAAACCAGGCAATGAAAGAGTATCTCAAAGGCCGGTTCATGAAGAGAAAGGGGTAACTAGTTTATGGCAAAAGTAAAGAACTGGCAGCTCAATCGTGAAATGGAATATCCCTATGAGGAAAATCGCCCGAAAAGGCAGTGGGCTATCGTCTTTGATCTCAACAAATGCATTGCCTGCCAAACTTGTTCACTCGCATGTAAGACGACTTGGACCAGTGGCAAAGGCCAAGAGTACATGTTCTGGAACAATGTGGAGACCAAGCCCTACGGGAGTTATCCACTAGCTTGGGACGTAAGAGTTCTTGAAAAGCTTGGTCATCAACAATGGGCAAAGCATGAGCCTTACCGTGGAAAGACGATCTTTGAAGCGACAGAACCCAGTGAGAGGGTCGTTCACTTTCATCCCACTGATGAAGACTGGATGTACCCCAATAACGGAGAAGATGACTGCACAGGCAACGTCGCTAAAGGTGAGCACTTAAATCTTCCACACGATAATTGGTTTTTTTATCTTCCCAGAACGTGTGCTCATTGCACCTATCCAGCTTGCCTTGCCTCTTGTCCAAGAAAAGCGATTTATAAGCGCGAGGAAGATGGCATTGTCTTAATCGATCAGTCCAGATGCAAGGGATATGGCGAGTGTGTCAGAGCCTGTCCTTATAAGAAATCCATGTACAACGCTTACACGCGCACGAGTGAAAAGTGCGTGGGTTGTTACCCCGCTGTTGAAAAAGGGTATCAACCAATGTGCGTTCAAAACTGCATTGGAAAAATTAGAATCATGGGATTTATCAATCCTCCATGGAAGGCGCGCGAGGATAATCCCCTTGATTACCTGGTTCATAAGAAGGGCTTGGCGCTTCCGTATTATCCGCAGCTTGGGCTTGAACCAAACATCTATTACATCCCGCCTGTTCACGCGAACAGGGATTATCTCACGCAGATGTTTGGACCCCTCGTGGATGATGCGATCTCACGCTACCGAAAACTTCGTGATGATCCTGTAGCGCAAGGACTTTTGGTTCTTATGGGAAGTACGGATCGAATCATTCATTCCTTCAAAGTAAAAAGCGGCATCGCCTATGGCTATGACGAAAAGGGAGATGAGATCGTAAACGTTCCCGTAACGGAGCCCTTAATTGATCGCACCGATTATGACCAAAACTTAGGAGTAATTAGAAACAACACGCCATAACACGATCTCTTAAGTCGTGATGGCGTGTTGAAAGGAGGTTTGCCCCATATGAAGAAACAATGTGTAGCAGTATTGGCTTTGAGCTTAGCGCTTTTTTCACAGACGAGCCTATTTGCAGCCGAGATTAAGGTCCAAAAAACAACGCACGATCTCTCTAAAGAGGCGTTCGATGATGCGCTTTGGAAAGACGTCAAAGCAGAAAACGTATCGCTTATGGCTCAGCCCATGGCTATTCCAAGGCCAAAGACGACCAACACATCGGCTCTTCAAGTGCAATCTCTGCAAGACGGAAAATGGATTGCTTTTAAACTGAAGTGGCATGCGGATCAAAAAGCAGAAGCGGGAAAGCTAGGAGAGTTTTCAGACGCAGTTGCGATTCAATTTCCTGTGAAAGAAGGCTCTCCTCCTCCCATTTTTATGGGCGCAAAAGACAATCCAGTTCACATCTTTCATTGGCGAGCGCAGTACCAAAAGGATTTGGAAAAGGGAAAGCCTGAGATGAAGGATCTTTATCCCAATATGAATCCCGATATGTACCCAATGGAATTTAAAGATCCAGGTCACGTGAAAGGTTTGACCGAGGAAAAACGTGAAGTCTACTCACCTGGAAAGGCCGAAGGGAATCCTCAGTCCTACGCAAAAGCAAGTGCAGTTGATGAAATCTATGCCGAAGGTTTTGGTAGTAGTTCAGTGATCGAGAATCGTGCAGCCATTGGTAAGGGCACTTGGAATAAAGGCGAATGGTCCGTTGTGATTGCAAGGCCTTTGAAGCGTGAAAATGGCTCAGTGCTAGATCCATCCAAAGATAGCTTTGTGGCGTTTGCCGTATGGCAAGGAGCTAAACAAGAAGTGGGTGCCAGAAAATGCGTCACCATGGCCTGGGTTCCTCTTCAAATGAATAGCGGCGGAGGAAATCAAAAATGATTGCCATTAGACAAGATTCTTCAGGACCAAGGTTTGTTCTAGCTTCTCTTCTTGCGGCCTATCCGGGAGATGCGTTTCAGGAAAACATAGCAACGCTTTTTGAGAGCGGAGACTTAGAAAGGGGCTTAACTGATTCGGTGAGAACACGATTAGGAGAACTGAAAGCAAAACTTTCTGATCTCCTAGGAAACTCAAAAGCACTGGATGACCTTCGCTCCGAGTACATTGATTCTTTTGATCGCGGCAAGCAGGTCAACTCTCTTTACGAATCTGAATACGGGCGTGAGCGTGCCATGGTTAAGGGAACTCAGCTAGTCGACATCGCAGGATTCTACCGTGCCTTTGGACTTGAAACGGGCGGCGATGGAGTTCAAGTCGAGATGATTGATCATGTGGCCGTTGAGCTTGAGTTCTACGCACTTCTCGTTTTGAAAAGCACTCTTTTAACTGAAGCTTCAAACGAAGAAGGTATCGAAATTGTTCTAGATGCTAGGAGAAAATTTCTTAAAGACCACTTAGGAAGATTCGTTGAAGCCATCTGCGAACGTCCCGGCGTGAACTCAAGTTCGTTTTATTCATCCGTTTTTCAATATTGCAGAGACCTCGTCATAGATGAGTGCGAGAGGCTTGGGGTGGAAGTGGAAAAAGAAAGCTGGCTTGGCGGAAATAACTCTGATCAAGCGGAGATGAGCTGTGGAGGCTCTGTTGGATGCACTAAATAATGTGAAAGGAGTAAAAAAAGTATGTTTGGATTAAGTACCAGTCATTTAATTATTTTGGGATTCATTGCTCTTCTTTTTGGCTCAAGAAGACTTCCTGAGCTGGGGGCTAGTATGGGAAATGCGATTCGCGCGTTCAAAGCAGCAACAGAGGGTGGTCACAGCCCTTTTGAATCGCAATCTCA
>CAYMKA010000047.1:9593-11190 GCA_964390935.1 uncultured bacterium
TTTGAAAACATAAAAATTAATGCTGTTTTATTGAAAGACAGTAACAGCGATGAGCTCTCCCGCTTTATGGCATGGGTTAAAGATAGGCCCATCAGTGTGAGGTTTATTGAGCTCATGCGCACGGGTAAGAACCAAGCCCTTTTTGAAGAAAAACATCTTTCAGGAGGTGTTATTCAATTTGAGCTTTTAAGGGCTGGATGGAAGCCTGTTTCTCGTAAAGTGGATGATGGTCCTGCTGTGATTTACGAACATCCAAGCTACTTGGGTACAATTGGAATTATCGCGCCTTACTCAAAGGATTTTTGCAAGACTTGTAACAGACTTCGAGTGTCCTCTAGAGGAGCATTGAGACTTTGCCTTTTTGGCGATGGAGACGCCTCGCTACGTCAATTCTTAAACTCAGACGATTCTCAAGAAGAACTCACGCACGAGATTCAGAGGCTCGTTCTAGGAAAGCCCGTATCTCATTTTCTACATGAAGGAATTTATGGAAACACATGGAACCTTGCAGCCATTGGAGGCTAGCGAAGCTGCATCCTTTCGGATGATTGATATTGGTGAGAAAAAAGACACGCAGAGGCGTGCAGTGGCCTCAGGCGTATTCTTTGCCAAAGAGGATACGATTCCGAGGATCAGAGAAAAATCTCTTCCCAAGGGTGATGTCCTTCTTTTAGCAGAGGCGGCTGGAATTCAAGGAGCAAAGCTCACCTCAACGCTTCTTCCTCTTTGTCATCCGTTATCACTGACTTCAGTGAGAGTTTGGATGAAGCTTCACAAAAATCAGATCCAAGTATTTTGCGAAGCAAAAACCATTGGCAAAACTGGTGTGGAGATGGAAGCGCTTTGTGGAGTCAACGCAGCCCTTCTTTGTCTCTATGATCTCACCAAAGGAATCGATCCAGTGCTTGGAATTGGAAGCGTTCGTCTTGAATTAAAAGAAGGCGGAAAATCAGGCGTCTGGCGTCATCCAGAAAGTTCACCTCAAGCATCAAGTTCCGCGCCTCTAGACGAAAATAAAGAGATGTCTCTTCAAGGTATCAGCGCTTCTGTCATTACACTGAGTGATCGATGCTTTAGAAAGGAAGCAGAAGATCTCTCGGGGCCTTTAGCTTCAAGGTGGCTTTCCTCCCAAGGCGCAAAGATCGAGAACACTTTAATTCTTCCTGATGATTCAGAAATGCTTAAGACAGAGCTTAAGCGTTTGGTGGAAAGTAAAAAAGTTCGTGTCATCGTTACAAGCGGTGGCACGGGAATTTCCACGCGAGACATTACACCTGAAACTATTTTGAGTTTAAGTCAGGATCTTGGCGGAAAAGAAATTCTAGGCATCGGAGAGCTCTTAAGGAAGTCAGGTTCCAACTACACAAAAAAATCCTGGCTTAGCCGCTCCTGCGCTTATCTCATTCAAGGCGTTCTTATTCTTTGCCTTCCAGGCAGTCCAAAGGCGGTCAAAGAGTCGCTAGAAGAGGCAGGAGATCTCATTTCTCATTGTCTTCATGTAGCCAGCGGAGGAGGTCACCCATGAAATGGAAGGAAGCGTTTAGAAATTTCTTGGGTGCCTTTTCTGATGGTGCAGTCCTATTTCCTCTTCTTGCAC
>CAYMKA010000048.1:0-10779 GCA_964390935.1 uncultured bacterium
GGCAGGGCGCGGCCATGAATAGTATTAAAACCATAAGCTTTGACATAACCGGGCAAACGACTAGAGCAGCCAATTCCTGAAACCACAGCTACATTTTCATTAGGCAATTGCAGCTCAGCGAGTGAACGATAAATTGCTGAAACGACTCCGAAGTCACCGCAACCGGGACACCAGATCGATTTTAAATTTGATTTGTAGTCGTTGGCTTTTTTTAAAACAGCTTCGGTCATGACAGAGTCCTTTCCACAATTTGTTTGGGGCTTTTTTTGCTCACTTTTTTAACTTTACTCATTTTACGGTCTAACGACGCATCCGTTTCATATTGAGTCACAATTTGATGATAGACCTCATCTACCGAAAGCGGGTTTCCGCCGCTGCGGCTGTAAGAAATCATGTCGGCATGAATCGTCCCTAAATTGCCTTTAATGTGTTTATAAAATTGACGAGAGTGAGAAAGTTCAACCACCAATACTTTTTTAAGGTGTTCAAAGTACCAGGTTAAAATTTCAGTTTGTAATGGAGCAATTAAAGTTAAAACGTGAGCGGAAACCGGGTAGCCATCTTTATTAGCGCGTTCCACGGCTTCTTTCACCGCACCCTTACATGAGCCCCAGGTAATAATCCCTAGATCTGCTTCAGGGTTTCCATAACGACGAATAAATTTATATTCTTTGGCTAAGTATTCTAATTTTTTATAACGTTTGTCGTTCATTTGTTGGTGAATGCCGTAGCCTGAAACCGGTTCGCCCAGTTCATTGTGCTCAATCCCTGCATTAATGTATTCACCGTTAGGAGTCCCAGGAACCGCCACAGGTGAAACGCCGCGAGTAGTCATTTGGAAACGTTTATAAGTTTCACCCGCTTTAGGTTGAGCTGTTAAGCGATAGTCATTTCTAAATTTAGAAAAATCAAAAGGACGGACCGATTCTTTTCTTTGACCAATAAATTGATCAGACAAAATCACGACAGGTGTTTGAAAACGTTCTGCAATATTAAAAGCATCGATAGCGACTTCAAAACAGTCTTCTACGTCAGTGGGTGCAAATACAACACGAGGGTTATCACCGTGTGCACCGCCCACTGCAATACTTAAATCAGATTGTTCTAATTTGGTAGGAATTCCGGTACTGGGTCCTACACGCTGTACGTCGACAACAACCAGTGGAATTTCAGCAATGGCTGCCAGTGATAAAGTTTCTTGCATTAAAGTGAATCCCGGTCCTGAAGTAGCGGTCATGGCTTTTTTACCGCCGTACGCTGCACCAAGCACCATTCCAATAGAAGCCATTTCGTCCTCGGCCTGTACAAAAATACCGCCGTAGCGAGGCAAGTGAGAAGACATGTAATGCATAATTTCTGATGAAGGCGTAATGGGATATCCGGCGTAAAAAGTACAGCCGTTATAAAGCGCACCATAAGCCAACGCCTCGTTGCCGCCCATAATTAAATTGGGTTTTTGTTTAGGAAAATCAAGAGTGATTTTATCTTTTTTGTTGATATTTTCTTTGACAAAGCTGGCACCTTCTTTAAAGGCTGCAATGTTAAGGTCTCCCAATTCTTTAGATTTTTTAGAGAACTTTTCTTCAATTAAGGTTTCTAATTCCTTCTTATTAATGTTAAAAAGTTCTGATAAAACACCCAGCGCTACAATATTTTTAGTCAGACGATTTTTTAATTTTTCTTCTGCTAACTTTTTGAAAGGAACCTGATACATGGTTTCCTGGCCAGTTAAAGGAATAGGAAATTCAGAAGTCAGTCCTGGATCATCTTGATCGTAAATAATAACCGCATCACTTTTTAAGGTAATTTCATCACGAAAACGACGAAAATCTTTCCAACTAAGAACCATTAAAATGTCATTTTTTTCGGCCTGAGTTTGAATCGGTTCTACGCCCATGCGCACCTGACATGAGGATTCTCCTCCACGAATTTGCGGGCCGTAGCTTTTTAGCTCTAAACAAAAAAGACCCGCTTTAGAAGCGGCTGAGGTGATCATGTCACCCATCGTGATCACTCCGTCTCCCCCGCTGCCCACAATAGCAAACGAAATATCGGGGTGTTTTGGTTTCACTTCTAAAGTATCCATAATTACTTCCTCTTTATTTTTACTTTTGGCAATACAAAGTCTATCTTGATTCTCCCTCTAACTTCTCAGAGTGGCAAACCGTCATTGTTCCGGCAGAAGCCCATAATTGAGCCATTTGAGGTATTATCATTTTCCAATAATTTGTTATTAAAACAAGAAAAACTCAAATTATGAGGAGGGCCAAAAATGCAGGGTTTATGGAGTCAGTTGAAAGAGCAATTTAATAAGATTTATCTGTTTTTTACTAATATTTGGCTGGCTGTTTCTATTTTGTTAGTGATTATTTTATTTTTGGCTATAGGCTCATTTTTGCCAATGGATTTAACCGAGGTGGCTCAAGACAATGTTTTTTATCAAGTTTTAATCACCTTAGGTTTTAAAGAATTTTTTACTTCTCCAATGTTTAGCGTGCTGTTAATTTTACTTTTACTCAATTTAACAGCCTGTACGGTAAAGCGGATTTTAAAGCTGCCCAACACGCCCTATTGGATTGGCACTCATGTGGGCCACATTGGTTTGATTGTGGTTTTGCTGGGAGGCATCATTACTCAAATGTTTGGCTGGAAAATGGAAGAATTTTTCTTTATGAACGAATTGAAATGGATTCAAAAAGCCGGTTTTTCGGTGAAGGCCTACGATTTTCAAATTGAAAATTATCCTGATGGATCGGTGAAGACTTATCTTGGAGATATTGCTGTTGTCGACAACAATAAAGAAGTTGCACGAAAAATCATTAAAGTGAATGAGCCTTTAATTTATAAAAATGTTTACATGTATCAAGCTTATTATGGGAACGCCTGGGATCATTTTACGACAGCTAATTTTCAGATTATTGACCGTAAAAGCCGCCGGGTTTTGGCTGAAGTCAAAAATTTGGAATTCAATGTCAGCCGTTTTATTCCTGCACTAGGTTTAACCGTTTTAGCTGATGCGTTTTATGCTGATTTTCGTTTTGATCGGAACACTCGACGGGCCTGGACAGAAACTGCTCAACATAACAATCCGGCCATTCACTTTAAGTTTTCTAAGGACGGTAAATTATTTACTGAACAATATGCTATGACCAAATTTCCTCAAATCAATATGTCTCAATCCCCTTACGACATTGTGGTGACGGGCTACGAATCGCCTCGTTTTACTGGCCTTATTATTAAACGCGATCCGGGCATGAAAGTCGTCTGGGCCGGGTTTGTTATTTTGATTATCGGGTTAACAATGTCTTGTTATTTCCCGAGAGGCAGTTATCAGACACAGTCTGCATATAAATAGTAGGATTGTAAAAGGAGAAATGCGATGAACTTATATTTTTATGACTTGGCTTATGCAATTTATGGGGCAGTATTTTTAGGGACGTTAGTTTTAGTTCTGCGTAACCGCCAAAACGGTTATAAAGTTTTAGGCAATATCTGGTTGGCAGGATTGATTTTTCAGGCATGTTATATTGTTTTGAGAACAGCTGAAGCCGGCCGAGCTCCCATTTCTAATTTTTTTGAAAGTATTTCGGTGATGGTTTTTATTGCCAGCTTATGCGGTTTTGTTTATTGGAGAAAATCAAAAATTGATTTGCTGATTTTGATTGTGAATCTTTTTAATTTTGTAATGCTTAGTATTAATTTTTCATTTCCTCGTCAGATCCCCACGCTAATGCCGGCGCTGCAAAGTTATTGGCTGCCAATTCATGTTTCAACCACTTTGTCGGGATATGCTATTTTTTGTGTCGCTGCCTTAGTTGGCATGTTGTACTTTTTAAAAGAAAAGTTTCCGAAGTTGAATTTGCCTGATTTAGAAACTTTAGAAGAGTTAGGTTTTAAAATTGTTATTTTTGGATTTCCTATCTATGCTCTTGGCGCCCTTTTATTTGGTTCAATTTGGGCACATGAGGCATGGGGGCGCTATTGGTTTTGGGATCCCAAGGAAACCTGGGCTTTAATTATTTTCTTGTACTATGCCGTTTATTTACATATGCGTAACCGCGATAAATTTACTCACCGTCATGGTGCTTTGTTTTTGGTGGGCGGATTCTTTTTTATTATGTTTTCCTATTTTGGAGTAAATATTTTAATATCTGGTCTGCACAGTTACGCCAAGAGCTAAAAAAGTTAAAAGGAGTATCATATGCCATTTGTAAACGTTCATTTAGTAGGTCCTTTAAATCAAGAACAAAAGCAAAAAATTGCTGAGGACATTACCAACAGCTTGGAAAAACACGCTGGCAAGAAAAAAGAAACGACGTATGTAGAATTTTTAGATCAACCTGGCACCCAGTGGGCTGTTGGCGGAAAGATGAAAGCTTAACGAATTTGTTTGAAGACATCTTCATAAAAGATATTTTTATTTAGTTCGATCGGTGCTCTCCAGAGTCTTTTGTCTGTTCCCATGACTAGCAAGGTGAGCCCCGGGGGTTTAAGTTTTACGTGATCAAAAGGGTCCTCTAAAACAAAAAGCTGTTCATTGAGCGAGCCTTTCCAATCATAAAAATAAATAAGAGGTTCTCGCGTGAGAGTTTCTTTTGTCATCTTTTGAATTATTGCGGGCATTTCGGCCAACCCGGCCACCGCATAAACATTTTGAGAGGGATATCGTTCTTTTAGCTTCTTTTGCCAGTAAGACACATCCATGGCTCCTTGATGACTATTCACCAGCAAAATAAAGCATGGTGTTTTTAAAAATAAATAACTGTCTCCAGCAACTGTTTTGACTTGATTAAATTGAAGCGGGTAAGGAAATGTTATTTTTTGCATGCGATATGAAGCCTGGAGGGGCAAACTACCCAGCAGGCAAAATATGAACAAACTCATTAAAAAATGTTTTTTCATGTTAAATTATTTTAGCTTATGGAGACCCTTTTACATTATGCCGCCAGTGAACTGGATGCGAACATGCTTTATGGAACTCATTTTCATGCTCCTGATCCTTTTGTCTTTTTAGAGCATGAGCAAAAGCGATATTTAATTGCTAATGATTTAGAGCTGGGCCGAGCTAAAAAACAGTCGAGTGTTGATATCGTTCTAGCCCAAAGTGAAATTGAAGCCAAACTTCCTGCCGATAAAAGGCAGACTGCTGATGTAATTGCTAAGCAATTAGAAAATATGAAAGTAAAGCAAGTTTGGGTTCCGGCTAATTTTTCGTTAGGGTTGGCCGAAGATTTAAAAAGCCGCGGTATTGAAATTAAAATTAAACGTGGTCAATTTTTTGCACAACGAGTTTCAAAAACGGATGAGGAAGTGGAATATATCCGTGAAGCTTTAAGAGCGACGGGTCGGGCGATGATGCGTATTCGTGACATTATCGGCTTATCTAAAGTGGATAAAGAAAATCGTTTAGTTTTTGAAAATAATATTTTAACCAGTGAAAAAGTAAAAGAAGAGGTGGCGATTTCTCTCTTAAAAGAAAATTATGTGGCGAGCCATACGATAGTGGCTGGGGGGGCTCAGGGCAGCGATCCACACAACACAGGCAGTGGACCCCTTTACGCTGGGCAATCGATTATTTGTGATTTATTTCCCCGTTCTCAGGCCAATTTTTATTGGGGCGATATGACGCGGACCTTTTGTAAAGGCTCAGCTCCCGAAAGACTAAAAAGAAAATATGAAATGGTCCGCGAAGGTCAAGAAATTGCTTTTAGAAATGTGAAAGCAGGCATGGATGGTCAAACCGTTCATCAAATGATTTTGGATTATTTTAAAAAATTAGGTTTTGAAAATAAAACGCTGCCAGATGGCACTCGTATTGGTTTTATTCATGGCACCGGCCATGGGCTTGGACTTGATATTCATGAAGCCCCATCTATTAGCATGCGCGAAAGTATCTTGCCTCTTAATACGGTGGTCACTGTAGAACCTGGTCATTACGAACCAGAATGTTCTGTTCGTTTAGAAGATGTCATTTGGGTTAAAGAAAAAAACTGCATTAATTTAACTGAAGTTCCTAAAGAATTAGAGATAGACTAGAATTTGCCTTTAGATTTTTTAAATTTTTGGCCCTATCGTCTAGAGGCCTAGGACAGCGGGTTCTCAATCCGCCGACCGCGGTTCGAATCCGCGTAGGGCTACCAAAATATAAGAGGCGCTGGCATCTAAATTCCATAGCTGAATTCTACTTGTCTAAATAAATTTGATATAGTCAACCGCTGTGAAGCGTCTTTATAAAAATAATCGTTTATGGGCTAAAAACAAAGTTTTAGAAGACCCTGATTTTTTTTCGTCTTTGGTAAAAATTCAAAATCCACGTTATTTGTGGATCGGTTGTTCAGATTCACGAGTACCAGCAAATGAAATTGTAGGGCTTCAACCAGGAGAACTTTTTGTGCATCGTAATGTGGCCAATCTAGTGGTTCATACTGACATCAATTGTTTGTCGGTTATTCAGTACTCGGTTGAGGTTTTAAAAGTAAAACACATTATTGTGTGTGGCCATTATGGCTGTGGAGGCGTGAAGACGGTTCTAGAACAAAAGAATTTGGGACTTATTGATAATTGGTTGAGACACATTAAAGATGTTTATGCAGAACACCATCGCCAGATCAATGTTCACCATTCAAAAACAGACAAATTAAATAAATTGTGTGAGCTAAATGTAAAGGCACAGGTGTTAAATGTTTGTCATACTGACATTGTTCAAAGAGCATGGGCGAGAAAACAAAAATTATCTGTTCATGGCCTAATCTATGATCTTAATGACGGATTGTTGAAGAACTTAAATGTCAGTTTTTCAAGTGTAAAACAAATTCAAAAAGAATATCAGGTTAAATAATTTACTCGTTAATTAAATCGAATGCTTTTTGAAGTTCGATTCTTTTTTTAATCAGCGAAAGTTTTTGGATATGGGGTTGACTTAAGAAAAGAATACTAAGAATCACGCTTTTTCGGGCATTCACAGTGCCGCTAAAGACAGCATTTTTATCTTTTAGAGAATAGGCGGGTCCATAAAGCGGTTTTGCATCTCCCTCCAAAACCTGACTGCTCACAACAAAAATTGCTTTTTCTCGATGGGCAGCGACCTGTTCTAGTGTCTCTTGGCTTACATTGCCATTGCCTAGACCATCTAAAATAATAATTTCACATCCGTTTTTCACTGCATCGCTGATCGCAGAACTGTCTTCTCCAGGGCCGATAGAAATAGTTCTGACTTTAGGGAAAATTAAATTATGTTGATTTAAATAAAAATCTTTATTTTCAATAATCTCCTGAGCTCTACGATTCGCTGACATTTTTTTTGTATCGATGAATGGAATCAATGAGCGAGTGCTTGTTTTACGGATAGATAATCCATCCAAGATGTGATTTTGAAAAGTCACTAGCACAGGAGGAAAATTTTCAGGAATAAATTGTGAAACCCTAAAAGCTTTTTTAATATTGATTAACGCATCACTATCTTTAGAGCCATAAGGAATCATGGCTCCAGTTAAAATGATGGGTTTTGTTTTTGGAGGGCTTAAAAGAGAAAGTAAGAAAGAAACATTTTCTAAATTATCGGTACCCATCAAAACAACAACTGATTTTATTTCGGGTCTTTGTTTTATTTCATTGATCCAGCGATTCAAAATTAGAATATCATTTAAAGTCAGGAGAGAACTGTCTTTGTTCATTAAAGCATGTGAACTGACTCGCATTAAATTTTTCGAATTTAAGGCTGCTTCGATGATGGCGCTGCCCTTTTGAGTGGGTCTGAGTCCCCAAGGCGTCAAAGTGGAGGTAAAAGTTCCGCCCATGGTTACGAAATGAGTGATTCTGGAAACAGGATGGGCGCTTAATTTTTTGATAAAAATCATTAATTAGTAATCGTTATGAATTAAACAAAATCCCACTTTTTAAATAAAAATTTCTGACTCTCTATTAATAGTAGAGAGTCAGAAGGAAAAACTGATTATTTTTCTTTGAAAATTTTATCTTTTCTTTTTTCCAGTCGTATTAATCTTGAATGGGATATACACAGGGCACCAACTGATCAGAGTCGTCACAAACACGATAGCCGCAACCACTAATAGAATGGTTTGGACTTGCTTAGTGATTGGCGCTAAATAAGCGGCCAAGATCAATAACACGACAATCAGTCTGCGAACATTTTTATCTAAAGAACCTATATTTGCTTTCATTTTCCCCTCCTTTTGATAGCTCATTTTACAAAAATTTTTCGTTTAGGCGTCTGACCAAGGTCATATTCTTGTCATCACAGATGCACAGACTCTATTGGCAGTTTAAACCTATAAATTTTGCCCTGGTGTTTAAATATCAGCCGGTAACATTTTAATTGCAGTGTTAATTGCTTACCCAGTTTTTCTTGATAAGCCAAATTCTTATCCTTATCTCCGTGCCTAAAATCTCCAATGATGGGGGTCCCTAAACTTCTTAAATGCCTCCTAATTTGATGATGCCTGCCGGTTTCAATGCGTACTAAAAGACAGGAAGTCTTATCTTCTGTTTTTAGCACTCGATAATGAGAACTGGCTTCTTGAGTTCGTTTAACGCCGCTGCCAAACTTTTTAGTAGTGAGTGTTTTTTCGATATAACCATGAAATTTTTTGGGCACACCAAAAACATTTGCCAAATAACTTTTAGAAATAAATTGCACATGCTTGGTGAATTGCGAATTTAAACTTAAAACCAGCAGCCCCGAGGCTCCGTTATCCAAGCGTGTCAGTGGCTGAAGAATCGGATAATCCGTTTTGAGTAAGTCCACCACATTGGGGGCAGTGTCTCCGGGTGAAGCATGAGTCGACGTCCCGGGTGGTTTATTAACAATAATAAAATGAGCGTGCTTATGAACGATCATAAGCGGGAAGAATAACAAAGGTTAGACTAGGTGTACTATGAAGAAAATATTTTTAGGTCTGATCACTGTTTTAATTTTGTTAAACTTCCATGGAAGCGAGGCGCGTATGCCAGAAAATAAAGATTTGAAAAAAATGCCCGACAGCTATTGGAAAGAAAAATTAACTCCCGAACAATACAAAGTCGCCAGGCAGTGTGGCACGGAGCCTCCATTTACGGGGAAGTATGTCAAACATCATGAAACTGGTATTTACACCTGCGCTGCTTGTGGTCATGAGCTATTTGATTCAAAAACGAAATATGATTCTCATTCTGGATGGCCCAGTTTTTATGATGTGATCGCTAAAGGCCACGTGCTCACTAAAGAAGATAATAGTCATGGCATGCATCGTGTGGAAGTGGTGTGTGCTAACTGTGGCGCTCATTTAGGCCATGTGTTTCCGGACGGACCCAACCCCACCGGACAACGCTACTGTATTAATTCAATTAGTTTAGATTTTAAGAAGAAATAACCCTAAAGTTTATTTTAAAATTTGCTTTAGCATTCCTGCTAAAACTTTTCCGGGGCCGACTTCTTCAAAAACAGGTTCTGGCTGTTTATTTAACAGCTGAATCGTTTCCACCCATCTCACTCCGCTGCTAATTTGGCCTGCCAATGTTTTTTTGATGGTTATTTCGTCGTTGGTATAGGGCTGAGCATTTAAATTAGCAATGACTGGAATTTGAGGTGCAGATAATTTTTGAGTGTTTAAAAAAGTTTCAAATTCGTTTTGAGCCTCTTTCATATAGCGTGAGTGAAAAGCCCCGCTGACTTTTAAAACAACGACC
This sequence comes from uncultured bacterium, assembly GCA_964390935.1. Classification (GTDB taxonomy): domain Bacteria; phylum Margulisbacteria; class CAYMKA01; order CAYMKA01; family CAYMKA01; genus CAYMKA01. The sequence goes on from CAYMKA010000048.1 coordinate 9,685, forward strand.
ATTCTGGCGCCAGCAGCTTCAAAAATCGGCTTGGCTTTTTCAATATCTTCTTTAGGACCGCTGATCACAGTTTGAGTAGGCGCATTAAAATTTGCAATATCAATTGAGGTTAAATTATTTTCTTTTAATACACTTTCAATTTTAGAAACTTCTAAACCGACAATGGCTGCCATGCCGCCGCCCATCGCTTTGGCCATAATGGCGCCACGTTTTTGAGTTAACTTAAGGCCCGTTTCGAAATCAAAAACTCCAGCCGCAAATAATGCGTTGTATTCACCTAGTGAGTGACCTGCTACAAATTGAGGCTTACCGTTTTCGGTTACTTTTTTTAAATAGGTTAAAGCATTGACGACATACAAAGCAGGTTGGGTGTAGTCAGTAGAATTTAATTTTTGGGCTTTGTCCTCAAGGCATAACTCTTTAATAGAATAGCCAAGCACTTTGTCAGCGACAGCAACTTCATTTGGATAGGCGTCAAATAAATCTTTACCCATGCCTAAAGCCTGAGAACCTTGTCCAGGAAATAAATAAATTTTTGTCATAAAAACTAGCCTGCCTTTACTTCAGAAATTAATTTTTGGAGTGCGTCTTTAGCATCACCAAAGAGCATTCTTGTTCTATCATGAGTAAACAAAGGATTTTCAATTGCTGCGTACCCCTTGCCCATGCCACGTTTAATGACGATTACATTCTTAGCTTCCCAGGCTTTAATGACAGGCATTCCGTAAATTGGGCTGCCAGGATCTTGAGTCGCCGAAGGATTCACCACATCGTTAGCGCCGATTACAATCACTACATCTACATTAGGTAGATCAGGATTAATTTCATCCATCTCCACTAATTTTTCGTACGAGACATCGGCTTCTGCAAGTAACACATTCATATGCCCCGGCATGCGGCCTGCGACAGGATGAATGGCAAATTTTACTTCAACGCCTTTTTCTTCAAGCAGTTTTGAAAGCTCATGACACAAGTGCTGCGCTTGCGCGACGGCTAGTCCATAACCTGGGACAATCACCACTTTTGCAGAATAGCTTAAAAGAACCGCAGCATCACTAAGAGCAATTTCTTTTACAGCACCGCCAGTTTGGGCCG
>CAYMKA010000049.1:0-10701 GCA_964390935.1 uncultured bacterium
AGTATGATATTCTTTTTTCCAAACATTGACAGATAATACTCTTTGACGAAGAAGCGTGTCTTGATTCCAAAATAAATGAAAGTTTCCTGATAAATCGCTAATCACAACCGGGTTCGTGACTGGAGTGTTTTTATTCACGTTGGTCAAAATTTGGGCCTCTGACCAGAGTGAAGTTGCTAAATCTTGGGTACGAAAAACTAAGTTACCGTCTGTGACCCATACGCCCATCATTTTTTTATTGCGATCGGTGGCAATGACTGGCAAAGCACTTGACTTGCCTTTTTCAGACAAAATAAATATTTCAGACCAGGCATCAGTTTGAGCTTTTAAATAGCGGTAATAGATTTGGCCGCCGTCTTCAAAAACCATATGCAGGCGCTGGTCAGAATCAAGGGCTAAACTGACATAACGAACGCCCAAATATTTTCCACTGATTTTTAAAGTGGATCCAAAGCTCATGCCCATGTCGCGGCTGCTGCGATAGTAAATTTGTCCGGCATCAATCCAAAAAATAAAAATCTGTTTGTCACTGGTGATAACCATATTGGGCAGGCTCGCCCCCAACTGACCTTCAGAAATTAAAACGGGTGTTGAAAAGTTTCTGCCATTATTACGGGAGAGGGTAAAGAAAATTTGAGATTTACTGCCTTGATCTAAAAAGTAAACCAATGCCAGTTCACTTTCACTGATTCGAACCAAATTTTGGTTTTGATTGTTTTCTAAAGCGTTATTTTTGGGTAGTTTAACCGAGTTAATAAAAGGAGAAACCTCAGCTGCATGGGTATTTCCCCAGAAACAAGCTGCCACAAGGCCTAACAGAAGCACGCGCAGTGCTCCCTTAAGAACAGATCCCCCCATGTCTACTATTGTATAAGGATGTCTACTAATTCAGAAATGAATTATAGATTTTTGGCCCCCCAGCCCCCTAAAGGGGGAGCAATGCTTTTAGAAAACTGACCATCCCCTTCAGGGGATAAGAGGGGCCTGTATTTTCAGCGCTTCCTCTAAACTAAATTTGTTTTCATACAGGGCTTTGCCGGTAATTGCTCCCAAAACTCCTGAAATTTGTTTTAACTTTTTTAAATCATCCAAACTGCTTACTCCACCTGAGGCAATAATTTGTAACTTTGTTTTTTCACCTAAAGTTTTATAAAGTTCAAAGTTGGGTCCGGTGAGCATGCCGTCACGGCTGATGTCAGTCACAATGGCCTGTTTGGCGCCGGCTTTTTGCATTTCGATTAACAAATCAAGAATAGGAGTATTTGAATTTTCTAACCAGCCTTCGGTTTTAACAAAGCCATCTTTGCCATCAATGCCGACAATAATTTTTTCACCATATTTTTTTAAAAGTTCAATTGCCAGAGGTTTATTTTTAAGCAGCATTGAACCCAAAATCAAATAATCAATTCCGATCCCAAAATATTTTTCAACGGTCTGAGTATCACGAATTCCGCCGCCGACTTCTATTTTCATCGAAACGTTTTTTCTGATTTGTGAAATTAAATCAAAATGCTCCGGCTTTCCGCTTTTGGCTCCGCCTAAATCGACAATGTGTAAACGTTTAGTGCCAGCTTGCTCAAATTTCTTTGAAAGTTCAATCGCATTATTTGAATAGGTGGTGCTGTGGGTATAATCTCCTTGAGCCAGTCGAACAGCGTTGTTATTAAGTAAATCAATTGCCGGAATAATTTGAAACATTGAGGAATAATAACTTAGTTCGTGTTGAGTAGTCAGTAGAAAGTAGTGAGTTTAGGGAGTTATTTTGAAGAAGTTTTTTTACTCTGTTTTATTTGTTTTATGTGCTTTGCCGCTTGCTGCGGCCATTCAAAATATTGATATCCAATTAGGAAATCAAAGCACAACATCTACTTACTTTGTGCCTTTTACTCAGGCCGTTGAAAATTACGTCGTCGAATGTGATTGCACAACGCTCACTTTTAAAAATGGCGGTTTTCAAGTCGACATCGATTACTCCAAAGACCCGGCGGGAGCTTTTGATAAAACTGTCCTTATTCAAACTTCTTCTAAACTGATTCGTTATCACTTTAGAGGCACTAAATTAGGTGACCCCGCGATGATTGAAAAGAAGGTTTCTCAAGCGGTACCCAAAAACCAAAAATTTGAATTTGAATCCAATTTCTTTTTTACTCAAAGTTGCAGCCACTGCCGCCGCTTGAGATTTGTTGTTTTTCCTGAGTTTCAAAAAAATCATCCTGGCCTTTTAAAAATTAATGAGCTGGATATTGCTGAAGAGAATAATCTTTTAAAACTTTTAGCCGTGACCAAAAAATTAGGCACACAGTCTAAGACTCCCGCTCTTCAAATCGGAGATCATATTTTTTTAAGCGAAGAAGAAATTGTTAAAGGCTTGGACTTATTGGTAAATAAAAAAATAGATGTGACTGGTAGGGGTCGGACACCGTCCGAACCTAACCAAGGCGATGTGCCTTTACAATGGAATCAAAAAGATTTTGGTTTAATGGTTGTGGCTGCTTTGATCGATGGCATTAATCCATGTGCTTTTGCGACACTCTTCTTTTTTATTGCTTATCTCAACTTTCAAAAAAAAGGCCGGCGTGAAGTTTTAATTTTGGGTTCTGCTTTTGTGGTTGGGATCTATGTTTGTTATTTTCTAATTGGGCTCGGAATTTTTCACTTTCTATTAAGTCTGCATTCTTTTTTTGTAATTTCAAAATTACTCACTAAAGGTTTTGCGCTTTTGGCGCTCGTTTTTGCACTGTTTTCTTTCTATGATGCTTTTATTGTGCTTCGTACAGGTAAAACAAGTGAAATGACTTTGCAGCTGCCGACTCGCTTAAAACAAATGATTCACGCCATTATTCGCGGTAATTTAAAAGATAAGCAAAAGGACAAGCCATGATTTTAACGGGATTACTGACAGGTTTTTTAGTTTCTCTGATCGAAGCGGTTTGTACTGGCCAAGTGTATTTGCCTGTCCTGGCCCTTTTGGCAAAAAAAAATCCGGGGCAGTGGCTGTTGTGGTTTAATTTAGCGGTTTATAACTTTATTTTTATTTTGCCGTTAATTATTATTTTAAGTGTGGCGGTTTTTGGATTGTCTTCTCAAAAATTACAAGATTTTTTAACTAAAAATGTCCCTCTTATTAAACTCTTAACTGCGTTAATGTTTTTAGGGTTGTTTTATGCCCTGTGGTTTCACTTCTAAAAATATTTGTTAGCATCTAGCAAAGGGGTCGTCATGAAAAAATCTATTACTCACTATTCGCTACTCGATACTCGCTACTTTCTACTCACTGCTTTCTTGTTTTTGTTTTTATTGATTTCTCCTGTTTTTGCCGCTCCCACTCTTTATGTTATTAGTGATAATCCTGCTGAAACCAATATTCAATTAGAACCACTGGTTGAAAAGTTGGGACAACAAATTCCAGCTCAAGTGGTGCGTTTAAAACCAGAAGACCCTAAAGCGGTTAAATTTCTTAAAAATTTCGACCGTCTTCCTCAGTTAATTTACAGTGATGTTTCTTTTAAAACTTTGGCGAAGCCTTTTGGCAATGAAAATGCAGCGCGTCCTTATTTTCGTTCTATTGGCTTTAATACTTTTGCGGTTTCCGAAAAATTATTACGTCCTGAAAAATATATTAAACGTAAAGCCATGCCCAATCGTCTGGATGTTTTTGTGATGAGCGATTGTCCTTTCGGAAAAGCGGCTATGAAATATTTAGCAGAGCATAAAATTAATCAAAAATATGAAGTACATGTTCATTACATAGTTAATAAAAATCCTAAAGGCAAAACCGGCCGTTATATTCCTTATCGATCTCTTCACGGCGAATCAGAATTTTTTGAAAACCTTAGACAAATTTGTGTGCAAGAACAAGCTCCTGATTTTTATTGGAGCTATCCTTTTGCAGAAAAACCTGAAATAAGAAATGACTACTTCAATAAAATTAAAAATAAATCAATTGAAGATTGTTATCAAACAGCCAATTATCGTTCTAAAGTTTATCAGTTAGTGGACAGTGATATTAAGTTAACCGAAGAACTGGGCATTTCTTCCAGCCCCACCTTCTTATTTAACAATCAAAATGTTTATGTTGGTTTAGGAACAGTGCAAAAAGCACTCAATTGGCCGGCGATTAAAGGACAGCCAGCAGGCAGTGCTGGATCTTGTAATACATTACCGGTAGTTAAATAGCTTTGTAGGTTGAAAAAGTTTTTTTTAGTTTTTTGTTTTTTGCTATGGGGTGCTGTTCAGGCTGCTGTTCCGACCGGATCAATCACCGTTGAAATTAAAGCCGACTGGTCACGGCCGAAAGTCACTGGTGATATAAAATTATTTGTCTCCAGCGACTGCACTGCCAGCAGAACGATTCAAGATTTAATCGGTCAATCTTTTTCAAATGAGCAAAAACAAAAAGTAAAAACTTATTATTTATTTAATAAAAATAAACTCCAAAATAAATTGGGTAACAAAAAAGAAGATTTTTTTCAGGCTTGTTTACAACAAGAACATCCCGCTCTTTACTGGGAATATTTATCTGTGGAACTACGCTCACTCACTGCGCAGGGCAAACACAACCAACTCATGCTCAAAGGCATCTCTTCTCAAAAACCTTATCAAATTTGCATGCGTCGTACGGAAGCAGAACATCTTAAACAAAAATATGTGATTGAGAGTTTTGAATATCAAGACCAATATCATTTTGAGACAAGTCCAATTTTGATGCTAAATAATCAGGTTTTCTATAGAGATAAGAATGTAAAAATACTGAACATTCCTATTTTTAATAATCCCAAAATCAAGGAATATCTTAAATTAAAGGGTTTATCGAACAAGACCCTAGGGGCCTGTGAATTAAAGGACCCGCTCTAAAAATCAGATATCTTTTCGTGATCGGTCCTTTTTTCCTTAGAATTTAAAGGGGGAGTACCGTGTTTTTTCAATACATACGTAGAGTCTGTTACATCGATATTTATTCATGCATAGGCATAGTTTGCCCGGGAGATGGGTATCAATAATGAGTAAACAGTAGACAAGAGTCGTGATCATGAATAAAAAACTAATACTCGGGTTTTTCTTTTTGTGTTTTGCCTTCAAGGTGAGTGCGGCTCCTTCTGCACAAATTTTAGTGAACGGCGGATCAACCATTGTGACCCAAGGGGTCGTCATTACGTTGAAAGGGCAAAGCAACGTTAATATTAATCAATATTCTTTAACTGGCGATTTAACGGTGCCAGAAGTGTGGAGCAATATTCCGGTCAGCGCTTCTAAAAATGTGGTTTTCAATGTCGTTAAAACTTTAGTGAATCTCAATGCTACCAATAATTTGTACGTCAAATTTAGAGATGTGAACTTAAGCGAAAGTTTTCCTGTAACCGCTTCTGTTTATGTCGATTACAACGCAGCAGGCGGTCCCGTTTTAGCCATGGCCAATCTTTTGGGCCCTGGAGTTTTTGCCACTTCAAATATTTCTTTGCCTGGCACCAACACCGAAGTGAATAGTATTTGGTTTAGTGCGGTTGATAATAACGGCACAATTAGTTCTTTTAAAATTTATGGTGATTTTGATCCCACTTATCCTGGCGGTTATGTTGCCGGTACAAACGAATTTCCGATCACCGCCAATAGTTCCATTTTACAAACTTATAACAACTCCATTGCGACCCGTAATATTAAAATGGTTAAGTTCACTGCCGGCGAAGGCACAAAAAATTATGAAGTGATTTTTTATGACAACGATAATATTCCCAGTGACACAAAATATTATTCAATTATTCTCGATCAAAACCCGCCGACGCTGATTACAGCCAATCAAATTGCTGCTGATCTAGCACTTCACCCCACTGTTACCGACTACACTAACCAAACTCAATTACTTCGTCTGCAGGTCCAAGGAGACGATACCTATTCTGGAATTGATCATTATCTTTATTCTGTCTACGAAGTTTCTCCCTATGAAGGGGAAGAGCCACTTCTCAAACAAACGAATTCTATTTACAGAGGGCAGGATGGTTTTCCAACGACCTCAAATAATTTTGAAGCGATTTTTAATGTGGCACAGACTTTAAGAACTACCGGTGAAAAATATTTCTTTGTGGTGAAGGCAGTGGATAAAGGCGGCAATGAAAGCTTACCGATCACCACCAATATGATTGGAGTCGATTCAGGAATTGATAACGGCAATGGTTATTCAGTTAACAAACCAGAGAGCCCTGTGGTGAACTATTTTTCTGGCATCGTTCTTAACCGTCCGATTATGGACGTTGATTTTTACGATAAAGAATCTGGTATCGCGGAAGTTCGTCTGAAAATTCGCCGAGGCACCGGAGATTCTGCTTCAGAAGACATTGTGACCTTTAATCAAACCATCAATACTAAATTACGCAGTGATCCAGTTAATTTTTTAAGAGAAGTTTGTACTCCCACTTACAACACCACCACTAATCAAGTGATTAATGGAAAGCCGTCGGTTGTGGTCGTACAAACGCCAGCCACATGTAACATGCAGCAATTCACGGGGACAGCAAATTATCTGATGAGTGGTTACAGCGAAAACTGGACAGTGCCACAAGCCACCTGGGATCAAGTCGAAGAAAATCAATCAATTGATTTTATTTTTGAACAGCGAGACAAGATCGGAAATCTTAATCCCTATCCTGAAATTGGCGATACGACAGTGGTGAATACCACTTTCACAAAAGATACCTTGCCCCCTTCAGGCATTGCTTTAAATTATTTAAATAATCAGGCCGTTTTTAACGGTTCTCAAGTTTTGTTGTCAGTTAAAACTAGTAACGATGCCGCTTTTTATATGCTTACTCAAAGTCTATTTTCAACAGCCTCTTTTGTAACAGACTATTCTTTTGAGGATGCAGGCTACGCAGGAACTCGTAACTCAGGTTGGGTGGTTTATCCTTTGATAGGAGATAACGTGACTCTCAACGCTCAAGTGACAGCAGATGTTGTTTTAATGACCGGCTCGACTGCCAAAAGCTCTATTTATTCCTTAGATTGGGTGAGTCGTGCTGCCTTTGGGGGAAACTTTGGATTAAGAATTCGACTTGATTTGCCGATCGGGACTCCAGGTTTTAATTATTCTCAAGTGACTTGGAAAGGCATTGAAAAAAATATTCCTTTGGCAGCTCCGGTGACCACCACCACCAACTATTCTGTTTACCTCAGCACGCTTCTGGTTGAATCAATGGGCGGCCGTTCTGTTTGTTTAACGGTGGACAGCTATCAAGGGGTAACGCTCTCAAGCACTCAACTGCTTAATTGTTATTCTAATTTAAATAGTTCGTGGAGAATGTTGGGGGGCGTTGTGACACTTAATGCCGGCGATGACCGCATGGTGGCCAGAGTTTCTTTTACGCCAACTAAAAATTTATACTTGAATCCGGATCCGACTTTTACCATTTACAATCCGATCAACCGCAACGATGCAATTTATTTGGACGACTTAATTGTCGTTAAAGATAAAATTTATTTGCCTACTTTAACTTTTAATGACAGTAGTCTTGTGCAGCTTAATCCGGCTAAAACGGTTACTTTCAATTTAGATACTGTCAGTGCGACTTATAATCAAAGAACTTTTACTTTGGGAGTAAGAGATTCGGTCGGCAACTGGTCATTTGCCACTCGAAATATTGTGGTCGATTCTGTCACTCCATCTCTTTTGATGGTAACCACCACGCCCGCTCAATTCACAACCAACAATCAATCGCTACAAATTAATCTTTCGGCAGATGATTTTGGAGGATCGGGGATTAAAAATTTCTATGTAAAAATTATGAATGAAAGAGATAACACTCAATTTTATCCCACCAACAACGGCTGGGTGACTTTTAATGCCTTAACCAATACCAGTAATTTGAGTATTACGCTGAGCACAGCTAATGCGATTGTTTCACGAAGAATCAGTGCTCTCGACCCAACGGGAATTTACAGAGTCTATGCCTATGCAGATGACAAAGTTTCTAATAATTCTTTTGTCGTGACCGCAGCTGCTTTTATTTTTGACAATCAAGGTCCGACCGCTGAAATTATTTTTGATGCGCCGACGGTGAATCAAATTTCAGCAGGCGTTTATCGTTATTCGGGATGGTACGACAGCCCTGATGGAATCGGAATTACTTTAAACTTTACGGATGACTGGGTGACGACCAATCTGTCGGGTTCAATTTATGTAAGCGGCAATGGAGTGACCACGATTAGTTATGTCATTAACGGTGGAGCGACTCAAAATGTGAGCGCAGTGAGTGGTTCGATTTCTTTTCGTTTAACAAACAATTCAATTAATACTTTTAAATACTGGGCAACTGATGCGCTGGGACAACAAAGTGCTGTGACAGAAATTAAACCCCCTTTTGCTGTTAACGAAACGGTTACGATTAATGGACAGACCGCTAGCCAATACTATGGTCAATTTATTTTAAGTAATGCGACCAGCGTGACGGGTAATTTGGGTTTTGGTTTATACGGTTTTTATTTAGATACTTTGCCGCCGACCATTACCAGTAATTTGCTCAACGACACATGGCTGGGGATGGATAACGCACCGTCTTTTACCTTAAATGATTTAGGAGCAGGCGTAAAATATATTTATTATCAAATCGACAGTGATCCAGCTCAAGCGGTGACAGTGGATGGCAGTTTGATTGGAGTTTCTACTCTTAATTATCCGTTAACAACTTCTGTTAATAGTATTACGCAAGAAGGTTTCTTTGGTTTAAGTTACTGGGCGGTCGACAAATTTAATCATGCGACTTCGGTGAACACAGTTTCTCTATTTAAAAATGATCGTGGCCGACCCGTTGTTACTTTTAATGCCCTGACGAGTGGTTATTGGATCACAGCCAATGCTGGCATCACATTAAATTTTATAGCAGAAGATTTTTTTGCAACTCCAGTTACTTACAATGCAGCCAATTATCCTTTGGCCGATCAGTTTGGTTCTTATATTTCACCACCTGCTTCCGGAGTGGCCAGTCTTAAACCGGGTTCTGGTCCAACAAAGACTGATTTTTGGGTAAGCACTACTGCCAATGTGACACCAAGCATGACTGTTTCGAATGACAATTTAATGACTGCAGGAAACCGCGGTCAATTTGGTTATAACGGCAGCATTACTCTGACTCAAAATGGAATTAATTTTCTCGCTTACCGTGCCACAGACTTGGCAGGAAATTTAAGCACTCTTAATATTGTAAATGACTTGAGATTGGATAATGCCGCTCCTGTGAGTGGCAGCTTTTTAATTAATAAATACGCATCGCATCCTTCTTATAATTTATACGTTCAATACACTTCGAGTGATACGGTTGTCCTTAATTTAGATTATTTAAAAGATGCCGGAATTGGCATTAGATATTTATATATTACGGGCGATGTCGCTGATGATACTAGTGGAGCTTCTTCGATTTTAAATCCATCTCCTAATGCCCCAGTGACAGAACAAACGGATGTCTCAACATTAAAACCTTCTTCTGTTGCTTATGCACCGATCAATCGTTGGTTTGAAATGCCCCTTAATAAATTAAATCCCACTTTGAATCACGATCCTGACGCGCCAGCGGGTATCGCTTACGAAACAGCCCATTGGCCGCTTCGTACCAACCTAAGTACTCGTATTTACGTCAGACTCGCTCCCGGTCAGGGTCCTAAAAATATTCAAGTCTATGTCGGTGATGACTTTATTTTGGGAGATCCTATTTTTAATCCCACCCTTAATGACAATCAATTGATTCCTGCTGATTCGTGGAGAGCGACTCATATGATGTTTTTAGGATCACAAACAGTGACTTACGACACTCAGATGAGTACTCCTCAAGTAACTGTGGCAGGCGCTCAGTTGGATGGTTCTGTCGTGACCCGGGGAATTAATTTAAAAATTGATTCTGTAGCGCTGGGTGATTTATCAGGTATCGACGCCGTTTATGTCGATGGAGAAGTTACCGGTAATAATGCTCGTCAGTGGGTGACTTATGTCAGACATCCTTCAGGAGCAACAGGCGAAGACTTTATGTTGCTTCCTATCTTACTCACTGAATATGAGGGGACTAAAAATATTACTGTTAAGTTAAGAGATAAAGCCGGCAGCATGTGGGAGATGATTAACACCGGTTTTGTAAATCATTCTAAAAATGAAAGTCCAGTGCTTACGATGCCTATTTTTTATGACCAGCCTATGATTTGTAATCAAAGTTTAGGTCGCAAAATTACTTGGACAGTCGACGGCAAGCCCAGCAATTTTTGGTTTAGAACTCCGACTTGGGATGTGACCATCGATTGCACCGGTGTGAATCGCATGAATGTTTCAGGCAATGTGAAAAACTTTGCGGATGGCATTACGGTGAATAGTCTTTCAGGAATTAATTTTAATCCGACCAACCGCATTTATCTTGATGATTCAGTGGATGGTTTAAAGAGTGTGTATTTTTATTTACACGATCGCGGAACCATTGTTGATATTTCTAACCAACTGGTGCTTTTAGATCGGGTCAGCCCTTCGGTGACTACCAATGCGCAGACAAGCAGTTTTTATACTGATTTCACTGGCGCAAAAATTAATATCAGTGCTTACGATCCTAAAGGTCCTTCAGTCAATGAAGTGGCTAACATTAAATATATTGTTTATCGCATTAATAACGATGCTCCACAAACTATTAATTTTGAATCTCTGCCCATTCCTGCCGGTACGGTCGCGACAGCTTCTGTGAC
>CAYMKA010000050.1:0-10691 GCA_964390935.1 uncultured bacterium
CATGACAACATTTTAAGCAACTTTGCCTCCTCTATCACTTCAATTTTTAACTCTTGAGCTTTTTTTAATTTCGAACCGGCTTCTTCTCCTGCCACGACATAATCGGTTTGTCTTGAAACACTCGAAGCCACTTTACCGCCATTGGCTTTAATTAATTGCTTTGCTTGATCACGACCCATCGTAGGCAGTGTCCCCGTAAGCACAAACGTTTTCCCTTTTAGTTTGCTACTCACTACTGACTGCTCACTACTCGCTTTTAATACCACCCCCGCTTTTTTAAGTTTTTCAATAATTTTTAAAAAAGATTTGTCTTTAAAAGCTTCAGGAACTGTCTTTGCAATTTTAGGTCCTACTCCATCAATTTCTAATAACTTTTCTTCTGTAGCCTCAGAAAGTTTTTCAATCGTTGGATAATGCTCGACTAAAAGTTCGGCCATGACGGCTCCTACGTGGCGAATTCCTAAACCAAATAATATTCGTGCAAAGGTTTGCGTTTTACTTTTTTCAATTGATTCCAAAAGATTTGAAACTGATTTATCGCCCATTCGTTCTAACTTGAGCAGATCCTCTTTCTTCAAGTAATAAATATCCCCAATATCTTTAATTAAACCTTCCTTTAAAAAAATCTCCACCCACTGGGCGCCTAGACCTTCAATATCAACCGCGGCACGAGACACATAATGTTTAATACGTTCCAAAACTTGATCCGGACAATTTTGATTGGGGCAACGGATGGCCGCTTCATCCGGATCACGAACGACAGTTGTTTTACAAACAGGACATTTGGCCGGAAATTTAAAGGGGGTTGAACGTTTCCCCGGATTAAAATCTGGGGCTAATCCTACGACCTCTGGAATTACTTCACCGGCACGTTGGATTACAACCTGATCGCCAACGCGGACATCTTTTTTGGCAATTTCATCCGCGTTATGAAGCGTCGCATTTGAAACGGTCACGCCTGATAAATCGACCGGCTTTAAACGAGCCACAGGAGTTAAAACGCCCGTCCGACCAATTTGAATATCAATCGCTTCAATGGTTGTCACCGCTTGCTCTGGTGCAAATTTATAAGCAGTCGCAAACCTTGGAAACTTGCTGGTGAAACCTAATTTTTCTTGAAGTTTTAAACTATTGACCTTCACAACGACTCCGTCCGTATCGTAAGGTAGCTTTTTGCGCTCTTTGTCCATCATCTCCACATACTTATAAACTTCTTCAATCCCTTTACATATTTTTCCAAGAGCATTCACACGTAAACCGAGTGTTTTTAAAAATTTCATGCTTTCAGAATGAGTTTCGATTTTATGTTCAGGCGCTATCAAGCTGTAACAATAAATTTGTAGATTTCTACGAGCTGCAATTTTAGGATCAAGCTGCCTTACTGTTCCGGAGGCAGCGTTGCGAGGGTTCACAAACCCTTCCGCTTTTAATTTTTCAAACTCTTTATGAGTTAAAAAAACTTCGCCGCGCACTTCAATATTTTCAGGTTTTAAAAGTTTCAGTGGCAGAGAGCGAATGGTCTTAATGTTTTCAGAAACATCTTCGCCCACTTTGCCATCACCACGTGTTACGGCATATTTAAAAATACCTTTTTCATAAGTGACGGACATGGCTAAGCCATCAAACTTAGGTTCACAAAAATATTCAATTTCTTTGTCCACCACCGCTTTTTGAATACGCGCATTGAAATCAATTAAATCTTCTTTAGAAAAAGCGTTATCTAAACTATACAGTGGGTGCTTATGTTTGATCTGTTTAAATTCATCTACCGGCGCGCCGCCCACTCTTTGACTGGGAGAATCAGGCGCCTGAAGTTCGGGATGTTTTGCTTCTATTTCAACCAGTTCCTTAAGCAATTTATCGTAATCGTAGTCAGAAATCGTGGGTTGTTCCTTAATATAGTAGAGATAGTTAGCTTCATTAAGCTTTTTAACCAACTCCCCATGTCGTTTGGCGCCGTCCACATCGAGATTATAGAAAAGAATCGATACTTTGTGTTATTTGAGAAAATGCCTATTTAAAGCCGATAATAATGTAGAGTTTAAAATGTTAAATCTTAAAACCCATGCTATCTCCCCTGAAACGCTCGTCCAAAATGCGGTCGATGTTTCTAAAAAACTTCAATCACTGCAAAATCTTTCAGGCCCTGAAAAAGCCCTTCTTAAATTAATTCAAGACTTCAAAACAGCATCCGCCTTTTCTCATCCTAAATTCTTTAAAGGAAAAAACTTTTTAAGCGCCTTTTTCACAGAACCCAAAAAATTTATGGAAATCTATACATGGGCAGAATCTAAAAATGTTTCGTTTGTCTTAGAGCCTATCCGCAGTATTTTAAAAGCCGTCGAATTTTCAAAACCAGTCGTCGCTTGCAGCGGCAACAAATCAATCATCGGCATAACCACTCGCTATGTTTATGATGCATGGCGACACAACGGCCAACGTCATGAATTAAAATATTATGAAGTGAACAGTGACTCCAAAAAAGTATGTGCCGACATGGCCTGCCCCTGTCATAAACAAACCGGGCAATATATTAATTTTGAAAAAGGAATGATTGGTGAGTTTTTTTTAGGCAAAGCCGATTTAGCGGATCTCGACTCCATTCAAGTGATTGACGGCAAAATTGCTCTTTTACGTTACTCTTTTTTAACTTTTTATGAATTTAATCAAAAAAATCATATGAATATCACCGTAAAATTGTTAAAAGATTTTATAGATCTTTATAAAAAAGATTTTGGTTTCCCTGCCAACAAGGAAGGAAAACGGATCTTTGATTTTAAAACATACCAAGCCCACTTCATTTTTCAAATGGAACAAGCATTACGAGGTCAAAGCATTGTTTCTGCGAGTCCTATTCATTCACAGCCTCGAGCAGCAAAAAGGACTGAGCCAACACAAGGATTATTATTTAATTAAACTTAAATAATTCCAGCCACCCATTGAGTGACCTGCATAATGTATTGAACGGCGGGTCCAAAAATAATTTGAGCCAAAATAAATGTTCCGATAATGCGACTGATCGTTAAAGCAATAATGGCGCTCTTCACGTCACTGAGCGGTCGTTTGCCATGAACGGCTTGATCGGTAATTAAGGATCCGGTGGGATCAACAAATAATGTTAATAAAATAGTGGCCATGCCGTTCACAATACCTGAAAGCTGCACCGCCGTACTTCTCAAGTCAGGCAAAAAAGCTCCCGCCATTAGTGATGACAAAACCCCTACCGCATAAATACTAACCAAAAGTGCATTTAAATAAATAAATCCTTTGGGAATATTTTTAAACGAAGTGTTTTTTAGCATCCGCAATGAGGGCAGTTTGAACACTTTTATTAATTTCCACCAGGTCACAGGACTTAACAATTTTAATAATATTTTAAGCATCGACCCTTTTTGCGAAAATTCTAAAATGGCTTTTTCGAAGGCATACACAAGCGTCGGCAAAAGAATTGCGCCGATTAAATTCCCTAAAAAGGCCGAAAAAATAATTAAACGAAAAGAATCCATCAGCATGGCGGTAGAGGCCCCTTTGATGCTTTGATCGACCAACGCGCCTAAAAGCGGGGCTTGAAACATATTGCTCAGTCTGGCGATCAAAAAAGAAGTGTTCACAAACGAAATGGACGTCGCCACCTGCTTGGTTTTAGCTCCCGCATAACGCATTCCAAGAGCCAAAGTTTCAAAAATATGAATACAGGCCGTAAAAAAACAAACGACAATGATTGCGTTCATACAGTGACTTTCTTTTTTGTAAAAAGCTCTGGGGTTTCTTTAACGAGATATTGCCCCTGGGGATCATACTGTGACGAGAAATAACGAATAATGCCTGGCTTAGAATCTGTATTCAGTTCATCTTGAATTTCTAATATTTTTTTAGCCTGCTCCACAATGGGAACCGCCGGATCTAAAAACTGCAGTTGTGATTTTAAAAATTTTTTCATTTGAAATTCTAAGTAAGGATAGTGAGAACAACCGTGAATCAAAACATCGGGATTAAACTGGCTGACTTGCTCCATATATTTTTTGACAACCATCTCTGCTTCTGGAGAATTTATTTTATCGCTCTCCACAAGCGGTACAAATTCGGGACAAGCAATCGATTGAACTTGAATCGTTGGATCAATCATTTTAATTTGTTTGGCATAAGCATCACTTTTTACCGTCGCTTGAGTCGCCAAAACCGAAACTTTTTTAGCATGGGTTATTTTGACACAGAGTTGAGCAGCAGGAGCAATCAACCCGAGTATAGGCATCGGAAACTCAGAGCGATTGTCTTCCAGGGCAATCGCCGAAGATGTATTGCAGGCAATTAAAATCATTTTTGATTTTTGATGAGCTAAAAAATTCATAATTTCTTTGTTGTAACTAATAATTTGTTCGGGACTTTTGCTTCCGTAAGGAACCCGGGCCAAGTCGCCAAAATAAATAATATTTTCATGAGGCAAAACTTTATGGAGCTGTCTCACAACGGTTAGTCCGCCGTGGCCACTATCAAATATTCCAATGGGTGCTGAGTTAGACATTTGGGGCTTTATTATTGAGCCACAACTGGATTTTTAAAATATTCGTTTAAGCCCTCTAAAATCGCTCTGGCCAGCTTTTCTTGATTTATATCTTCTTTAATTAAATTGAGTTCGTCTTTATTAGACAAATACAGCGGCTCAACCAAAACCCCGGGCATTTGCGTGTGGTTTAAAGTATACATCTGCGCTTTTTTCAGCCCTTTATCTTGGCGGTTAAATATTTTTAAAATTTCTTGGTGAACCTTTTGCGCTAAAGGATAGTCTTTATTTTTATAATAATACGTTTCGGTTCCACTGATCTCTTCTTTAATAAATGAATTAAAATGCACATCCACTAGGGCATCGGCTGCGTTGCCATTGGCAAAACGACAGCGATCTTCCATCGACACAAACTGATCATCTTCTCTGGCCATTAAAGGAATCGCCCCTACTTTTAACAAAAGCTCTTTTAATTTATTAGAAACCTGTAAAGTAAAAACTTTTTCTTCAGTGCCACCAAAAATTGAACCTGGATCAGTGCCGCCATGTCCAGCACTCACCACAATTTTTTTGCCTTTTAATAAACTATAAAGCGTGGGGTTAAACGGCGAGCCACCATAAACAGAGAGTGTGGTTTCATGAGTCGGTGAAACAGGAGTTTCAGGAATACTTTTTGCCGTAAAAAGAACAGTTAGTTCTTTGCCGCCATTTGCTTCAGTCACTTTTAAAGCCTGATATTTATCCAAGTCAAAAACGATACGGCTGGTTAAAGGGGCATAACTAAATTGACTCGATCTGATTTGTTGCAATCCAAACTGACCCACAATTTGCAAAGGCTGAGTTTTTAAAACAGCTTCTTGAAACTCCATAATAAAGCGATCAGGATTTTTATAATAATTTTGTGAATATTTTAACGGCGCCGTTGCTTTGATCTTGACGGTCAGGTTATCAGGAGTCGCTTCCCATTTAATATCTGTAATCCAGTTAGCAAAACCAATTTCAAGAGCACGGCCAGAGGGTTTAGAGCCAAGACCATAAGTGAGCGGCGCTTTTAATTCAATCACCACCCGCACGGTATCGGCTTCAAACTGTCCAATTCTTATTTTTGAAATTGAAGGATCATCAAATGGCAACAAGTTAGACGGAACATCTAACTGAGTATGCGGCAAATCAATAATTAATTTGTCTTTTTTTTCAGATTCATAAACTTTTTGATCAAAAATCGTATCCGTCGCAACAATGACAACTTTTTTCTGACCATTAACATTCTCTACATAAGCTTCTTTGACGCGCGGGTTAATAAAAACGGTGTTGGTATTTTTTTCATAACGGCCCCCCAGTCCCAAATGACGACAGGTATCGACGACAGGCAAATACCACTTTCCATTTTTTTGATAAGGCGGAGACAATAAAACATATTTTTTATTCAAGCGATTGTTTACTAAATCAAATGTGATCACCGTCTCTTCGATGGTGCCTACCCGAATAATATTAATCGTTTTTTGATCAGGCTGAACTTCCATACGATAATTGACGGGAGACAAAAATGATTTGGCTTCGAGATAAACGACCTGGTTTTTCACTTCATAAACCGGTTTTGTCATTTTTTCGCCCTTAATCATAAAAGCCAGGCCGGTATTTCCTGTTAAATCAGGCAGCCATAATGCATTTAAGGAAGGAAAAGTTTGCTCCCCGGTGGTTGTGACTTTAATGACCGGACGATTTTCTTTTTCGATCATTTGTTTTTTAACGAGCAGGGGTGTCGGCGGATCGACTTGCTCCACCGGTTGGTTCTGGGTCACAGCAGCCGGTGTTAAAAAATTATTGGCGTAATAGTGATCTTTAGAAATCGCAATGAGAACTGCATTTTCAGTTTCTTCATTTATTACCACATACTTTAAAGGAGTTTTTCCATAGACAATAACCTGAATCCCTTTTTTCTTTTGATCTTCCATCCAGGCCTGCACAAGAACTTCTTTTATAAGAGGATGGCTCGCTTCGACTTGAGGCGCCGCCCCTGAACAGCTCGCCCGTTCAATCCGCACCATAAAGCCCTGGCCTTTTTCGAGCGGAGTGACCTGGTTTGCAAAAGGCGCCAGCCCTTTGATTTCAATACTGTCTGGAGTCAAATTAATTTGATTCACTTTTACAAAAACGCGGTAGATATTGCTGTCACTCTCTAAATCAAACCCCATTAATTCAAAAAAGCTCTTCGCTGGAACATAATAAGTGTTACGCAGAAAATACATCGGAGCCTGCATCGGCACTGCAGAATTTTGTTTTAGAAGGGCGACATCTGAGTTTTGTTTAAAACTGACAAACAAGCCGTCGGTTAATCGAGTGAGTTCTAAGCGGCTCGACTTAGGGTTTTCAAACATTTTAAAACGAAACAAATCTTTAAAATCTCTTAAAGGAATGTAGATTAGTTTATTCACCTTGATGGCTGGTGAATCTAAACGCAGAATTTGACCGCCGAAAACAAACTGGGCTTCAGTCACAGGTTCAAAATTAACGGGATCAGCGTAAACGGTTATGGGTAAAGTGAGGACTAAAGAGACAAAAAAGCCTAAAACCAGACTCAAAAACAGTTTTTTAAACGTGCTCTTCCCCACTGACGAATTGTATCACGATCCCCTACAATCCCAAGGCAGTGACCCAAACAAGTCGTAATATCTTTCTAACAGGTGCCAGCGGTTGTGTGGGCCACTATGTTCTCGATGAGCTTCTTAAATACCCCGAAAATAAGATTTATGCCCTGGTTCGAAACCCGCATCATTTTTTAAGTGACTACCTCTCTAATCCTCAAATTGTTTTTGTAAAAGGAGAGCTCAAAGATTTATCGCCTTTCAAAGAAATTCTTAAAGAAATGGATTATGTGATCCACTTGGCGACGCCCTGGGGCGGTGATGAATTGATTTCCATCAACGTGAACGCCACTAGACAGCTTTGGGATTTGCTTAATCCTCAAAAAATCAAAAAAATTCTGTATTTTTCAACGGCATCCATTTTGGGTCCGGGCAACAAGGTGATTGAGGAGGCAGCCACACTGGGCACACTTTATATTCGCACCAAATATCAAACTTATTATTTAAATCAGCGGCATCCTTTAAAAGATAAAATTTATACTTTTTTCCCCACATGGATTTTTGGCGGAGATCAGACCCACCCCTATTCGCATGCTTCGATGGGCATTAAGTCGCTCCCGCAACTGCTAAAAATGCTGCGCCATTTTGTGATTGATTTCAAATTTCACTTTATACACGCCACAGACATTGCAACGGTGGTAAACCAGGTCATGCTTAGCGAAAATTTTTCTCAAAAAGAAATTGTCTTGGGACAAAAAGCACTGAGCCTGCGTGAATTTACTTTGGAAGCCTGTGATTATTTTAAAATCAAAAAAACTTTTGGATTTTTAATTCCTTCTTTCTTTATTCGGCTCGTTGCCCTATTTTTGGGAGATCGTTTAAGCGATTGGGATCGCTATTGTTTAAAACAAAGACATTTTGTTTTTGATGTCACAAATCCCGAAAAATTCGGATTAAAAAGTTATGCGGGCAATACTGCAGAATTAATTAAAAGTTTTCATTAAATAATTAACTGTCCATTTGCGATCACTTCTTGTTTTTGAAATAAAAGCTTTACTTTCACATCATATTTACCCGGCTTTAACGAAACCGCATTGGAACTGCCGCTGAGTAACTCCTCATAGCCGGCGCGAACCGTTTTAGGAGGCACAGACCATTCGATGATTCTTTTTCCTGTTGCATCAAAAACTGAAACATAAGAAGTGGGCGTAATGGCCACATTGGCATAATTGCCAACCTTTAAAAACGCTTTAATTTTTTTATTTTGATATTTGTAACTGCTCGCCACTAATTTAAAATTTAAAGTGGCGACTGTTTCTAAAGGATCATTTTTAGGAATTGACACTTCGGTTTGAACTTTTTTGGGCTCATCTTTAACCAAAAACTCTTCAAAGATTTGTTCATCCAAACCGTTCATTAAAAAATAAACTTTCAATTTATTGCCCCGCTCTGTTAAGGCGTAAGTAATAGGAATGCTTAAAGCCAGTGTCTTACTTTCTCCCGGCATCAGCTGCGCTTCGGGCAATTTCAGTTTTCCCGACACAACAGAATCCTCTCTCACCACACTGGCAAACCCTGACAACGCCACCCAGCTCTCACCTGTATTATTCATCTTTAAGTTGATGCGGTATTGATCCCCTTTTAAAGAATGCTCTACTCCCGTAATTTTCACCATGCGCTGGGCTCCCGGCGCTACGTGAATTATCTTTATTTTGTGAATAGCCAAAATATTTTGACTTACCGCCTCTTTGTCAGAACTACCCATTTCAATAATTTGCAGCTCGGCTCCATGAGTTCCTAAAACATATTCCGGAGTAAAGATAAAAACCCCTAAAGGGTAACGCTCTCCAGGACCCATTTCAAAATGATCAACGTTATATTGCACCCAATTCACTGCAGAATATTTTTCTGTTAACCCAGGAAAAGGCTTTACTTTTAAAGCAATATTAAGAGTGGTGTCACTTTCATTTAATAAATTAATAATTTTTTTTTCGTTTTCAGAAAAAGGGGTCTGATATAAAAGTAAATTGGTATCAACCACCAAAGCATTGACCGCTGTCACCCCTAAAAAAACACATGAGAGAAACAGTTTCCCCCAATTCATGGTCATTGAATAAGGGATAAGTTGTCGATGCCCATGCTAACCGCACCTTGTTGTTTAGAAGTAATAAAAACAAGCTGAAGATGAACGAGTTTGCCGTCCCATTTATTATTGCCAACAGCAGGATTCATATCAACAAATTTTGAAAAAGGAATAGTAATTTGCTGCCAACCAGTCCAATTCACAGTGAGTTCGTACTGAAATTTGTCATCAAACAGTGGTTGAAAACTAGAATCCTGCTCAAGTTGATTAGAGCCATTGTCGTCATCATAAAGCTCAATTTTGATACGACCGCTGGTTGGACCAAAACCATTTACAGCCATGGTAATACCTTTAAACTGACTGACATCAATTGCTAGATAAGTGCCCATTCCCCCGATATACCAATCATTGGTCGAACCTGAAACTTTTAAATAATGAGAACCCAGTTTTGAAATATTTTCTTGGCTGTTAGGCACAAAACTAAATTCTACTTTATCAAAGTGCCACCAAGCCGGATTCAGTTCTAAATCTTGATCATCAAAATTATCAATCATCAAAACAGTCACTGGAGGTGCATCATTAGCAGGTTCGGCTTTAGGTTTTGTGGCCTTAGGCGCCGCCATGAGTTGAGACAGAGTGACACAAACAATAAGCAAAACTAAAAAAACGCTAATTATTTTTTTCACAAGCTCCCCTTTTAAAAATTAACCTTTGACTGCTCCCGCCGTTAAACCAGAAACAATATGTTTTTGTAACAAGAAAAATAAAATCATCACAGGCAGCGTCGCAACCGTTGAAGCCGCCATCAATAAATCATAGCGGTTTTGAAAGTTGCCCACAAACAAACGAATCCCCACCGGAATCGTCGCCGTATCATGATTGGTCAAAACCCATGCAAAAATTAATTCATCCCAAGCCACCAAGAAAACGAAAATACCGGTCGCGATAATCCCTGGAACAGAAAGCGGGAAAGCAATTTTCCAAAACACTTGAAAAGCATTACAACCATCGATACGCGCAGCTTCTTCTAAAGAAATCGGAATCGCCGCAAAAAAGCCACGTAAAATCCAAACTGAGAACGGCAAAAAGAAAGTGGCGTACACAAAAATAACGCCCCAATACGTGCCCTTCGTCGCAATGCCAGTCATTAACGAAAATTTCACAAACATTAAAAAGATCGGAATCAAAAACATGACGCCTGGAATCATTTGAGTGGTGAGAATGGCCATTGAAACTAATTTTCGTCCTGGAAAATCAAAGCGCACGAGTCCATAAGCTGTGAATGTCGCCAAAATCATGGCAATGATCATGGTGGCCCCGCAAATAATAAAAGAATTTTTTAAATACTGTCCGAAATTAATGTTATGCCACAAATCAACATAATTGCGATAACGCACTTGCACAAAAGGTTTAAAATCTAATAATAAAGTTTTTAGTGGGGTTTCTGTTTTAATATTAAACAACGTCACACGACCTGATGAACCGCCCAGGATAATTTGATCTTCAGCACCTTCAGCCAAAG
>CAYMKA010000051.1:0-10652 GCA_964390935.1 uncultured bacterium
GCCGTTTTCAAACGACCTCTATTAATGACGGTAAAGACAAAACGATTGTTGAAGCGAGTATTCATTTAAAAATAAATGGCGAGGAAATTCATACTGTGGGTTCAGGAAACGGCCCTGTGGCAGCACTCGATGGCGCACTGCGCAAAGCCTTGGAAAAACATTTTCCTAAAATAAAAAATATTTATTTAACTGATTACAAAGTGAGAGTTTTGGCTGGTCATGACGGCACATCAGCTTTGGTACGAGTTCTAATTGAATCTTCTGACGGAGAAAAAACCTGGGGCACAGTCGGTGTTTCGACCAATATCATTGAAGCCTCTTACCAAGCCCTCGTTGATAGTTTTGAATATTATTTATTGAAATAACATGACTTCAAAAATTTCTTTAAAACCAGGCCGTGAAAAATCGGTTCAAAATCGTCACCCCTGGATATTTTCGGGTGGGATTGCCTCCAAAGATGCAAATATTAATGATGGCGATTTGGTTAAAGTTTATTCCAGCGACAATCAATTTTTAGCCATTGGTTACTACAACTCGCGTACCAGTATCGCTGTACGAATTTTGACTTTTACGGACGAAGCAATAAACGAAGTTTTTTGGACCAAACGTTTTAAAAATGCTTTTGAATTACGAAAAGAAATTTTACAAAACCAAAATACTAATGCCTGTCGCTTAGTACACTCCGAGGGCGATTTAATTCCAGGACTGGTCATTGATCGCTATGACGATTATTTGGTGGTGCAAGTTTCAACCCTGGGCATTGATAAATTAAAAAATGAAATTGTTTCAGTTCTTGAAACCATGCTTAAACCCAAAGGTATTTTTGAAAATAGTGATTCGCCCAGCCGCAAAATGGAAGGGTTAAAACCGATCAATCAAGTTTTATCTGGAGATATTCCTGAAACAGTACAAATTTTAGAAAACGGCGTGAAATTTAAAGTTTCCATGCAAAGCGGTCAAAAAACGGGTTTCTTTTTGGACCAGCGTGATAATCGCCTGCTTTTAAAAAGCTGGGTCAAAAATTTAAGTGTTCTTAATTGCTTTTCATACACTGGCGGTTTCAGTGCCTATGCAGCTCTTGGTGGCGCTAAACAAATTACCAGCCTTGATATTTCAGAACCCGCCATGACACTCGCTAAAAATAATATTGAGATCAATGGGCTTGATTTAAAAAATCACGAGTTTATAGTGGCCGATGCCTTTGAAAAAATTCGCGAAATGGCAGAAAGCGGCAGGCAATTTGATTTTGTCATTTTAGATCCCCCCGCATTCGTAAAAGACTCTACCAAAGTGATGCAAGGGGCTCGTGGCTATAAAGATATTAATCGCGTCGCTTTAAAATTAATTCCGGCCGGAGGCTATCTCATGACCTGCTCTTGTTCTCACTTTATTGATCGAAAACTTTTTCAAAAAATTGTGCATGATGCCGCTATTGATGCCGGGCGCATGCTGCGTATTTTAGAAATCAGGGGTGCGGGTGCTGATCATCCGATAAATATTAACCACCCTGAGGGAGAATATTTAAAAGTGCTACTGTGTCAGGTCCTAGAGTAGAATCATTTTATGAACTCACAAAAGCCGTTTAAAAAGACCGGGAAATTTGGTGGTAAGTTTAATAAAAAATCAAATTTTAAAAAAGAAAACACAGAGTTTTTTTCAACTTCTCCAGAACCGCAAGGTTATTCTCCAAAATTTAAAAATAAGAAGCGGGGACAACAAGCTCCGCTGGATACCAGCTGGAACAAATCAGCCAAGTGGTATGACAAATTAGTCGGGGATGCGGGTTCTGAATTTCATACTCATTTAATTATTCCAGGAGTTTTAAAACTCCTCTTTCCTCAAAAAAATGAAAAAATTTTAGATTTAGCCTGCGGACAAGGATTTTTTTCAGTGAAGCTCGCAAAACTAGGGGCTCGAGTGACGGGAGCAGATATGTCTCCCCGATTAATCACGATGGCCAGGGATCGATCTCGCGGACTACCTATTGAATACGTGATTTGCGACGCACAAGATTTAGCGGGAGTGCCCAGCAATCAATTTACAGCAGTAGTTTGTATATTAGCTCTGCAAAATATTGAATCGTTCGAAAAAGTGATGCAGGCTCTTAATATCGTGACTCAGAAAAAAGCTAGATTTGTGTTTGTTCTCAATCATCCTCATTTTCGAATTCCTAGACACAGCGGCTGGAAGACAGATGAAAATCGTAAAACTCAATTACGCTGGGTGGATGCTTATAAAAACGACATGAAAATTCCGATTCAAATGCATCCAGGAGCAGACCCTGATATCAGCACTTGGAGTTTTCACCGGCCACTAGAATCGTATGTAAAATCTTTAGCGCAAAATGGCTGGGTGGTGGATGCGATTGAAGAATGGGTTTCACATAAAGAAAGTCACCCTGGCAAAACGGCCAATATGGAAAACCGTTCTCGCAATGAAATTCCGTTATTTATGGCTGTCAGAGCTCATCGAGTTTAAAAAAACTTAAATCAGAAATCGAACTCTTTGATTGGCTGCGTGGGTTTTTGTTTGTGCAAAACTAATCGTGATAAATAAAATTTATCATTTTTAGTGTAATAACTAAATTCCACCATATCTCCTGCAGAAATTTGGCTTAATTCATTTACATTTTTTATTTTAAAACTTTCGGTCATATTAAAAGTAGCAATAATGTTTTCTTGCGAATCCAAATCATATTTCTGAATATAAATTGTCTGACGGTCGGCCGTCACAATCACTCCATGGCCCGTGTCACCTATTTGTAAATCAGGAATGTCGTCTGCCAAAGTGGTGCTCTCACCCATAGCCCAAAGTGCTGGGCCAAACATCAAAATGCACGCTGCTAAAAAAAACAAAAAACTTTTTTTAAAATTCACTAACGGATATTAGCGTATCTTTTTTTGGCCTGCTCGATCACTTTCAAAGCAAATTTTTGATCACGCCAGCCTTCAATTTTAGTTTTCTTTTGCTCTAAATCTTTATAGACCGTAAAAAAATGCTCGATTTCTTTTAAGAGATGCGGCGGTACTTCTTTTAAAGTTTTAATATGGCTCCACTGCGGATCTTTGGTTGGCACGCATAATACTTTTTCGTCTTTGCCTTTTTCATCCCACATCACAAACACCCCCACCGGACGGGCTTCAATAAAACAACCGGGGAATGTTGGTTCCCAAAGTAATACCATGGCATCCAATGCATCTCCATCGAGAGCAAGGGTATCAGGGATAAAACCATAATCGCTGGGATAATGCACTGCTGAAAAAAGCATGCGGTCGTATTTCATGCGGTTGGTATTTTTATCAAATTCGTATTTGTTACGGCTGCCTTTAGGCACTTCAATCATGACGGTGACTAGGTCTTGTTGTGATTTCTTCATTAAAACATTGTATAGAGAGAAGGCCGATTCACAAATTGATATCAAAAAAATGGTCGGGGTGAGAAGACTCGAACTTCCGGCCCCTACGTCCCGAACGTAGTGCGCTACCAACTGCGCTACACCCCGACAAGGCGTAGGCATCGATTATATCCTAGTGGAGTTTTATTCTTTTTTAGTTTTTTCGTTCGATGGCGAAAATGACAGCACCTTGATATAGAAGACTGCCAGGGAAATCCCATCCAAATTTATCTTCATCAATACTCATATAAAACATTCTACTCTTCTCGTCTAAATTTCTAAGATCATCTGCCGAAATCAGGCCAGGATCATCAAAAGTTTGTTGATCGTATGGCAGATTTTCATTGAAAACTGATCCCGTTCTGAACCACCAAATGTCCAAATCTCTAATGACTCCTTGTTCTTTTAATTTAGGAAATACATCTTGAGCTGCACTTAAATTAAGCATTCGTACATTCAATTTGGGATATTTGCTATTAATGGCATCCAATAATGCAACATCCTGACGCCAGTTCGTATTAAAAATATATCCTTTTTTTACGTCGTAACTTTTATCTTTAAGGGCTGGATAGGCATTCTCAAAAAGAGTGTTTAAAGTAACACCCAAATATATTTCAATATTTTCTTTCTTAAGCATAACTACATCATATTTCCCAACTCGATAAACAGTGCCGAGAGCTTTTAAAGGAGATTCGGCTTCAACTGGTTTTCTAAAAGAACTTATAATATTTTCTACTTCTGTTTCTGTTAATAAAGTGACATCGACACGGTTAAACATATCGAGGCGTTGCAAAGCGACCTTGGCTTCTTTTTCGTCGATTCCGTTATGGCCATCGCGATCAATAATCGCTTCAAATTTATTTTTGGTTTCAGGCGTATCATACTTAAGATGTTTTAGGTAATTCTGAAGGGCTTTGCCGTGCTGGCCGTTTGAAATATGCATTTTTTTCTCCTCAAATGAATGGGTTTATATTTGAGGCGATATTTATCGTCATTATAAATGAATTGGATTCAAAAAGTTTTGAAAGTCGTTTCTATATTCTCAGTTCGTCTGGAGGGCTATCAATAAAAGGCGGTAAATCTTCGTTTTCAGTGCTCTTAACCGGTTCCAACGGAGTCACGAGCGCCAAACTTAAAACTTCTTTGGCAGACTCTACAAAAATCACTTCTAAATTTTGATAAATGGCCGGTTCTAATTTTTTAAAATCACGTTTGTTTTCAAGCGGCAAAAGCACTCGTTTAATACCTAGTCGTGATGCCGCCATCAACTTTTCTTTGACGCCACCAATAGGCAAGACTCGACCTCGTAATGTCACTTCACCCGTCATCGCTACGTCGGCGCGTACGGGCACATTAAAAATGGCTGACGCAAGGGCTGTGACAATGGCCACTCCTGCAGAGGGACCATCTTTAGGAATCGCACCTTCAGGCACGTGTATATGAACGTCGTATGATCTAAATAATTTTTCACTCATCCCCAGTTCTGAAGCGAGTGAGCGTACATAAGTAAAAGCAGCTTTTGCTGATTCCTGCATCACTTCACCCAAATGTCCGGTCAAAGTTAAAGCCCCTCTGCCTTTAAAAACCGAAGCTTCTATCGTTAACGTTTCGCCGCCATTTTGGGTCCATGCCAGGCCGGTCACAAGTCCTACTTCATGCTTTACCGAATGTTCATACTTATATTTAGGAGCTCCTAAAATTTCTTCAATCACTTCAGCATTCAAAGATTTCATCATGGGAACTTCTTCTAATTTTTGAGTCGCTGCTTTTCTAAAAATTTTAGATAGTGTTCGTGATAAATCACGCACACCTGCTTCTTTGGTATAACCTCGAATAATTTCGAGTAAATTTTGATCCGTGTATTTAATATCTGTTGGCGATAAGCCATGTTCTGTAGCGAGTGTCGGCCATAAATGTTTTTTAATAATTTCCACTTTTTCAGATTCGGTGTAACCACTTAATTGAATAATTTCTAAACGATCCAGGAGTGGCCTTGGCAAATGATGAATCGAATTTGCTGTCGCGATAAAAAAAACTTCTGATAAATCAAACGGTGCATCTAAATAATGATCGCTGAAGTGCACATTTTGGTTGGGGTCTAAAATTTCAAGCAGTGCTGCTGACGGATCCCCTTGATACTCTGTACTCATTTTGTCGATTTCATCGAGCATAATGACTGGATTATTCGCTTTAACGCGATGTAGAGCCGAAATAATACGGCCCGGCATTGCGCCCACATAAGTACGACGATGTCCCCTTAACTCAGCTTGATCGCGGACACCCCCTAAAGCAATACGGTCAAAAGGACGATTCATCGCCCGGGCTACTGATTTTCCAATGGAAGTCTTCCCCACCCCTGGCGGACCAACCAAACACAAAATACTGCCGCGAATTTTTCCGGTTAATTGATAAACGGCCAAATATTCTAAAATTCTTTCTTTCACTTCTTTTAAACCATAGTGATCGGCATCTAAAACATTTTTGGCTTCTGACAGTTTAATTGTTGATTTAGGACTTTTCACCCAGGGCAGTTCCACCATCCAATCTAAATAAGATCGAATCACTCCTGCTTCGCTCGAAGCAGGCGGAACTTTTTGCAGCCGCGCCAGTTCACGCGTTAATTTTTTTTCAACATCTTCAGAAAGAGCCAGTGATTTTATTTTTTCTTGATATTCACTAAATTCATCGCCTTCGGTCACTTCACCTAATTCTTTTTGAATGGTTTTTAATTTTTCTTTTAAAAAATATTCTTTTTGAACTTTACTGATCTGGTCTTTTACTTTAGTTTGCAGCTGGGTATCAAGTTTAATGGCAGAAACTTCTCGATCAATAAGTTGTATTAATTTTTGATAACGCGCATCCAGTGAATTTAATTCTAAAATCGCTTGTTTCTCGGTGTAATCAACCATTAGGTAACTGGTTAATAAATCTGATAACTTCACCGGATCTTTAGTATTAATGACTGAGAGCAGTGTTTCTGAAGGAATTTTTTTATTCGATTTCACATAGTCTTCAAATTTCTGAATTGTGGTGGTCATTAAAGACTCAACCACATCTGGTGTGGCCGGCGCTAAAACTTGTTCAGAAACCTTGGCTTTAAAAAAAGGTTCACTTTGCACAAACTCTTCAATTTTGACCCGTGCGACCCCTTCTACCAAAATTTTAGTCGTGCCGTCAGGCAATTTTAAAATTTGAACCAATTCAGCTAAAACTCCCACGCTGGCAATGTCAGTCGCGACAGGATCTAAGTTGTCAGAAGTTTTTTGAACGGCCAAAACTATTCTTTGTTTTTGGCTAACTGCATATTCAATGGCTTGAATAGACTTTGCACGGCCCACAAACAAGGGCACTACTTGATTAGGAAAAACCACCAAGTTACGCAAAGGCAATAACGAAAATTCGGTTGCTTTATTTTTTATTTTTTCATTTATTTTTTCGGGTGCCATAAAAGCCCCTTTGATCTAAATCAATTACGCAACTTTTCGATCGTCGCCTGCTTCAATTTCAATCGTTTTCCCGCTGATCACATGATTCGCCTTAAATTTTTCAATTTGGTTTTCAGGTAAATTAAGAGTGCGTTCGACCCATTCATAATCAATCACAACGGTTTGATTGGCATATTTGGTGGGCGCTTCAAACATCATGTCGAGTAAAACTTCTTCGACAATCGACCGCAGCGCTCTGGCCCCCATTTTGCGTTCTTTCGCTACAAAAGCAATTAAATGCAGGGCATCTTCTGTAAATTGCAATTGAATATTGTCCACCGACAACAATTTTTGAAATTGTTTAACCAGTGCATTTTTAGGTTTTATTAAAATTTCAACGAGCGCTTTTTCATCAAGTTCTTCAATGGCCGTAATGACGGGCAGACGACCCACCAGTTCTGGAATCATGCCAAAGCGAATTAAATCTTCCGGAATGACTTTCATTTTTTGTTTTGCAGAATGTTCAATCAAGCGGTTGGCTTTTTCAGAACGAAATCCTAAATTGACTTCTTTGTTTCGTTTTTCAACGATTTTATCGATGCCTTCAAAAAAGCCTCCGCAAATAAATAAAATGTGAGAGGAGTCCACTTGTACAAATTCTTGAGAAGGATGTTTTCGTCCCACATGTGCGGGCACATTAATCACAGTGCCTTCGAGCATTTTTAAAAGAGCTTGCTGAACGCCTTCACCTGAAACATCTCGAGTTATCGAAGGGTTTTCAGAACGACGAGCCACTTTATCGATTTCGTCGATATAAACAATTCCCATTTGAGCATTTTCGATATTGCCGTCAGCAGCCTGAATCAGACGATACAAAACGTTTTCAACGTCTTCACCGACATAACCTGCTTCAGTCAGCGTTGTGGCATCTGCAATTGCAAAAGGCACTTGCAGCATTTTAGCGATCGTTTGAGCAATTAAAGTTTTGCCGCTGCCAGTCGGTCCCAAAAGCAGCACGTTACTTTTACTGACTTCAGAATCACTTTGACCAGACTGCATAAACTGTAAGCGCTTGTAATGGTTATAGACAGCCACAGACAAAACTTTTTTAGATTGATCTTGGCCAATCACATATTGGTTTAAAAATTCGGTAATTTGAGCGGGTTTAGGCAATTGAGTTAAATCAATTTTTTTAGTCTTTTTTTTCTTACGTAATTCATCATCCAAAATGCCTTTGCACAACACCACACATTCATCACAAATAAAAGTGTTTGGCCCTGCAATTAAACGGCGAACTTGTTCTTGCGCCTTTCCACAAAAAGAACAGTGATGCTTAGATGACTCTGCCATGAGTAGATCCTTCCCAATTTTTACCTATTATATTCCTAAGTTATTCCCCGGTAACAAAGGGAGCTGATCCTGCCTGATTTAAGCAGGTAAAAAAACAGACACTTGTAGCAGTGGACGAATGAGCTACTTTCTTATTTCTTAAGAACTGCGTCGCTGTGTTGAATCACTTCGTCGATCAGACCATATTTCAAGGCTTCTTCAGCAGACATATAGAAATCGCGATCAGTGTCTTTTTCAATGGTTGCAACTGTTTGACCAGTCCAATCGGCTAACATTTTATTAAGACTAGTTTTAATACGACCAATTTCTTGAGCTTGAATTTGAATGTCTGTCGCTTGACCTTGAGCGCCACCCAAAGGCTGGTGAATCATGATGCGAGCATTGGGCAAAGCAAAGCGTTTGCCTTTTTCGCCGCCAGCTAAAAGAACCGCACCCATTGAAGCGGCTTGGCCAATACAAATAGTGTGAACTTTATTTTTAATAAATTTCATGGTGTCCAAAATAGCCATGCCACCTGTTACAACGCCTCCAGGGCTGTTGATATAAAGATAAATATCTTTTTCAGAATCATCAGCTGATAAAAATAATAATTGCGCCACAATTAAATTAGCCACGTAATCGTCAATGGCTTCACCCAAGAAAATAATACGTTCTTTTAATAAACGAGAATAAATATCAGAAACTCTTTCCCCACGACCTGTTTGTTCAGAAACCATTGGAATCACTGGCATATAAATTCCTCCCTTAAAATTTTACCTGCTTCTACTCTCTACTATCTACTCGCTACTGCCTACTATTTCTCTATACCCACTTTTGCATTTTCTACCACATAGTCAATAGCCTTGCGTTCGCTCAAGTAGGATTTAATGTAATCTTTAGTCGACTCAGGTATCGCTTTTTCTTTCGCTTGAGCGCGATCTTTCTCTGGCAAACTTTCAACCATCTTGTCGAACTCAGCCTGCACTTCAGCATCGGTTGGCTCAATTTTTTCTTTTTTTATGAGTGCCCCCAACAATAAGTTGACCTTCACACGGCGGGCCGCATTTTCATGATTTTCTTTTTCCCAATCTTCTTTCGATTTGCCCATGTACTGTAAGTAAGTTTGAAAGTTAAGACGTGAACGTTGTAAATCTCGTTCAATTTCATGCTGCATACGGTGTAATTCATCATGAATCATGACATGGGGAATTTCAAAATCATTTTCTTTCACTAACTCTTCTAACAAACTATTTTCAAGTTTTGCTTTTTCTTGCTGTTCGTTCGATTTAGTTAAATTTTCTTTAATCAAATTTTTTAATTCAGCGACTGTTTTTTTATCGCTGATTTTTTGAACAAATTCATCGTTAAGCTCAGGTAACTGTTTGGTGCGAATTTCTTTAAGTTTAACTTTGAACTCCACCTTTTTACCTTTTAACTTTTCATCTTTGGCCGAATCATCAAAACTAATCGTAAAAGTTTTTTCTTCTCCCGCTTTCATCCCAATTAAATTTTTATCAAACTCTTCGTGAATAATATTCATGCCCAGTCGTGCCCCGGCATTTTCGCGGGTTAATTCTTTATATACTTCGCCCTCCACTTTGGCTTCAATGTCGTAATTCACAATTGAATCGTTTTCGGCTTTTTGGTCTGCTTCAGCGGCTTTGTATTCTGCAAATTGATTTTGAGCACTTTCAATTTGTTTATTCACATCTTCATCGGTTACAACCACTTTTTTAGTGGTGCCTTTAAGACCCTTATATTTTTTAATTTCGACTTCAGGGCGAACATCGACTTCTAAAGTAAAAATAAAAGGCTGACCTTCTTTCACTTCTTTTAAGTCAATATTTTTAGGGTAGTCGACGGGGAAAATATTTTTCTCCGCAATCGCCAAACGATAGGCTTCATTCATCATGATGGTCGTTGCACGCTCTACAATCGCACCGGTTCCATAATAGCTTTCATAAACCTGACGGGTTGCTTTTCCAGGACGAAAACCGGGCACTTTGGCATCTTTCACCAGCTCTTTAAAAGCGGTTTCTTTAGCCCCTTCGAGCTTAGCGATATCCTCTTCAATTTCCATGTTTACCGTGTAATCTTTTTGCTTAAACTTCACTACCTTCATATATATGTAACCTTTCTTTCTTAAAATAAGGACGGAGAGGAATTATACAAAGAGAATGCAATATTTATCACGACCTATCGACATCTTAAGGAGACATGCGTTTGCTAACTAAAATTATTAATGGGGCTGTGCCGACTCAAAGTGCCTTTGTGTTTTTAGACCGCCGTTCCTATCTTTTTACCTTTCAGGAAATAAGTCCAGTTTCTGCTGAAATTTCCAGACCGGCCGGATTTTATGTCGAATGCTATGAACAAAAAAAGCAGGGTAAGCTCGTGGGTTATGTTTATGCTGGAATCAAAGGAAATAGTCTTTTTCTTGATACAAAAAATAGAGTTTTCACCGCTCCATATTTAAAAGAGGTAATGAATGCAGTGGGGGTTAA
>CAYMKA010000052.1:0-10570 GCA_964390935.1 uncultured bacterium
TAGTGCCGTACAAAATATCTTTAGAATAATTTTCTTTTTTCTTGGCCATTTCTTCGTGACTTTGGAGACTGCCTACAGATAAACCCAAAAATTCATAAACGGGAGTCATCCATTTCGAATCGCGGCTGGCCAAATAATCGTTTACGGTGACAACATGAACTTGATGACCGCTTAAGGCATTAAGATAGGCGGCCAAAGTTGCAACAAGTGTTTTTCCTTCACCGGTTTTCATTTCAGCAATTTTGCCGTCGTTTAAAACCATTCCGCCGATTAATTGCACATCGTAATGACGCATTCCCAATTTACGTTTGGCCGCTTCCCGTACCAGCGCAAACGCCTCGGGCAATACTTGATGCAGCGTTTTTTGTTTATCTGCAATTTGCTGCTTCAACTCATGTGTTCTTTGAGCAAAAGCTTCGTCTGGCAGAGCAGAAATTTGAGGTTCTAGGGCATTAATCACTTTGACTTGTTGCCAGTACTCAGCAACTTTCTTTTCATCTGAAAACCCTAAGAAAGACTTAATCCAGGTAATCATCCAGGGATATTAACACGAGCAAAATCTTTAGAGAGCGGGTTCAAAAAGATGAAATCCACTTTCTTTTTTGGCCAACACTGCAAACTGTTCAGTTTGGGCCGAGCGGTAAATGATGTAAGGCGAATTCATTTGCTTCATCATTTCAGCGGCTTCTTTTAAACCCAAGGCTTGAGCATAAACAGCTTTGGTCTTGGTTAAGCGCGGTCCGCCGTTTTTATGTTCTTGCTTTAAAAGAGCCTTTAAAAATTTTTGATATTTATCTGTTTTAGTTTCGCTTAAATCGTTTACTAAAAGTCCAAAGCTGCCATTTTTACGGGTATAAAGAGCATTAATATTTTTTGAAATTTTATTTTGAAAAATTAAAAACATTTCTTTAGAAGCCTGAACTTGTGCCAAAGCCTCCTGTAAATCCATCGGCTTAATAATGACTTTTTTTCTTTTGCTGATTTTTAAATCATGGTGACCATTTTTAGAAAACATCGCCGAAACTTCATTTAATTTTTGAGAAATTTTCATACCGCGGGGACGAATCTTCATTTTTTCATGACGTTTTTTCAACTGGCGGTTTACCTTGTCACTGATTTTGTCGATTGCTGTATATAGATCTGGATCTGATTCTTCCAAAATCTCATCTTTACCAGGGAGACTAATAATGACTTTGGCATGGTGCGCCACATCTTTATTACGAATTTTCTTTACATCAAGCTCAACAGACATTTTGATAATGGTTTCAAAAAATTTTTCAGACTTTGAAAGCTTATTTTGAGCATACTCACGAATCGCAGGAGTTACTTTTAATTGTTTTCCCCTAACAATAATATCCATACCTTAGACTCCTTTGATGACCTAAAAAAATTTAACGAGGCTCGCAAGTGTATATAAAAAAAAATTTAGACTCAAGGGGAAGATTAATACCCTGACTGCTTAAGCTTCTCAATTAACAGTGTTCGAACAGCTAACGGATCAAAATCATCAGATTTTTGTCCTGATTTTTTTCCCAATCTTACTAATAGGGCCTTGTGAAATTTCTCATTCTCTATTTCTAACTCTTTTTTAATCTCGGCAAGCAGTGCCGGGTTCGTTTCATTTAGTTTTTCCAAAATTTCAGCAAAAAAAGGCACCATAAATTCCATGCTACTCTCTTCTAAACCACTCTCTTGTTCATGAACTTTCTTCTTTATATATGGTGAATATTGCTCAAAGCTTAGCTTTTGATTTTCATAGTGAAATGAAGCCTTCAAGACTTTCACTTCTAAACTTTTAACAATCCTCAAGTATTCGCTTAAGACCTCATTAAAATACTCAGGCATTTTTTGTGA
Organism: uncultured bacterium; assembly: GCA_964390935.1. Classification (GTDB taxonomy): domain Bacteria; phylum Margulisbacteria; class CAYMKA01; order CAYMKA01; family CAYMKA01; genus CAYMKA01. Next base: position 1,855 of record CAYMKA010000052.1, read on the forward strand.
CCAAGTTTCAAAATCAAACTGTGCTTTTGGTTTTAAGAAAGGAATCAGATAAGCCAGCATTAAATCAGTGTGGTTACCAAAATTTTCAGTGTCGTTGCCCAAAAACCAATTATCACTAAGATAAACATGGAGCATGCGAGTGGCTTTTATTTTTCCTGCTTTATCGCTGAGCCCAATATTTAAGATATGACGCAAAGGCCCCCGAATGTGATTTCCAACCGTCATGGCATCCTGCGCCTCACGTAAAAATGCTCTCGATTCTTTCTTAAATTCATCCTCTGGAAGAACCCAACGCAAATCTTCCTTCGGTTTAAATTCATAACCTGGTTTTTGTTTTAATATCTTTTCTTTAAGCAAAACAGGATCTAATTGATGTGGTCTAGCTGGAGCCCAATCGGCCAAAAACTCTTTCATCACCGAAATAATATTGTTTCCTAACACAGCCAAAGCTTCTCCAAATGCTGATTCTTCTGTTTTGATAAGCGAATTTAAAACGATTCCATGGCCAACTTCGTGCCAAATAAGCCCCTCCAGCATTTCCTCTATAAATAGAGGAGTGCCTTTATCTAAATCGGTGATGTTTTTGAAACCATAGCCAATCATCGCCTTTTCCTTAAAACTTTCAGCCAGCGCATCGTAATCATCCATTTTTAAAATTTCTTTTTCCCAGTCTTCCATCTCAAAAACACGGCGCCATTTGTTGGCAAATATGGTGTAACAGGCTTCATGACGCAGGCAGACATGGCGACCCCCTACCACTGCCGCAATCGATAACACTGCCGCTGGTGTTCGTTTAATTTCTTTAATAAATTCGGTGACCCGATATTCATCTAAAAAAGTGACTTTAGCCTTTCCATAAATAACCGAACGGAATTGACCCAAAAATCCTACAATCACTCGATTTTCAGAACCTAATTCTTCTAACACTTTATTAATCTCATCTTCTTTAAACCACTCCACCACCCGCCCATCAGGCAGTGTGCATTTCATTTCTTCTTCCATTTTTTCAAGTTCTTTAACCGAAAAAGGTTCAAATTCTTTTTGTTTTGCAGTGATTATTTCTTGAAATTGATCGGCATGACTTTGATTGACTTCAATATGAGCCGGAATATCGAGTAACTGGCGGCAATAGGTCAGCATCACCCGCTGCTCACCCAGTTCGCCGTAATAGTCTTTTTTTTGCATCAGGTGAAACTGCAAAACCGCCATACGGTCGATTTGAGTGTCTAAATATTTTTCAAAAGTCGTTTTAGAATTCACGAGAGTTAATTTTGACATAGCCTAGTCATTTCCGTTCTGAAATCTTTTTAAAATATTTTGATATTTTTTAAGAACAAGCTGCTTAGCGCCTTCTCGATTCGAATAGTCTTTCGACAAATCGTTAATCAAAACATTTCTCTCTTGAATTGACTTATTAACAGCAATACCTAACATCTCTTCTATTTTTTCTTTAAATAAAATGGCGACCTGGTTTTGCGTAAAAACTTTTTTTCGAGCCTTGGCTGAAAGAGGAATATCTTCAATCAAAATCATTGTCTTCCATAAAAATATTTCTGAATCGAACCATTTTGCAACAGGGGTGTTTCTCGAAGCCTCTAGCAAAGCATAGACACTAAGCATAATGTCAGAAATGATTTTTAAATTGGCCTGATCGCTATTTAAAGAATCATCTGCTCTTTTGGATTCTAGAATAATTGCTGAAAGATATTGGCGACCCAGGTAAAGTTTTTCAAAAATTTTAAGATCCTCTTTGGTCATATCTCGATACCCTCGAACAATATTTTCAGCCACAAAACTACCTAAATCGGTATAAGCACTTAAATAGTATGGATCTTTTTTGATCGTCTGCTCCAATATAGAAACATCATTTTCTTTAGGAAAGTATTTTTCCCGAAAAAAATGAACCAGACGAGCATAAGATCTACTTGCTCTGGCATTGAGAGGATCAAGTGTCATGGAGAGCGACAAATATTGTTTTGCTAAATCTATCTTATCTTTATCTATAGGGAGTTTGTTTTTATAATCTGAAATCAACTCTTGAGCGACATCGGCACCGATTTCACTGTAGTAAAAAGAAAGGGCTCTTGGATAATTTAAAGTCACTGAACGTTTGGTAACCGGTAAAATCGTTTCTAAAAAATGATTTTCTGTCTTCATGTATTGAGGTTCTAAAATAAAATCAAAACCTTCTCCTAAAGAAATTCTGATATTGGCATGGGTCTCATTATTTAAAAATATAATTTTATTGATATCGTGAGTAACCGGGTAGTTAATTTCCACATTCACGGCTTGGGAAGAAAGCAAATGTTTCAATTGAGTGGTCATTAGCATTGCGATGGGAAAACAATAATAATCACGGTTTTTTCCTATAAACATTTCTGTAACGCCCAGGTGACTTTCTCGCCAAGGGATCGATTCAATATTTTTTCGGGATAAGTATTGGAATGCTTTAGGCATTAACTCAGTGGTCCGATTAATCATTAACGCCAAATTCACTTTCTGTAAAACTTGTCTTAAATTATTTTTGATCTCTTCAGGAACAGGAGATGACCAATTTTTCATTATCTTTTTCATTTGCTGTTCGATGCTGATATTTATTTTTTGTTTCAGCTCACTATTATTTGAAATTTTATGAGTGAGCTGTCCCAGTTCTGTTTTTAATAAAGCATGAGAGTCTCGAAAGGGGTCAAAAACTTTTGCCAGAAACAATGCTTCAGATAATTTTTCATACCACTGATTTCGAGAAGCTTCATCAAGCTCGCCAATTCTTAATAAAATTTGGTGACGATCAGTAAAAAATTGATCTTTTCGTTCTTTTTTAAGCGGCCGACCTAAAAAATCTTGATATGAGTTTTCGGCAAATGCTGATTTAGATTGAAAAGGCTTAAAAAAAACAGACTCCATGGCTTTATTCCAAAGAGCTGAAGGCGTCATCCTTAACTCTTTAAAGTCAGAAAGCATGCTTTCCAGCTTAAAAGCAGTATTTTTAAATAAGAAAAACATTCAAATAATTTATACCCACCCGGTTAAAGAGGCATACCTAGAAGATCAGGTTAAAAGGGCTCTTTTAATCAGTTCTTCGACTAAAACTCGATCAATCGTCCACTGTTTTTCACTTTCGTCGGGTCTTAAGTCTTGATTAATACGCCAAACCGCTTGAACGGTATTCCAATCCCAGACTCCTTTTTTAAGAGGAATAAAGACTTCCATCATATGTTCTTCAAAAAACGGCAAATACTTAGTCTCTTTCACCAAAGGGGTTAAATCAAAAGTTCCCTTTGTAGCAATAGTGGCAAATTCTTTTTTAAACACCTCTTCGGATAAATAATCCGTATTAAACTTAATTAAAGATATTTTTTCATACATTTTTTCAGAAATTTGTTTTTTTACTCCCGCAATCAACTTATGCAGCTCTTGAATTTTTTGAGGTTCAGCCAAATCTTCGGAGAGATCTTCTCCCAAAGACATTCCGCTCTTAATATCGCCATAATCACTCATCAGCATCAGCTTTTGAATCACAGCAATTAAGGCACTGGGTTTTGCATCATAATTAATTGCCACTTCTAATTTCTCTTTACCCTCTTTAAGCATTTTCAATTTCCCATCGACACTCTCAATCACGTTCTCGGGAATTTTTAATTCTTCGTAAATCGAATTGAGCAAATCTTCTTCAGATAAGGTCGCCTCTTCTTCATAGCAGCCAATATGTTTCATGCGCTTAATCACATAATCACGAATATTGCCTGAAAAATTTTCAGATTTACCGCCGGTCAATTTATTAAGCAAATCAATATTGAATTTCTTCGTGTAATCTTTTAAATACTGTTGAAACTTTTCATAATCTGCCGGAGCAAATTTTTTAAGGTAACCCAAAATATTGACCCAGAAAGCAGAATAGCTGGTAATCGTTTCATCTGGCACATCTTTAAAAGCGGGATCTTTGCGGTAAAGTTTAATCAATTCTACTTCTAAGGTCTGGTAAGTTGTTAAAAGAGAAGAGTTCATTTGAAATTTAGCCGATTGAATAATGTTTTTAATGCCGGCAATGCCTTCTTTGTATTTTTTAGAAAGGTATTCATAAATTTCTTGATGAACTTTTTCAAGTTTATTAAATTCAAAATCCCCTTCGGCGTTCATAAACTGGGTTAATAGAGGCACAATAATGTCCGTTGTTTCTCCCATAAACTCTTCGCCAAAATCTAAAAACCAATAATCAGAAAGATAAACATAAATCATTCGTTTAGCATTTTGATAATCTGTCTTTGCAAGACGAGCAAAATTTAATATGGGTCCGCTGATTTCGTCTTTAAGAGGAGCCCAGTCGGCCAGCGCTTCTTTTAAAACAGTGATGGCATTATTTCCAAAACTACCGATCGCCGAACCCAAATTAGCAGTTGGCCGGTCAATCAAAGGATTATCTTCTAAAGAAATTTCATGGCCGAGCTCATGCCAAACAATACCCTCAATCATTTCATCAATAAAAAGATCTTTTTTCTTATCAATATCTGCCTTCGAATTAATCCCATAATCAACAAATGCTTTTTTTTTGATGGCTTCGCGGATATTGCTGTAGTCGTGGCTTAATAAAAGATCCCGCTCAAAATCAGAAGTTTCAAAATAAGAATACCATTTGTTATAGAAAATCGTTTCACACGATTCATGACGAATTAAAGTGCCCCATGGATAACTGGAAGCAGCCATCGATAATATAAAATAGGGAGTTCGAGCCACTTCATTTTGTTGTAATAAAACACTTAAATTTTTATATTTTTTATCATAACCTTTGATCGTTTTTTGTTTACCGTAAAGAAAAGACTGCACTCCGCCTTTCCCAGCATAACTAACCCGCAAATCAGATCCGACAAACTCAAAAATTTGGTTTACCAAATCCGAGTCTTCAAAATCAAAATCTTTCCCAAACACATTAAGTTTGGTTTGTTTAATCATTCTTGAAAGTTTATCTGCCGAGGGTTTGCCCAACAGTTCATCCTGTTTAGTTATTTCTTCTCTAAAAAGATTGGCATCCACTTGCGTCACTTCACGGTTGGCAGGAATATTTAATAATACACGGCAAAAACTAATGGCGACTCTTTGCTCGCCGGCATCCCCGAAATCATCTTTTTTTTCCATCAAAAGATATTGATTTTTAGCAAAATGCGTAATTTGTCTTTTGAGTGATTCCTCTAAAAAAATTTTAATTTCTTCGGAAGAAATAGAAATGCTCTTTTTCTTCAATAATTCACTAAGATTCTTACTATTTTTAATCAGTTCTAGATCAGATAAAAATGAAAGTTTTTGATTGTATTCGACTGTTTTTGATTGAAAGTCTTTATTTGCTGTAGTTGTCGGTGTTGTCATATGTATAAAAAAACCCCGTAAGTATTATACCTACGGGGTTTAAATTTATACTCGAAATCTAAAGAATAGAATTATTCGTTAGTTTTGTCTGTACCTGCAGCTTTAGCTGTAACGTTAGAAGTTGTGTTGTCTTCAAGTAAAGCAGATAAGTTCACTGAACCAGCTTTAGCAGAAGCTTTCACTTCTTGTACGTTCTTAGCAGCGGCAATGCCTTCGCTAGAAAGAGCACTTGCAGCAGCAGCGTTCTTACCAGAAGCAGCTTTTTCGCTAGCTGCGTTTGGAGCTACAGCTGACTGAGCAGCTGTTGATTGTTTTTGAATTTTTAAATCTGACATTTTATTTCTCCTTAATTTAATTTTAAAAACTTGTTTTAGTCATACTCTAACCGGAGTCCTTTTTTCACCTCCGAAAAGTTAATCGGTTAAGAATGACTAGTATCTATCGTCGCCAGTTTCAGAAAGTTTCACTTTTCTTTCGAATTACTGACTAGTTAACTATACCTTCATTTTATACACATTATTCAATCAAAAAAAGTGTTTCTTTAATAGAAGCTGACAATGTCAGCTAAAATTCGTCTTTTAGCCTGCGTAAGGTGAGACTGCTTAGATAATGAAATAGATTCCAACTGTTGAAAAATTTCCATTTTTTTAAGAAGAGAGTTTAAATCTTTTTGACGATAAGTGTCCAATTTTTGGTCAATTTGATTATCCCCCATATTTTTCAAAGCTTTCCTTAAAAAAGCCTGCTCACCTTTATCTTGGCTCTGTAACAACATCATGCGTAATTTGATGATTTCCATCTTTAAAAGCTGCTTTTGTTCTGGATTCTTACTCTCTAAGAGCTTGCCATAATTTTGAATCACAAATTCATTGACTGCTTTATCTTGAGAAGTCCGAATTTGACGTTCAGCCGCCTTTTGCATTTCACTTGCTTTAAGAGCGACTTCATCGCCTTTTTTACTTATTAACCCTTCAGTTAAATGATATAAAAAGTTGTAATAAGACTCTTTGGTGCCTGCGACGTCTTCGTCATTAAATTTTAAATTTAAATTGCTTTGTGATTTCAGCTCGCTCAGACGTTGTTCTATAAATTGTTTAGTTTCAATTACTTTTCCAGATTGATCCACAAGTCCTGCTTTACGATCGATGGCCGCGTAAGCAGAACTCAAATCATACTTACCTTCTGCTTTGAGAGCCTTAATTTGAACTAAACGCAAAGCACGGCGTTGGCTAATAATTTTCGTCCAATCAGAATTTTGAATTCCAGCTTTTGCATTTGAATCATAAGCACTTGGAGTTGCTTCCTGCAGCATTTTTTTAAATAAAACAGGATTTGCTTTTATTTGCGCTGCATCCATTTCCATCATTTGAATAAATAATCTATTAGCACCCGTAGAACGATATTCTTTGTCTGATGAATTATTAGGATCACGAACAATTTTTTTCATAAATTCATAACGCATCGCTAGAGAATACTTGATCAGCTCAGCTTCAATGCCGCTATTTTCACTCAAATACTTTTTTTGTAATTGATCAATCGGTGCAGAAGATAATTTTTGCTGCCCATAAAAATATTTCATTGCTGAAGCATATTCTTGAAGACGTAACATCTGCAGTCGGCGCACCAAAGCCGGATTATCTTTAGAATTTATTTTTTCAGGGCGTGAATCATGTTGCCCATCGTTAATTTCACCAAAAAGTGTTTTGATTTCTTCTTTAGAAAGAACAATATCTTTGCCGTCAGCAATTTGCTGATTTAATTTCTGAAGATTAATTAATCCCGCTCTAAAAATAGTCGCAGTATTAAAACGGATTCCTTTTTGTCCTTGATTCATATGTTGCTCCAGCGTTTGATAGACATTCTCCGCTTGAGTCATCGCCTGTTTAATTTGCTCGTCTGTTTTACGAAAACTAAATTCACTCTTATACAAAGCGCGATTTTTTATAAAATTTGTTACAGCCTTATTGAGTTCAGATTCTGATAGATGATAAGGATCTAAATAATAATCGGCCGCTTTTTCTCCACGAGCAACGGCGACAGCATCTTGTTTTGAAATTCCCATTGTTTGCGAAATCTGAGGAGCCAGTAGACTGCTGCGCACGTTTTGACATTCGGCCAAGGCCGCTTCATGACGATCTTGCATTTCATTTTTAAATCTGCCACCCTCAATACCTTGCCTCATTAATTCAGCAGCCCCGGTTAAGCCCAGCCATTTACCAGTTTCAAGAGTGTAATAAGCGGCAGAACCTTTCGATAGTTGACGATCAGTAAATATTTGACCCTTATATAAAGAATCTAAATTTGAATTCACCACCCTGTCGGCTATCACCGATCCACCATCGACAATTAAAAGAGCGACCCCGACTGGTCCTAAAAATTTACTGCCAACTCTACCAGTTATAGAACGGAGCAACATTTTTGATGTTAATCGCGTGGCCATTCGTTCTGCTACTTTAATACCTGTTGCTTGAAGCAATTTGATCGAACCTGTAGTGAGCAGTCTAGTCACTCCCAGTCCTTTTCCAGTCAGTAAATATTTAGCCAGATAAGCGTCATAACTTAATTTGAAACCTAATGCAGTATTTTGACCGGCTTTTGATTCCATAAATTTTTTGATTTGAGGATTTGTTTTTAAACCTTTGTCGATCCAACTTGAGATCTCATGCGAAGCCAACATTGCCAAGCCCATGCTGACAAAGTTCAGTCCTTTGCCCGCCCCTGCTCTAAAGGCATTTTTTTGAAAAAAGTTTTGAGCTACTTTTGACTGCAGTCCTTGATGTAAACCAAAATTAACGGCTTCAAAAGCATAGTAACCAGTCACTGCATTCGTCACTAATGACAATTGTTCTTCACGAGAAACATGATTAAATGATTTCGCGGCACCCCAGAACATTGCAAAACGATTGGCTTCTGCTGCACTTAACTTTAAAAAAGCAGTTCCAAATCCAGATTGAGCACGAAAAGCAGCAAAACCTTTAGCCTCATCTTTTGCTTTATCCCACAACTCTTTAGCATCAGTCTTACCAGTCACTAAACCTAGGACTGTGCCCATTGCCATACCTACTAAGGCTTCTTTAGAAGTTGCGAGTCCTAAATTGGTTGTTTTCTTTAGCGTGACTCCAAAAGTGGTCTTGGCATACTGACTGCGCAGTTCAGGCGAAAGAGCTTCGTAAGATTTGCCATCATGACTCGCTGGGTCATAAACAAAAACAGTTCCACCATCATGAATAAATTGATTGGCTGCTTCTAATTGAGTCATGAGTGAAGAAATCATTCCTCGTTTTTGACTGTGCTCAGCAGCCTGCAAAGTTTTTACATAATCTTGCTTCGATTTTATTTTAATTTCAGGACTAGACTC
>CAYMKA010000053.1:0-10527 GCA_964390935.1 uncultured bacterium
TGTCCTAACCCCTAGACGATGGGACCATACCTAAAAGACAGAAGGCAATGTTAAGAAAAGTGGCGTTTTTCGTCAATGAAAATCGGTGATCTTAGAAAGCGAGTTCAATCCCTACCGGACAATGGTCAGAGCCATAAACTTTATTTTGAATGAAAGCGTTCTTTAAATTCTTTTTTAAATCAGGGGTAATGAAAAAATAATCAATTCTCCATCCCACATTGCGATCACGGGCACGGGTGACCATATCCCACCACGAATAATTACCCGGTTCTTTATTAAATTCACGAAAGGTGTCGATATAACCAAGTTCAACGAGCTGATCGATCCAAGCACATTCTTCTTCTAAAAACCCAGAAATAAAACGATTTTCTTTAGGGCGCGCTAAATCAATTTCTTTGTGAGCGGTATTCACATCACCGCAAATCACAATTTTTTTACCTTGTTTGCGCAGCTTTTCCCAGTATTTCAAAATTTCTTTATAAAAATTCATTTTATAGTTCAAGCGTTCTTCATCACGTTTGCCGTTAGGAAAATAAATATTAAATAAAATAAATTCACCGTGGTCAGTCATCAGCACCCGACCTTCATTATCAAATTTTTCAATGCCAAAACCTTGTTGAACTGTAAGAGGTTCATCCTTAGAAAAAGTAGCCACCCCTGAATAACCTTTTTTTTGAGCCGAATGCCAGTAAGTTTTATAACCGCCGGGAGGATTAATTAATTCGTCATCGAGCTGTTCTTTCATCGCTTTGGTTTCTTGAAAACAGGCAATATCGGGCATTTCATTATTCAGCCAAAACATTAATCCTTTTTTCTGAACTGCTCTAATCCCATTTACATTCCAGGAAATTAATTTGTAAGTTTTTTTAGCCATGCGCGGCTAAATTTACCACGTTCGAAAAGCGGCGGCATCCAGATGCACAAACTGCCCAGGATAAAAACCGACTCCGCCTTTTTTGATATTAATCGCATAATCGCGAATCTGCTCAAGAGCAACACCGCTTAAATAAAAATCGCACGCTTCCCCGTGCATATGCTGACTAAATTTGGCCACCGCATGACCTTCTGCTCTTAATTTTTCATTAAATTCCGGAGAGCGGTAACCCGAAACATAAAACAGAGTCTTGTCTGTCCCAAAATGATCTTGAACTTGATCGAGAATTTTTAATAAAGCGACATCCACTTCATGCACTTTATTGGTTTGATAACACCTAAAAAAATAATTAATTTGATTAAGGCTTTCTGGAATGACGTTGCCAGCGGCATCCAAAAACTGCACCGATAACTTTTCATTATTATGAACATTAATAAAACTCAATTTGCCGTCCGAAAGCGTACTGACACTGCTTATAGAAGGAAATAAAAAGATAAAACCTAAAACAATTAAAGCCAAATTCCTCATAACAGCAAGATATCGTATTTTGTTTGAAACCGAATCATTCTATTTTCACCAAAACTTCCACCACGGTTTTTTAGCAGGCACAGAAGCAGTTCCAGTATCTAACTGAAAATAAGGAATAAGAAGGTCTTCCATATTGTAAAAACCATGACCCCGCTTAAAAATATTTTCAATAGCAAACAAAATGCCATTTCCAAAAGCTTCTCTGGAAATCGATTCATGCTTGAGCCTGACTGTTTGATAAGGGAATCCAAATAAAATTTCATGAACTCCAATAATGCCGCCGGCACGGATGGTTTTAATACTGCTCTCCGGCAAATCGAGGCCGGCCGCAATTTTTTTGGCAGTTCCTGAAATTTCGGGTTTTTGTTTGAAATGCTCTTCGATAATTTCAATATCAGTGTAAGGAGCAATATTTTTTAAAATTTTAGCAGCGATCATTAAAAAATTAATCCCCAGCGTAATGTTGGGTGAGTGCAGGACCCGGGTCGACTGGGCGATTTTTTTAAGCTGTTCTAATTTTTCTTGAGAATAATGTGAAACTGCACTCAGAATGGTAATGCCACGTTTTTTAGCAGCCTCTCCATAATAATCAAGACCTTCTTCAGAGGAAAAATCGACGATCACATCTACCGGATGCTGTCTCATCAATTCTTCAGCGGTAAATTCATGATTCGAGTAAATAAGGCCTGATTCTTTTTCAGGTGTTTCAATTCCCAAAAATTCCGGCACCGAACGGTGTTCTAATTTTTCAGTTCTGCGAACCACCCACTGCAAATTAGTCTGCTCCGATTCGAGTAACACATTGGCCACGGCCTTTCCTGCTCTGCCAAAACCCATTAAACCTACTTTCATAAAAAACCCCTTCCTGAATTTTCCTTTGCCAAAGGAACAATGCCCTCTTTCTTTTTGTTTATTTTTTACTTTCGATTTTTTTAACGATTAAAACTTAAGAAACGAACAAAAATTTGTATCGATTCAAAAACTGTTTTTTCATTTTAGAGAAATAAATTAAGAAAACCAGCTATTTTTTAAACTCAAGGTTGAAATATGAATTTAAATATGTATCTGAAGATGCACAGCAACCAGTGCATTAAACATGAACTTTAGGCATACGTGTTTATCTTTCCTTATTATTTTTGGCATATTTTTTGCAGTTAAATTTGCAATTTCATTAAAGTTAGGCGGTTATAAAAAATGTTGGGCAAGGTATTATCTTCTGAGGGGCTATCCAGAGCCTCTTTTCTTGCCAAATATCATGGGAGAACTAAAGAAGCACTTGAAAGTTTAAAACGCACCCTTAACGAAACCATTCGGATGAGCAACAGAAACCACAACGGATTTGCTCTTTCTTTCATCGCTCTCAATTTTGTAGGAAAAGAAGAAATCGCCAAAAAACTTCAAAATGATTTTTTTATTTTTCTAAAAGAACATATCTTCTATAAAGATCATGTGATTCAAATGACTCCTGAAATTTATGCCGTCGTTATTAAAGGCATTAGAGTCTCTCTCGACCTAAACACGATCTTTAGAGATTTTTTTAGATCTCTCAATACATTTAAAGCCGAATATCCCGAAGTAATTGCTTCTTCAACGAGTACCGGGATCAGCCTGTATCCTTTAGATGGCAAAGAGGACCACTCTTTAATTTTAAGTGCTGCCGTGGCTCTCAAGCAATCTTTTAAACACACTGATTTTTCTGTCAGTTTTGAAAGCAGCAAAATATCTCCTTTTCGTTCGATTGATTTTATAAAAATAAAAAATCCAGTTGTGCATGAAATTTTTCAAAAAAGAAGACAGATGATTGATCAGGTAGAAGACGCAACGCTGGGAATTAATCATGAGACGAAGTTCGAATTACATTTTCAACCCGTTGTCGGTGATAAGGAAATATCTGCTGAAGTATTGCTTCGATTACGAGTGGCTGGCCGAAAAGAATTGGTGAGCCCGCAAGAATTCATTCCTATTGCCATTGAAACAGGTCAGATTAAAAAAATTGATGTTTCAGTTTTGAATGAAACATGTCAGCAGATTAAAAAATGGAAAATGCTTGGCATTAACCTGAATGTCGCAATCAATATTTCTGCAGAGCACTTTGATCAACCCGATTTATCTCAAAAAATAAAACGAATTATTGATTTGCATGGCATCGATCCCAGCGTTTTTAAAATAGAAATTACAGAAACGCAGGCAGTTCAAGATATTCGTAAAACAAAATTTATTTTAAATGAGCTAAAAAAAATGGGCATCGCTATTTGGCTTGATGATTTTGGAACCGGCTATTCTTCCTGGTCATTACTTCATGATTTACCGATCGATGGGATCAAAATTGATCGCAAATTTATCAGCAATATGAATTTTAAAAACACACAACTACTGGTCAAAAATCTTATTAACACCGCCATTGATTTAGGGCTTAAAACTGTGGCTGAGGGAGTCGAAACAGAAGAACAGGTCCGTCTGCTCAAAAAATGGGGATGCGATTATTTGCAGGGCTATTACTACAGTAGACCCCTTCCAGCTAATGAATTTACAAAATGGTTGAATGATCGTCCTTTTCAAATAACCACTGCTGAAAAACCATCAATTACAAATCCCGTCGTTAGCGAACTCAGTCTCTATGAATTAAAAAATGACCTGGATAAAAAAATAAGCGACTTGAATAACTATTTTCTTTTAACGGATGACATGTTTTGTATTACTAATAAAGAAGGAAAATATCGCTTTATGAATCCAGGATTTAGAAAAACATTAGGGTACTCAGAAGAAGATTCTATTGAATGGAGTGTAGACTTTTTTATGCATCCGGATGATATGAAGCTGGTGAAAGAAAAAATCAGCCGACGGAACGCGGGTGAAACCAATGTTTCTAATACTGAAGCCCGAATGCGTTGTAAAGACGGCTGTTACAAAATCATCTCTTGGGTTGCAGTCTTTAAAAATGGCGAAATTTACGCCATAGGCCGGGATGTCACATTGGAAAGAGAAAAACAAAAAAGAATGGAAATTGAAACTAAAACCAAGAATGAATATCTTTCTCATAAGACTCATGATATTCGAAACCTTTTACAGCAGGTCATGGGCATTGTTGAAATGCAAACCGAGGGTGATCGTTTATCTAAAGAAGACTTAGAGATGGCCAAAATTTCAGGCCAGGGTTTAATCAACTCATTAAACAGTTTGCTGCGCATGCTTAAAATTGAACAAAAAGAATGGGTTCTTAAAAAAGAACCTTTTATTTTGCAAAATTTAATGAAGGAGACTTTAGAACTACACGGCACTCAAGCTAAAAATCGAAATCTATCATTAAAACTTTCTTACCATGGACTTAATTCTGAATTGCCATTAACGGTTATCGGGGACCAAATTAAATTAAAACAAATTTTGGTTAATCTGATCGGGAATGCCTTTGAATTCACTCGAAAGGGCGAAATCAAATTGAAACTTTCTGTCCAGGAAAAAACTGAAAAAAAAATAAAGATAAGATTTAGTGTCATTGATACAGGCAGTGGAGTTCCTGCAAGCAAACAAAAATTAATTTTTGAACCCTATGGTCAGGTCAATGGAGTTGAGTCAAACCATCGAAAAATAGGGGGAAGCGGACTTGGTTTAAATATTATTAAAAAACTAGCAGAGTTAATGGGCTCGAACGAACTGGGGGTCATCAGCCCTCTTAACCCTCATTCTCAAAATGAAAAAGGCAGCGAATTTTGGGTTAATCTCGATTTTGAAATCGGAGAATCTGATGTTGAAAAACCTTTATCCATTCCCTTAGCTAGACCCCCCATCGCCTATGAAAAAATTAGAACACTGGTGATTGATGATCAGGAACCCGTCAGAAGAATGATTAAAACCCTAATGAAAAGCTATGGAATGACTTCGGTTGATCTTGCCGAAAATGCAGAGGCAGGACTGACTTTAGCCCGCGCCAATCGATATGAACTGTTAGTTGTGGATAAAAATATGCCCGGAATGAGCGGAACCGAAGTTACGCATATCATTCGTCAGTTACCTAATCAAGAAAAAATCAAAGTCATCTCCGTCAGCGGCGAATTACAAGGGGCAGATTTAACCGAAACGAAAGTCCAAGCTGTTTTAAATAAACCTTTTTCATCAAAAGAATTAAGAAATATGATCGATGATTTTTTCGGAGCTATGCCTTTATAAATAATGGAGCCGCCTCACGGAATCGAACCGAGGACCTACTGATTACAAATCAGTTGCTCTACCAGCTGAGCTAAGGCGGCGGAAGTCGTATGGTGGGCCGGGACAGAATTGAACTGTCGACACAAGGATTTTCAGTCCTTTGCTCTACCGACTGAGCTACCAGCCCAACATACAAAAGAGTTTGGATTATAGGGAACTATTATTTATGTGCAAACCCCTCACGCCGGGACTTTATTAAAAAAATCTTTGGCTTTTTGACTGATTTCTGCCATGACTTTGGCGTTGGTCATGCCTGGCTTATGCGCAAAAACTTTTTCCCACACTTCTGCCTCTTCCATACATAAATACTGCATAATTTTTGGATTTAGATTTTCAACTTGCTGATGCAACCACTTGTACATCTCCACACGCTGCGAAACAGGATAACGCATTTTGCCGTCCGAGTGAGTTAACAGTTCTCCCTGAAGTAATTTTGAATTTGGGAAATTTTCACGCATCGCATGGCGCTGAGCCGGCGCAAAACGCAGAGTTCCCATGCTAATCCACAGAATCGAATCTAACGGCACATAATCTTTAATCCATTGAATCGTTTGAGCATATTCTTTTTCATATCCCTCAAAATAAATCATCGGATCAAAGTGAAAAGCGATCCCATAACCTGCCCTTGCTGCTTTGGCAGCTGATTTGATTCTTTCTAATTGTGTGGCCGTTTTATGTTCTTCTTCTTTTTGAATTAAATCTGAACCAATTGACCAAGAAATCACCGTATTTTTATGACCTTTAATATCCAATAAATGATCAATATCAGAACTTTTAGTACGAAACTCTAAAACAGCATTATTTTGCTTAGAAAAATATTTAATTAAAGCTTTATTTAAACCGGTGGCATCATCTAAAGCTAAACTGTCTGCTAATTCTCCTGTCGAAATTCTAAAAAAGATGTCCGGTCGTTTTAAAAACATCTGGTCCATTTCGCTAAACAAGGCTTCTAAATTCACAAACTGAGTCATGACATGTTTATTCATATATTCTTGTAAAAAGCAGTATGAACAAGCGAAATGACAATTTTGAGTTAAATTTAAAGTGTACATATTGCAGCAGGTGTAACACTCTCCATAAGCTGGACACAGTTTAAAAAATTTCCCGCGATGTTCGGTTAAAAGCATTACTTTTCGGCCAGAATTTTGACTTAAAGCCAAATTCTCTTCGTTAGTTCGATTAGGAATTATTTTAATAGGAACATTTGGATAAAAACTTAAAACATTTTGAGTGATTTCACTTTGTTCATAATCTTCGTTAACCACAATCAATTCAGGCTCGTAGGTAATCATGCAGCTTTACCTTCTTTAACAAATGTCGGAAAACGCAAAGCAAACAATCTTGCTTCTAGTTCAGTCTGAGATTTAAGTTTATCTAAATCATATTTTTGAATAAAATCAGAAAGACTTAATTTTTGAATTTGCAGTAAATCATAAAGCCATTCAAATATTTTTCGTTGATGGTTATAACCCAAGTGATATTTTGTGACTAATTGTTCTAAGTAATTTTTTTGGTCTGCGGCTGAAAAATTGGCCAATAAACTTAAATAATCAAGACTATGCAGACCTTTCTTTAAAAGTGCCTGAAATTCAGGAAGCAAATTTTTTAGCTTTAAAGCCTGCCTTAAACGCAAATCATCTTTGGGAAAATCTAACGGAACACAATGCAATGCCAAAATCTCTTCGCGAGATAATTTCTGGTCATAATATTTTTGCCATAAAGCTTCAGCCACTTTTAACCAGTCGGTTTGCATTAGTATTTGATTATATAATTGAAACAATGTCAGAGAGTAATAATAAAGATTCTGTCTCTTACACTTGTAATACCCTACCTCATTTTTGGAGAACCATCTATTTAATGGTCTCAGGGAGCATGGCAGTTACTTTTGCGTTGATATGGCTGGGAATGCCGCCCATTGCGATTACACCTTTTTATTTTTTAACTTTAGTGGGCTTAATTTTTGTACTTCTTAAGAAATCTTGGTTTGAATTAACCGACATAGGCATTACTGAGACACTGATGCCCTACCTAGAAATAATACCCGGCAAGCCTAAAGTAAAACAATTTTCTTGGTCTCAAATCAAAACTTTTTTAATGGATGAAAACTGGAACCGCTCGTGGGGCATGCAGAAATATTTAAAGATTAATTTTCCAGGCTATCAAATGGCTATTTGGGAAGGGAAAACAGAAACCGAAAAACAGGCTTTTCAAAAATTAAGTGATTATTTTATAGCGCACGTTCCCAAAGAACGGAGAAAAAAATCATTTTACGATAAACCTTTTGCTAAATTTCTGGCTCTATTTTTTGCGGGCATAACCATCTTCTTTATGTTTTTAGCTTACTCAGGTTTTTTATCGCCTACTTCGCTGCTTAAATTGGCAATTGTTTTAATCCCCGGTTCAGCATTATTTTTAAATCGCGTTTTTAGAAAACCACCGAAATAATAAATAGTTTGTAGTAAGATTTAGTCCTTACGTATTGGTGCCCGATCGTCTAATTGGTAGGACAACAGATTCTGGATCTGTTTATCGTGGTTCGAGTCCATGTCGGGCAGCCAAAATCATTTAAATGTTTATAATGACCCCATGAATAATACATACAACTGGTACTCTCAATTAACAAAACCTACCTGGGCTCCTCCTTCTTGGCTATTTGGACCGGTATGGAGTTTTCTCTATATTCTGATATTTATTTCTTTTGGGAAGGTTTTTTTGCTCGCCTTTCAAAAAAAAATTCCATTAATGATTGCGGTTCCCTTTGCATTAAATTTAGTTTTCAACGCTGCCTTTACTCCGCTTCAATTTGGATTAAAAAGTAATTTACTGGCAGCGATTGATATTTTATTGGTCCTGGGGACTTTAGTGTGGGCAATGATTGCAATTTATCCCCATCAACGCTGGATCACTTATATCCAGACTCCCTATTTGCTGTGGGTTTCGTTTGCGACGGTTCTTCAATTGACGATTACTTATTTAAATAAATAAACGAAGTTATAAGAAATTAAAATTTCTAAATTTTTATTTGGCAAATTGTACATAAATGGGTGCCACGCTGAGCAACCTTAATTTTGCTAATAAGACTTTTACATCTGCGGCATTTTTGGTTTTTACGACCATAGACTTTCAGACGAGCAAAGAATCCCCCCTCTTCGCCCCTGGCCGTGCGGTAATCTCTAAATGTCGTGCCCTGATATTTAAGCGAATCATTTAAAACTTTACGCATGCTTTTAAATAAAATTTTTAAATTTTGATCAGGAACTTTAGTGCTAATCGATAAGGGATGAATTTTGGCTAAATACAGCGCTTCATCGACATAAATATTGCCCAGCCCGGCAATTAGAGTTTGATCAAGTAATAGCACTTTCATCTGGCGTTTTTTTGATTTTATTTTTTCAATAAATATTTTTTCAGTGAGCTTTGGATCAAGCGCATCGATGCCCAGTTCAGAAACCTGACTCCCTTTTAATTTAGTTAAATCATTCGCCACCCATAACCTGCCAAATTTTCGTTGATCAAAATAATGGACTTCTTTTCCTGAACTTAACTTTAATCGCAAACGTTCATGCGACAAATGTTTTGCCATTTTTAAATCGACCAAAAATTGGCCAGTCATTCGTAAATGCACGACAATTTGATAACTATTAGAAAGTTCCCAAAACATATATTTTCCGACGCGGCTTAATTTAATAATTTTTTGACCGATAGTATTTTTTAAAAACTCTTTATTTGATTGAGGGCTGGTTACCCCAGGCCATAAAAAATTTACTTCTCGAATGGTTTTATTTAATAAAAAGGGTTTTAAAGATCTAGAAACGGTCTCGACTTCTGGAAGTTCAGGCATTTTTTTATTTATCCTTAGGTTCCATGCTCATTACCCCACAGTTCAACCTGCAGGCGCGGACTAAAATAAAAACCAAGCTCAGCACATAACTCAGAAACGATATGTTTATTTAACAAATATTCTTTGGGTAAACCACCCACTGGCATTAAATAAACTTTAGACTTGATTCCTGTAGTGCGATAAGCATTGAGAGCTTGATTCACTTCTGTGATTTCTTTTTCACCAGACACGACAAATTTAAAAAACACATTTCCTGTTTGAGAGTATTCTTTCACCACCTCAGGTTTGATCGCTTCAGCAAAAGAATGACCACTGATTTTTAATTTAGGGCTCACGCTAAAAGTGGTTTTAAAGTCAGCATTTTTCAAATATTCTTTTAAATCGGCATCCAGCACTTGGGTTCCATTAGTTTCAAACGTTAAATTTTTTAAACCCAGCAAACTCAATGTTTTTAATAAGGCCGGATAATTTTTTTGCCAGCCCAAAAGCGGTTCCCCGCCGGTGATAATTAAATGGACATCGTTACCATTTCCTTGAACAAATCGAGACTCGGGTAAAAGTTTCAAAACTCTTTCAACGATCTCATCAATTTCTAAATCTTGGCTTAAATGTTTAAAGCGCGGATCCCAACTGCCATAACTATCGCAGCCGGTTGCGACCAGCGGTAAATCTTCAAATTTAGAATATTTTTGGGGATCAATTGCCATGCGTTCTTTGCTCAACTCCCCTTGGGACATGCCAAAACCACTGCAGTTAAAATTACAACCAAAGGTACGAATAAAAATACTGGGGGTACCTGCAAACTGGCCTTCACCCTGTAAACTGTAAAAGATTTCAGAAACTTTTATTGTCATAACTCAAATCTCTTCATTTTAGATTTTTCTCCTGATATTAATCGAATCGCTGATGGTGCGATTTTAAAATATTTAGCTAATGCCTTGATGATCGCTTCATTCGCCTTACCCTCAATTGGAGCGGCTTTAACAGCCACAACGTAGTTAGCCTCATCAATTTTTTCGACTTTTTCTTGTTTGGCATTGGTTTTTGCTTTGACTGTTATCTTCACAGAAACTCATTCTAT